>JAGFJD010000340.1 GCA_024102975.1 Phaeodactylibacter sp. | reverse complement strand
ACACAGAGTACGCCGAGAAGGCACAGAGCCACACAGAGACCTGATTATCAATGGAAAAAACTCCGTGTACTCTGTGTTGACCTCCGTGCCTCTCTGTGTCCAAAACCATTTTGTCCAGTGGTGTGCAAGGAGGGGCTGCCATACCCCTGGTTGATGGGGGCGTCTTCGCCAACAACCCCACACTTTGCGCTTTTACGGAAGCTCAGAAAGCCAGCTTTTCGAGATTGAGAGGAGAAGGCGGCAATGCGGCCCATCCCACAACCGCCGATATGATGATCGTTTCACTGGGCACCGGCGCCGGCAGGGAAGGCTACGCCTTTGATGCGGTCAAATCGAAGGGCATGGCAGGCTGGGTGAAACCGATCATCGACATCCTGATGTCCGCCAGCACAGAAACGGTGGACTACCAGCTACGGGAGCTGTTTGCCCGCCAGCCCTGCGACGACGGGGGCCGGTACTACCGGATCAACCCCGCCCTCGGCAATGCCGACTCTGCGATGGACAATATCCACCCCGGTAACCGGTGGGCACTGCATCAGGCCGCCCTGGATTACATCGAAACCCACCGGGAGATGATGGAAGAGATCGTGGATCAGTTGATCGGGAACCAGTAAAACGAAAAGTTATTTGTAACTTCGGACCTTGCTGATGATTATACCCTCAAATCCCGGATATGATCCTCTACAACGTCACCGTAAAAATCGACCTTGCCGCACACGACGACTGGCTGGCATGGATGAAAAACGTCCACATTCCCGATGTGCTGGCCACAGGCCTGTTCACCGAACACAAACTGTGCCGCCTGCTCGGGGTGGACGAATCCGACGGCATCACCTACGCCATCCAGTACTTTTCACCGGATATGGAAACTTTTCAGGAATATCAGCAACACCACGCTCCCCGCCTGCAAAAGGAACATACCGAGCGTTATAAGGACAAATATGTAGCTTTCCGGACGTTGATGGAGGTGCTTTTGGAGGGCGCCGGGGAGTAAACAGGTTATTGGTTATTAGGTTATTGGCAACCCATCATGCCCAGGGCATTTAACGGCAAATAACCAATAACAACGCCCGGCCTCCGGCAGAAAACAACTCTAAACACCCCTTCCCCACCCTACACCACCGGCTCAAACCGTGCCGTAAAATGCCGCAAAAACGGCGGTTCATAGGTGATGCGGTAGCCGTGCGCCCGTTCTGTTTCCTGCTCCAGTTCCCGGAAGGTTTCTACCACGTAATCGACATGGCTCTGCGTGTATACCCGGCGGGGAATGGCCAGCCGCACCAGTTCCATTGCGGCGGGGATCAGACGGCCCTTTTCGTCCTTTTTTCCAAACATAACCGAGCCGATCTCGCAGCAGCGGATGCCTGCCTTGAGGTACAGCTCACAGACAAGAGCCTGCCCCGGGAATTCCTCGACCGGGATATGCGGATAGAACGCCCTGGCATCGACGTAGATAGCATGGCCGCCGGGAGGCCAGATGAGCGGCACGCCGATCTTGCGCAACTGCTCTCCCATATAACCGGTACTCTTGATGCGATAATTCAGGTAGTCGGGCTCAAAAACCTCCTCCAGCCCGATCGCGATGGCCTCCATATCGCGGCCCGAAAGCCCGCCGTAGGTGGAATATCCCTCGGTGATGATGAGCACGGTGCGGCACTTCAGGGCCAGGTCGAGGTCTTTCAGGGCCAGGAAGCCCCCCATATTGACCAGGCCGTCTTTCTTGGCGCTCATAATGCAGCCGTCGGCCAGGGCGAACATCGCCGTGGCGATATCGCGGTAGCTTTTGTTCCTGTAGCCTTCTTCCCGCTGGTGGATAAAGTAAGCGTTTTCGGCAATGCGGCAGGCGTCGAGGATGAAGAGAATCCTATGTTGTTTGCAGATCGCCGAGATTGCCGCTGCGTTGGCCATACTCACCGGCTGGCCGCCGCCGCTGTTGTTGGTCACTGTCAGGATAACCGCGCCGATATTCTCTGCTCCGTGTTTTTCGACCAGGGCTTCCAGGGCGGCAATATCCAGGTTGCCTTTAAAGGGATGATACACTTCCGGGTGTTTTCCTTCTTCTACGGGGATATCCACCGCCGTGGCACCCGAGAATTCGATATTGGCGCGCGTGGTGTCGAAGTGGGTGTTGCTGATGAATACTTTGCCCGGCCCGCCAATCCGGGAATAGAGCAGGTGTTCGGCCGCCCGCCCCTGGTGGGTCGGCAGGATATAGGGGTAGCCCGTCAGGCTCCTGATGGTAGACTCCATCCGCAGCCAGCTCCTGGCACCGGCATAGCTCTCATCCCCCCGCATAATGGCGCTCCACTGGTTGGCGCTCATGGCGGACGTGCCGCTGTCGGTCAGCAGGTCGATGATCACTTCGTCAGAGTGGAGGAGGAACGGGTTGTATTGAGCGTTCTGCAAAAACTGACGGCGCTCGGCTTCGGAAGTCAGGCGGATTTGCTCCACTACCTTGATGCGAAAAGGCTCGATGGTTGTTTTGTGATGCATGTTTTTAATTTGATTAGGGAAAATTAACGGGACGGGAAAATTAGGGCAACCTGCCCACACTTTCGATGAATTTTGTCACCTGCCCGAAGATGCAGGGAAAAGAACTTACCTTTGCTGCCAGTAAAGGCTACTCCCTAACAACCAGAACAAATGAGCAGCAACCTGCCCAAACAAAGGTTGACCTTCTTTTTCAGCGACATCGAGCGGTCCACGGAGCTGCTCGCTGAAATGGGGGAGGGTTATGCGCAAATCCTGCGGGAGTATCACAATGTGATCCGGCTGTTGCTGAGCCAGTACGGCGGCCAAGAGGTAGATACTGCAGGCGACGGTTTTTTCGTCGTTTTCGCCGAAGCGCAGAAAGCAGCTGCCGCCGCACTGATGGCACAGCGGGCCTTTGCTGCTCAGGGCTGGGCCCGGAAAGTGGGATTCCGGGTGCGTATGGGCATCCACACAGGCGACGCCATCACCGCCCCTTCCGGTTATATAGGGCTGGAAGTACACCGGGCCTCCCGGATATGCAGCGCCGCCCATGGTGGGCAGATACTGCTTTCGCAATCGGCCGTGCGGAGCCTGAAAAGCGCCCCTCCCCACGAGGCGGAACTCATCGACCTCGGAGAATTTCTGCTGCGCGGTTTCAAAGAACCGGAGCGGCTGTACCAACTTACCGTCCCCGGGCTGCCGGGAAAGTTTCCGCCTCCGCGGACGGAAAAGCCGGTACCTACAATCGCCGTGCTGCCTTTCGTCAACCTCAACCCCCATACCGATAAGCACTACCTGGGCGACGGGATCGCCGAGGAGATCATCATCGCCCTGAGCAAGGTGCCGGGGCTGCAGGTCGTCGCCCGTTCCTCCGCCTTTGCCCTCAAAGGGCAGAAGCTCGATGTTCGGGAAACTGCCCGCCGCCTCAACGCCAAGGCCGTCCTGGAAGGCACCGTACAGGAAGCCAACAGCAAACTCCGCATCACTGCTTCGCTGGTGGATGCCGTCACTGGCTACAACATCTGGTCGGGTTCTTTCCACCGCAAGATGGAGGATATTTTCGCCGTTCAGGATGAGATCGCCGAGAATATTGCCGCCAACCTCAAGATCAAACTCATCTCCAAACGCGTCCGGGGCGTCCGGAGCCGGCAAACTCAGAACATCCGGGCGTATAATTTTTACCTGCAAGGCAGGCAATATTATTACCAGTTCAGCCCGAAAGGGATCGAAAAGGCCATGGAGCTGTTCCGCCAGGCCATCGCCATCGACCACGCTTACGCCCTGGCATATTGCGGGCTGGCTAACTGTTACGCCTACATCTATATGTACATCGGCCGGCAGGAACAATATCTGCTGGCCGCCGGCAAGGCCAGCCGCAAAGCCGTAGCGCTCGATCCCTGGCTGTCAGAGGCCTATGTCGCCTACGGGCAGGCCCTTTCTCTGGAAAGCCAGCTTGAGGAGGCAGAACTGGCATTTGAGAAAGCGCTGGAGCTGGACCCCAAACTCTTTGAGGCCCGCTACCTGTTCGCCCGCCTGCTTTTCATCCAGGGGAAACTGGAAGAGGCCGCTCATTGGTTTGAAGAGGCGAACCGGGCCCGGCCCGAAGATTTCCAGTCGCTCCTGCTCGCCGGGCAGGTCTACGCCGACCTGGGGCGGGCCGACAAGGCCCGCGCCGCCCGCCGCCGTGGCGTAGAAGTAGCGGAAAGCAGCCTGCTGCTTGACCCTGATGACACCCGTGCCTTCTACCTCGGCGCCAATGGCCTGGTGGCCCTGGGCGAAACCGAAAAGGGCCTGGAATGGGCGCGCCACGCCCTGGCCATCGCACCGGAAGACCCCATGGTCCTCTATAATGTGGGCTGCGTCTTCGCCTTGCTCAGCCTGAACGCGGAAGCAATGGAGTGCCTGGAAAAGGCTTACGAAAAGGGCATCACCCAGCGGGAATGGTACGAAAATGACAGCAACCTCGACGGGCTGCGGGATTTGCCGCAGTTTCAGGCATTGCTGGAAAGGATAGCAGAAGGGGTGGGGTGATGGAAAGTTATTGATCCTATGATCCTAAGATGTTGGGCATGTTTTGCGGTGTGCGACATGCAATTTTTGATGTGCGATGTGCCCGTCGCAGGCTGCGATGCGGCGGCACTTTCGGGGGTACATCGCACATCGAAAACCTATTGCGTTGCAGTATGCAATTCCCCTCTCAAAAACTGCCCCGTGTAACTCCCTTCTACCATCGCCACCTCTTCCGGCGTACCGGCACACACTACCGTGCCGCCCCGCCAGCCTCCTTCCGGCCCCATGTCGATGATGTGATCCGCCACTTTGATGACGTCCAGGTTGTGCTCGATGACGATCACCGTGTTGCCTTTATCTACCAGCTTGTTGAGCACGTGCAACAGGTGGCGGATATCTTCGAAATGCAGGCCGGTAGTGGGCTCGTCCAGGATGTAGAGCGTGCTGCCGGTGTCGCGCTTGGCCAGTTCTTCGGAAAGTTTGACGCGCTGAGCCTCGCCCCCGGATAGGGTGGTGGCCTGCTGTCCCAGGGTGATGTAGCTCAGCCCCACGTCATTGAGGGTCTTCAGCTTGCGGTAGATATTGGGGATGGGCTGGAAGAATTCCACGGCTTCCTCTACCGTCATGTCCAGCACATCGCTGATGGATTTGCCTTTGTAGATGATCTCCAGGGTTTCGCGGTTGTAACGCCGCCCCATGCAGGTTTCGCATTCGACCTGCACGTCGGGCAGGAAATTCATCTCTATGACGCGCATGCCGGATCCGCCGCAGGTTTCGCAGCGTCCGCCCTTGACGTTGAAAGAGAAGCGCCCGGGCTTGTACCCCCGGATTTTTGCCTCCGGCAGCTCGGCGAAGATCTTGCGGATGTCGGTAAAAACGCCGGTGTAAGTCGCCGGGTTGGAACGGGGCGTGCGCCCGATGGGCGACTGGTCGATCTCGATCACCTTATCCACATGCTCCAGGCCCTTCAACTCCCGGTAAGGCATCGGAGCCTTCAGGCTCTTGTAGAAGTGTTGCCGCAGAATTGGGTAAAGGGTCTCGTTGATGAGGGTGGATTTGCCGCTGCCGGAAACGCCGGTCACACAGCAGAACGTACCCAGCGGGATTTTCGCATCGACCTCCTTCAGGTTGTTGCCGGCAGCACCCTGCAATTCCAGGAATTGGCCGGTTCCCTCCCTGCGTTTTTCCGGCACCTCGATCTTCTTTTTCGAGTTGAGGTAATCGGCAGTCAGGGTATGGCTGTGGATGAACTCGGCGGGTGTTCCCTCTCCGACCAGTTCTCCTCCGTGCTTGCCGGCGCCGGGGCCGAGGTCGATCACATAGTCGGAGGCCATCATGATGTCCTTGTCGTGTTCCACGATCAGCACGGTATTCCCAATGTCGCAAAGCTCGCGCAATGCTTCGATCAGTTTCTGGTTATCGCGCTGGTGCAGCCCGATGCTGGGCTCGTCCAGGATATAAGTGATGCCCGTGAGCTGGGAGCCAATCTGGGTGGCCAGGCGGATGCGCTGGGATTCGCCGCCGGAGAGGGTGCGCGCCGGGCGGTTGAGGCTCAGGTAATCCAGGCCGACATGCAGCAGGAAGCCCAGGCGCAGGCGTATTTCCTTGAGGATGTCGCGGGCAATCAGCTGCTGCCGTTCGCTGAGGTGCCCGTCCACCTGCCGCATCCAGTCGGTGAGCAGAGTGAGGTCCATCTCCGCCAGCTCGCCGATGTGTTTGTCGTGTACTTTGAAATGCAGCGACTCCTTTTTCAGGCGGTATCCGCTGCATTCAGGGCAGGTGTCGATGGTCATGAACTCCTCGGCCCAGCGGCGGATTTTCTCGGAGGTTGTATCTTCGTACCAGCGGCCCAGCATGGTGAACAGGCCGTCATAGGCCAGGTTATAGGAGAAGTCGCTGCTGGTATCCGCCTTGACTTTGAAGGTTTCGTCTCCGCCATGCAGGATGATATTCAGTGCCTGTTCGGGTATGTCCCGGATGGGAGTGGCGAAAGTGAATTTGTATTTCTTGGCGATGGCGCGCAGTTGCTTGAAGGTCATATTCTGCCGCACTTCCCCCAGCGGGGCGATGCCGGCCTCATTGATGCTTTTGCCGTCGTCCGGAATAACCTTTTCGAGGTCCACCCGGTTGACCTGGCCCAGGCCGTTGCAGTGCGGGCAGGCACCGTAAGGGGAATTGAAGGAAAAAGAATTGGGGGAAGGCTCCTCGTAGGAAATGCCGGAGTCGGGGTCCATGAGGTGTTTGCTGAACCCGCGCACCTCGCCGGTTTCGTTGTCCATGATGAAGATCAGGCCGTTGCCCATCTTCAAGGCGGTCTGCAGGGAGGTGTTCAACCGGTTGGCACGGTCCGGGCTTACCTTGATGCGATCGATTACTACTTCGATATCGTGTACTTTGTAACGGTCGGCCTTCATTCCAGGCGTGATGTCCAGCACTTCGCCATCAACACGCACTTTGGCATAGCCTTGCTTGCGGGTTTGCTCGAACAGCTCACGGTAGTGGCCCTTGCGGCCCCGCACCAGGGGTGCGAGCAAGAGAATCTTTCGCCCCTGGAATTGCTCCAGGATGGCCTCCTTCATCTGCTCCTCGGTATAGCGCACCATGCGCTTGCCGGTCTCGAAAGAGTAGGCCTCGCCGATACGGGCAAAAAGCAGGCGCATGAAGTCATATACTTCCGTGATCGTGCCTACCGTAGAACGGGGGTTTCGTCCGGTCGTTTTCTGTTCGATGGAGATGACCGGGCTCAGGCCGGTGATTTTCTCCACATCCGGGCGCTCCATCTCGCCGATGAACTGGCGGGCATAAGCGGTAAACGTCTCCATATAGCGCCGCTGCCCTTCGGCATAGATCGTATCGAACGCCAGGGAAGACTTGCCACTGCCGCTGATGCCGGTGATGACCACCATCTTGTTGCGGGGGATGCGCAGGTCGATGTCCTTGAGGTTGTGTACCCGCGCTCCGGTCACCTCGATGTAGCCGTTCTCTACAGCATGCTCGTAGCTGCCGATCCCGTTGGAATTGTCTTTCGTCATAGTTGTTTTTCCCATCACAGCATTTATAACCCGCAAGGGCGGCCCAGTGTTGAGCAAACTGCAAAAATAGGGTTAATTCTGTGATGTGGGTACTGATGGGCGAAGAATACCGAAGCTGTCCGCTTAAGGTTGATAACACTTTTCTAATTGGAATGATGCAGCTTTATCAGAAGTACCAGAAAAGGTAAAAACTTTATTAGCACGATTAAATATCTTCCTGCCGTTGGGGCCCCAATGGTTACTGCGCTATCGGCTGCTATTGCAACTGCTTGTTTGTTTAATATACCTAAAAGCCGTAAACCTCCCCCCCCAAAGCCCCGTTCAATCCTATGAACCCAACCCACTTACCTATGCCACAACCAAAAAACGTCACCCAAAAACTGATATCCTCCCACCTCGTCGAAGGCAAAATGGAACCCGGCCAAGAGATCGGCCTGAAGATCGACCAGGCCCTTCAACAGGACGCTACCGGCACCCTGGTCATGCTGGAACTGGAAGCTATGGGCCTTAAACGGGCGCAGACGGAGGTCGCTGTACAATATGTAGATCACAACCTGCTGCAGGGCGACCACAAGAACGCTGACGACCATGTTTTTCTGCAGTCAGCAGCCAAAAAGTTCGGCTACTGGTTCAGCCGCCCGGGCAACGGAGTCAGCCACCCCGTCCACATGGAACGCTTCGGCAAGCCCGGAAAGACCATGGTGGGCTCCGACAGCCACACGCCGGCGGCCGGCTCGCTCGGCATGCTCGCCATCGGCACCGGCGGACTGGACGTGGCGGCAGCCGTCGCCGGCAAGCCGTATTATGTAAAAATGCCCAAAGTGATGGGGGTGGAACTCAAAGGGAAACTGCCCGACTGGGTCAGCGCCAAGGACGTCATCCTGGAAATGCTGCGCCGCTATGACGTGAAAGGCGGCAGAGGATACATTATAGAATACTACGGCGAAGGCCTGCAATCGCTCAGCGCCATGGACCGCCACGTCATCGCCAATATGGGCACCGAGCTGGGCGCTACAACCACCGTTTTCCCATCCGACGAGGAGGTGCGCCGCTTCCTGAAGTCCCAGGGCAGAGAAGGCGACTGGCTGGAACTCACCGCCGACGAAGGCGCCGGCTACGATGCCCACGATACGATCGACCTGCCCAAACTGGTCCCGCTGATCGCCAGGCCCAGCAGCCCGGGCAACGTCGTCCCGGTAAGCGAGGTGGCCGGCCTGCCCGTCCACCAGGTCGTGATCGGCTCCAGCGCCAACCCCGGAATCCGGGACTTCTGGGTGACATCCGAGATCGTCAAAGGCAAAATGGCGCACGAAAATGTCTCCTTCGACGTCAACCCCACTTCCCGCCAACTGATCGAGAACCTCTCCCGCACCGACGGCTTTTTCAACCTGCTGCACGCCGGCGCCCGCTTCCACCAGTCGGGTTGCATGGGCTGTATCGGCATGGGCCAGGCGCCCGCCAGCGGCAAGATCAGCCTGCGCACTATGCCGCGCAATTTCCCCGGCCGTTCCGGGACGCTCGACGACCAGGTATACCTCTGCAGCCCGGAAACAGCAGCAGCGGCGGCCCTTACCGGCAAGATCACCGACCCGAGAGGCCTGGAGGAACTTTACGGCATGAAATACCCCCGATACCGGTACTCTGAAAAAGAGATCATCAACGAACAAATGCTGCTGCCGCCGGACGACAAGGGCGAAAGGGTTGAACTGGTGAAAGGGCCCAACATCAGGTCGCTGCCGGAATTCCCCCCCTACCCGGATGCTTATAAAGCACCGGTATTGCTGAAAATGGGAGACAATGTTTCCACCGACGAAATCCTCCGCGCCGGGGCCGAAGTGCTGCCCCTGCGCAGCAATATCCCGGAGATCAGCAAGTACTCCTACTCTATTATCGACGACACTTTCTACGACCGGGCGATGCAGGCCCGAAAGGAATACCCCGGCCATATCGTCGTAGCCGGCGACAATTACGCCCAGGGGTCCAGCCGGGAGCACGCCGCCCTGGCGCCAAAATACCTGGGGCAGCTGGCCGTGATCGCCAAAACCTACGCCCGCATCGGCTGGCAGAACCTGGCCAATTTCGGCATCCTGCCGCTGGAGTTTGCCAACCCCCATGATTATGATAAGATAGAGCAAGGGGATGTGCTGGAGGTAAAAGAGGCCCGGAAAAGCATCCGGGAAGGGCGGCAGGTGATTGTCCGAAATGTAACTAAAGGCATTGACATCCCCACCCGGCACACGCTGAGCAGGCGGCAGCAAGCAGCCGTCCTGGAGGGTGGGATCATCAATTATTTCAAAAAAAACTGAAGGCCTTCCAATAGGGGGATAAAAAAACGGCTTCTAAGGATTACACAACAACTGCATTTTTGTGATGCGGGGCACTTTTTTATTGGCGGAAAGGCAATAGCTTTGCCATTTGAATAAAAAAGAACCATGAACGCTCGACAGGCCGTCTTCGCTCTGCTCCTTTTTGGAGCCGCCATTTATTTTGGGATCAAATTCCTGCCCACCTTCGAGAAGCTTGCCGACAGCGGCGCATCGCTGCTGATTGTCCTGCTGCTATTGCTGGGCCTGGGTTATATGGTTTACCGGATATTGGCGGAGTGATCACCTGATCAATTCCAGCAATTCGTTCAGCATCATGGCGGTGGCGCCCCACACCACCTTATTTTCCACATTAAAGTAGGGTACCTTGCGAAGCGTGATGTTGTCGGCCAGCTGGAGGTCAGTGACCTGGCGGGTTTCCGGCTGCCGGAGATGTTCGACCGGGGCTTCCACGATGGACCGGACTTCGCTGAGCTGGGGCTGGAAATGAGGCGTAACAGTGGTATACCCGACGAAAGGCTTCACCAGGAAATTACTGACCGGGATGTACAATTCGGTCAGTTCGCCGATCAGTTTCACCGTATCGGGGTCGACGCCGACTTCTTCGTGGGCTTCCCGCAGGGCGGTATCGGCCAGATTGCGGTCCCCTTCTTCAAATTTCCCGCCCGGGAAGCTGATCTGCCCGCCGTGGCGGTCGTCCGGATGGCTCGAATTGCGTTCGATCAGGACGATGTGCCAACCTGAATCCCTGGGATAAAACAGCGCAAGCACCCCCGCCTTGCGGGCACTCCGGGGGGCGGGTTCATACCGTCTCCGGATGACGTGCGCCATCTGATACTGCACTTCCTGGCCCGGAAGGCCTTCCCGCAGGTTTCTTTCCAGAATGTTGATCAGCCGGTCGTTCATGTCTTTATGTAATTCCCAAGGAAAAACAACTGAACCAAAGATTAGTTGACGCCGGAAAATGAACAAGCCCCGGCAGCTCCACGGTGCCAGGGCTTGTTCACTTTCCGGCTGTAAGCTTACTCTTTGTTCGAAAGTTGCAGGTATTTTTCCAGGGCCATGGTCATAGAGGGCGCCTCCGGAGCCGGCGCTTTGATGTTGATCGTCAACCCTCTTTCTTCCACGGCTTTGCTGGTGCTGGTCCCAAAAACGGCGATGCGGGTTTCATTTTGTTTGAAATCCGGGAAATTTTCGTAGAGGGACTGGATGCCCAGAGGGCTGAAAAACACCAATACATCATAAGTAACGTCACTCAGGTCGGACAGGTCGCTGCTGACGGTTTTGTACATCATAGCGTCCTGCCAGTTAAAACCGTTCTCTTCCAGGAATTCCGAGACTTGCTTGGCCCCCAGGTTGGAACAAGGAAGAAGGAACTTCTCGTTTGCTCTGTGCTTTTTGAGGGCAGGCGCCAGGTCCTGGATAGTTCGTTTGCCGAAGAAAACCTTCCGCTTCCGGTAGACGATGAACTTCTGCAGGTAGTTGGCGATGGCCTCCGACAGGCAGAAGTACTTGGTATCCTGCGACATTTTAATGCGCAGGTCTTCGCAAATCCGGAAAAAGTGGTCTACGGCGTTCTTACTCGTAAGAATAATCGCAGTGAATTCATCGGGCCGGACACGGGCTTTGCGGAAGTCCTTGGCTTCGATCCCCTCCACGTGGATGAAAGGGCGCCAATCGATCTGCAGGCCGTATTTTTTTTCCAGCTCGTAGTAGGGGGATCTCTCTGGTTTGGGCTGAGATACCAGAATAGTTTTTACCGGCTTGTAAGCCTCTTGCTTCGCTTTACCGTTTACTGCCATTCAACAAGGGTTTTACTTATTGAACCCCTGTCCCTGGTGCTGAAGCTGATGGGCTGTCGATCCGAATTAACCGAACCCCCAACTGCAAAGCCTGGCCGCCTGGGTTTCGCCACAAGGGCATCTTTACCGGCGGGGCCTTACACAGATTCGTTAATATGTACCGTCAGCGTTAAGAATAAAACACGAGCTTGACCAGCACGAGAACAGGCGCGATTTCGACTGTGCAAATATACAACAAAAAGTGAAACTTGTGAAAAAGCGCAAATCTGTTACTGATGAATAACCCTCTAAGCGATCGGAAAAAGTAGATGGCGCCGATACCGGAATAGGCGCCGATAAGCACCGGCGGCAAGGCATTTTCGGGAGCGTACGAAACCATCAGGTTGACAATAACCAAAAAAAAGCCAAGAATAATGCTGAATATGATGATCGTAAAGCTATACAAGCGGACTTCTTTCTTTATTGGAAAAACGAAGCCCAGGAACCCCAGCACCAGGTGTTTGCCCAGGAACAGGCCGGCGGTACCTGCGATGCAAAAGAACAGCCCTGCCCAGGTGTTGTAGGCAATGTCCTGCCCGTAATGACGGAGAAGCAGAAATACAAAAAAGCCGGCATTGATCAGGAAAAAAACGTAAAAGAAATAGTAGGGAAGCCCGCCACCTGCCTCCCGTTCCCGTTGCAGCTGGCTGAGCAGGTTGTCGTTCAGAAAGGCGCGGTAGGCTTTGCCCACCTGGCCCCGGAACAGGGTTATGAGGATCGTCAGCAACAATAATATGCCAATATTCGTGATAAGGAGGAAGTTGCGATACCGGCTTTGGCGCGGGGCCTGCTCCTTTTTCGCCGCAGGAGGGCTGACGGCGGGAGCGGGCCGGGCGGGCCGGTTTGCCGGGGCGACGAGATCGAAAGGGTTGCCGGTATCGGCAGCGGCGGCGGAGTCTCCATCTGCTTCGGGAAGGTTTAGCCGCGGGCCCAGCTCAAAAGGGTTGCTCCTTTCCTGCGCTGCAAAAAAAGACGGCAGCAGGAACAGGATGGCCATCGTAGCCAACAACCCTTTTAATGTTTTGTCGAGCATTCGCATAAGATGCAAAAATAGTTATTCCCTGGCAAGTCCGGGAACATTTTAAAACTGGTTCTTTAACGAATCCTGGAACAAAGGATTCGTCAAAGAAGGCAAAAATTAAATCAACCCCGAAAGAATATGCAGGAATGGCTTGTTAATATGCTGTTAATAGTTTTTTTTAACCGGATTATCCCGATAATTTAGGGGCCATTATCAGACAAATATGAAAAACAGCACCATCCTGCGGGTCATGATCCTCGGCGCTATTGCCATTATCGGCATTATCGGCGTTCAGGCGTATTGGGTGGTGAGTACCTGGAATATCAACGAGGAGGAATTCGATAAAAAGATCAACCTGGCTCTCTACGAAGTGGCCTGCAGCCTGGTGGAACTCAACAACGGAGAGCTTCCGCCCCGAAACATCGTCAACCGCCGTACCTCCAACTACTACGTCGTCAACATCGAGAGCGAGATCGACGCCAACAGCCTGGAGTACTTCCTGCAAAAGGAATTCGAGCGCCTGGCCCTCTACGTGGACTTTGAATACGCCGTCTATGACTGCACGACCAACGAGATGGTCTACGGCAACTACTGCAGCTACTCGCCCGGGAAGAAGAAAGACCTGGAACTGGGCAACCTGCCTAAAGACGACAAGTTCACCTACTATTTCAGCGTGAAGTTTCCCACCCGGTCCAGCTATCTGTTTGGCCAGATGCAGTTGTCGATCTTCTTTTCGGCCATCCTGCTGGTCGTTATCCTTTTCTTTGCCTATTCCATGTTTGTGATCCTGCGGCAAAAGCGGTTGTCGGAACTGCAGAAGGATTTCATCAACAACATGACCCACGAGTTCAAAACCCCCATCTCTACAATCAAGATCGCGGCCGATGTGTTCCTCGCCAACCCGGTGGTCCAGGAAGATCAGCGCCTGCTCCGCTACGCCAGCATCGTCCGGGAACAAAACCAGCGATTGAATAACCAGGTGGAAAAAGTCCTGCAACTGGCCAAGATCGAACGGGGCAATTTCGAACTCAAACAAGAGCATATCCCCCTTCAGGAAGTGCTGCAAAGCATCGTCGACAGCACGGCAGTTAAAGCCGAGCGCCAGGGCGGCACCCTCAACAGCCGGATCGACGTCGGAGAGGCCACTGTCCTGGCCGACCGCCTCCACCTGACCAATATCCTGCACAACCTCATGGACAATGCCATCAAGTACTGCAAAGATGCTCCCCGGCTCACCCTCCGCGCCCGGGTCCGCGATGGGGAAATCCGGATCACCATAGCCGACGACGGCATCGGCATACCCAGGGAGCACCTAAGCAAGGTATTCAACAAGTTTTACCGGATACCGACCGGCAACGTCCACAAAGTAAAGGGCTTCGGCCTGGGGCTCTACTACGTGAAAAGCATTTGTGACGCCCACGGCTGGCGCATCCGCCTCGACAGCCAGGAGGGCAAAGGCACCTGCGTACACCTTATTATCCCCGAAGCCCGGCAGACAGCCTGGGCACACTGGCACCGGTTGTGGCAGAGCGCACAGGTTCGGTTTAGAAGGTTCACCGCCCGCGCGTGAGCCGATCCCGTTAATGGTTATTTCCGGTGCCTGAACCGGGAATAAGGTTGTTGGTTGTCAAAGATTGAGCATGAAAGCACATATATTATACGTTGAGGATGACGAAAGCCTGAGCTTTGTAACCCAGGATAACCTCGAACTGCAGGGTTACCGGATAACGCACTGCTCTGACGGCAGGCAGGCGCTGAAAATGATCCACGAACACGATTTTGACCTCTGCATCCTGGATGTGATGCTCCCCGAGGTCGACGGTTTTGCTGTAGCCAAAGAAATCCGACAGTACGATACAGAAATCCCTATTCTCTTCCTCACTGCCAAATCCCTGAAGGAGGACCGCCTGCACGGGCTCCGGCTGGGGGCCGACGACTACATTACCAAGCCGTTCAGCATCGAAGAGCTGATCCTGAAGGTGGAGGTTTTCCTGCGCCGCAGCAAGATCAGTACCCCGGCGCCGGCCGGCCGGTTCCGGTTGGGCAAGTTCGAACTCGACCACGACAACCTGACCCTGCACCAGGGCGGGGAAAGCCTCCAGCTTACGCAAAAGGAAGCGGACCTGCTCCGGCTTTTTGCGGAAAACCCCAACCAGGTACTCAAACGCTCCGACATCCTGAAGCAGGTATGGGGCGACGACGACTACTTCCTCGGCCGCAGCCTTGACGTATTTATCTCCCGCCTGCGCAAATATCTGCGCGCCGACGCGTCGCTCAAGGTAGAGAATATTCATGGAGTGGGGTTTCGGCTGAAAGCGGAGTGAAACCACAAGGGATTACCCGTTTTGAAGCCTGTAGGACAAGCCGGCGTTGATCCCCCAGCTCAGCAACCGCCCGGCGCCAAAGCTCTTATCCGACATCCTCAGTGCCATACACTCCGCCTGGGGTACCATCCGGACCGACAAATAACGGGACAACTGATATTCTGCCCCAATGGCCAGGCCGCCGCTGAAGTTGAGCTTGCGGATGACGGTTGGTATCCGGGCAAAAACCGGCCCTCCGGAAATATTGCCGGCACTATTGGATAGTTCGCTGGATTGGCTGTCCGCCATAAAAAGATTAGCCTCCACGTAAGGCTGGATGAACGGCCTGAGCCTGGACTGGCTGAAGAAACGGACGCCTCAGCCCCTTATGCCTTTCGTAGAGCGCTTTCTGTGCCTGGCGTTCACCCCGCCGGCAACCTTCCAGCAATGCTTGCTCGAACGCGTCCAATAGATGTATTTTTAATAAGGATTGTGCGGAAAAGGAGGAAAGGGTTGCAAAGAAGAAGAAAAAAATCCGGGGCAAAAAAAGAAGGCCCTTCCTCCTCGCCGGCTGTTCCATGGCTTAAAGAAAGGGCACAGGTTTTGTCCAGGGGCTACCCGCCCAACCCGGACCGGACAGCCCATTGTAATATTCGAAAATATACGGCAACCAGGGAAGCCACGCTCATTCACTCACTCATTCCTTCATTCCTTCCCCTACCACTTATCCCCGCCCAGCAAATCCCCCAGGCCGCCAAGAACGCTGCCTTCGCCTTTGTCCTTGCCGCCGTACTGCCGGGAGGCGGAGACCACCCGGTCGGCCAGGCGGCTGAAGGGCAGCGACTGTATCCAGACCCGGCCGGGCCCCTGCAGGCGGGCGTAGAACAGGCCTTCGCCGCCAAACAGCATATTGCGCACCCCCTTGATCATTTCGATGTCGTAGTCCACGTCCCGGGTAAAGCCGACCAGGCAGCCCGTATCCACCCGCAGGGTTTCGCCAATGGCCAGTTCTTTTTCTATGATGTTGCCGCCGGCGTGCAGGAAGGCCAGGCCGTCGCCCTCCAGCTTTTGCATGATGAAGCCTTCGCCGCCGAAGAAACCGCGGCCCAGGCGCCGGGAGAACTCGATACCGACCGAGACGCCCTTGGCAGCGCAGAGGAAGGCGTCTTTCTGGCAGATGATTTTGCCTTCCAGCTCCGTCAGGTCAAGCGGGATGATGCGGCCGGGGTAGGGGGAAGCAAAAGAGACCTTTTTCTTGCCCGTGCCGGCGTGGGTGAAGGCAGTCATGAACAGGCTCTCGCCGGTAAGCAGGCGCTTGCCCGCAGAGAAGACCTTGCCCCACAGGCCTTCGTTTTCGTCTTTGTGGCTGCCGTCGCCGAAAATGGTAGCCAGCTCGATACCGTCGTCCATCATCATGAAACTGCCGGCTTCGGCAATGACGGTTTCGTAGGGGTCCAGTTCGATTTCGACGAATTGCATCTCCTCGCCGTAGATCTGATAGTCAATTTCGTGTGCGTTCATGAAATGTAGTTTTGGTTATGTGGGGGCGAAGGTCGCCCGGAATGGTTCGCTCTGCTACTAATATAGAAGGTATAGCCGTTTTTTTCTACAAAAGGCAAAGTGAGCCAGGTTAATTTTTGTTCTTCTTTGCCGGGGCCGGCCGGAGGCTTCTCAAAAAAAACATCTCACAAAAAAATATGAGTGATTTTCGTCATTGTTTTGTAAAAATCCCTCCTGTATTTTTCAGGCGTTAAATGCCCTTCGAATTTCCTGAATCAGCTAACCTCCCGGCCAATATGGCCTTAGCCTCCAGGCCGACATTCTATTCTCCCGATTTTCAAGAGCTTGCATAAGGCCCACCTCTGCCTGTAAGGCGGAGCGATCCGGGCGTCATAAGATGCCTCCTTCCTGTCTGCTGAAATGCCTGGCAGGCAGGCAGGGGTGCAGATGCCCTTTTGTCCATCCGTCGTGGCCTTGTTTTTCCCTCATTCAAGTATGCACTTCAAAACCGCCCCGGCAATTCTGTGGGCAGGCGTTGGCTTATTTATTCCGAACAGCGGCGTCCTGACAAATTTACAAGCATAGATTACAATTAACTAAATTTTTTCGCCATGAGAAAAAAGTTACTGATCATCCTGTTGCTGGCCATTGGATCAGCAGCGGCAGGGGTTGCTCAAAGCTCTTCGCTGACGCTGAAGGAACAATTGGGCAAGAAATTGTTCTTTGATAAAATTTCCAGCCCGGCCAACAGCATGTCCTGTGCAACCTGCCATGCTCCGTCAACCGGGTTTACCGGCCCGGTTGCAGGCATCAACCTCCACGGGGCAGTCTACCGGGGGGCGGCGCCCCAGCGCTTCGGCAACCGGAAGCCTCCCAGCTCCGCCTATGTTACTTTCAGCCCGGTATTTTATGATGCAGGCGGTGGATTTTTCATAGGCGGCAACTTCTGGGACGGGCGCGCCACCGGCGCACGGCTCGGCAGCCCGGCGGCCGAACAGGCTCTCGGGCCTTTCCTGAACCCGGTAGAACAAAACAACCCCAGCAAAAAGGCAGTGCTCCAAAAAATCGCCGCTTCCAACTACGCCTGGATGTGGCAACCGGTCTGGGGAACCCCTCTCCAATACTCGACCCAGGCCCAGATCGATATGAACTACGACCGGGTGGGCCTGGCCATCGCCGCCTACGAAGCTTCTTCGGAGGTCAACCAGTTCTCTTCCAAATACGATTACTACCTGCAGGGGCTGGCCGAACTGACCGCACAGGAAGCCTGGGGCCTTGAGTTGTTCGACGGCAAGGGGAAATGCAGCGCGTGCCACGTCAGCGAAGTCGCCGGCGATGAACCTTATCCCCTGTTCACCGACTTCACTTTTGACAATCTGGGAGTCCCGAAAAACCCCGAGAATCCGTTCTACGATATGGATCGGGTCTTTGTCAACGGCCAACCGATCAACCCCCTGGGCGACGCCTGGATCGATTACGGCCTCGGAGAATTCCTGGCAAACAGCGGCAACGCCGCCTGGGAGGCAATGGCTGCTGCCAACCTGGGGAAACACAAAGTGCCCACGCTCCGAAACGTGGACAAACGGCCGGGCAATGGCTTCCCCAAAGCCTACATGCACAACGGGGTCTTCAAATCTCTGAAAGAGGTGGTCCACTTCTACAATACGAGAGATGTTGTCAGCGCCAACTGGCCCCCGCCGGAGGTAGCCGCAAATGTCAATACCGCCGAACTTGGCAACCTGGGCCTGACCAACGCGGAAGAAGACGCCATCGTAGCTTTTATGAAGACTTTGTCAGATGGGTATGTACCTTCGCAGAACAGGCTGCCAGGCACTATGCCCTTCGATGCCCCGGCAAGCGAGCTGAGCCTGGACATCCTGGAAGGCAACCCATTCGGCGAGGCCACCCGCCTGGCTTATTACCTCCCGGAAAAAGCTAATGTCCAACTGGATGTATTCAGCCTTTCCGGGGAGAAAGTCCGGACGGTCGTCTCCACACAACAAGATGAAGGCAGATACGAGGTAGGATTGGCCATGAATGGCCTGGGCAGCGGCATTTATATCGTCCGCCTGCAGGCAGGGAACCAAATGGCCACGAAAAAAGTGGTTTTGGTAAAGTGAAGGCATTTCAGGTTCCTGTAAAGTGAGATATACTTCGCAGCAACAGGTTTTCCTGTCCCTGAAAGGATGGGGAAACCTGTTGCCGTTGAGCAAACAATATTTTTCCCCCGCGAAGAGTTATTATGGCTGCATCCTTTTCCGCCAGCTTCTGGTAAAGCAAATACCTGAAAACAATACCGTACCTTGCGGCGTTTTTGTGTTCCGGACCATTTAATACATGAAAAAACCGTCGCTTGTCATCCTGGTTATTCTCCTAGGCTTCTTTGCCGGCCCGGCAGGTGCCCAGCCCGTCGACGGTAGTTTTTTTACCGGCGTGCAACTCATCAACCTCAGCACCGGGAAAAAAGCCCGGCAACCCATGATGTATATATGGGAATACCAATCACTTAAACTGGACCGGCGCTTGTGGCTGGGAGCAGATATTACCCTGGCCAAGAATACCGTGCCATACAACCAGAGGCAGGGCAAAGTGCTGGAATTCTTCAAGGCCAATGCGCCCCTGCACCTGGATTACCGGGCCTCCGGGAACTGGTTCATCGAGACGGGTGTTTATGTAGGTGTAGTGGCCCGAAGCCGAAATGTATATATCACGGAATTCGTCGAGGTCAAATATTTTGAGGAATTGGAGATGCGTCTTGACGCCGGCTGGATGGCGGGAGTGAGCCTGCAACTCGAAAAATGGGGAAAATTACACCTCAGATACAATCATGGGTTGTTTCCGGCCGTTCCTATTAGAGAATATCACGTTATTAAAGACCGGATGGCCACTGCCGGCGTCACGATCGTCTTCTGAGCGTGGCGGCCCAGCCGGCAAGAGATGTAAAAAACCAGGTGGGCAGAACCCTTATCGCGCTTTGGGATTCCGCCGCCTTTAAGAAGCATATTTTGCCCGCTGATCTTCAGCGGCGTAACTTATTATCATGGGATTCTAATTGTATTTATGGGAAGTGCCTTCATGAAGTGAAGGCATTTTCTTTTTCTGGCCGGGCGGCTATTCTGTCCATACGGCTTCCCAAAGAATAAAATGAAGGCCCGGCGCGGCACACAAAGGCACCGGCCGGGCCCGTTTAGAGTCTTAGATATCCTCAAAAGTGTGGTGGTGCGGCACCGGAAAGCCGGGAGCCCACCGTTTATAAGAAGAATAGGTGTTGTCAGGGAAATACCTGGCCCGTAATAAACCAAGCCAGTCGTTAAAAGTAATAAAATTCCTTCAGATCAACCACTATTCCAGGGATAAAAAAATTGCCTCCGCCTGCTCATGCCTGTTGCAGATAGGCGGAGGCAATTTTTTTTAGCATGCTATGCCGGCATGTTGATCTCCTCATAGAGGGGAAAGCGCTCCATAAACGCATTGACCTGCCGGCGGGTGTCGTCGATCAGCTTTTCGTTCTCCGGGTCGGAAATGACCGCGTCGATCCAGTCGACGATCTTTCGGCAATCGGCCTCTTTAAGGCCGCGGGTCGTGATTGCGGCGGACCCCACCCGGATGCCGGAAGTGACAAAGGGCGTCTGCGTGTCGAAGGGCACCATGTTTTTGTTGAGGGTGATGTCGGCCCGTTCCAGGGCTTTTTCCGCCACTTTCCCCGTGACGTTTTTGGAGCGCAGGTCGATCAGCATGAGGTGGTTGTCGGTTCCGCCGGATATGACCTTATAGCCCTTCTCCACAAAGGCACCGGCCATGGCCTGCGCGTTGTTGATCACCTGTTGAGCATAAACTTTGAAGGAGGGCTGCAGCGCTTCACCGAAAGCGACAGCCTTGGCGGCGATGACGTGTTCCAGCGGCCCGCCCTGCATGCCGGGAAACACCCCGCTGTTCAGCACGGCCGACATCCTGATGGGGCTGCCTTTCTTGGTCTTGCGCCCCCAGGGGTTGTCAAAGTCCCTGCCCATCATGATGATGCCGCCCCGCGGGCCACGAAGGGTCTTATGGGTAGTAGAAGTGACGATGTGGCAATGCTCCATGGGGCTTCGGAGCAAGCCGGCGGCAATGAGGCCCGCCGGATGAGCGATATCGGCCAGCAACAGGGCGCCAACCCGGTCGGCAATAGCGCGGAAACGCTCATAGTCCCAGTCGCGGGAATAAGCAGAAGCGCCACAGATGATCAGCCGGGGCTTCACTTCCAGGGCCTTCGCCTCCACTTTGTCCATGTCGATAATTCCGGTATCCTTCTCCACCCCGTAGAAGTGGGGTTCATAAACCTTGCCGGAGTAGTTCACCGGCGATCCGTGGGAAAGATGGCCGCCGTGGGAGAGGTCGAACCCCAGGATGCGGTCGCCCGGCCGGAGCACCGCCAGGAAAACAGCAGCGTTGGCCTGTGCGCCGGAATGGGGTTGAACATTGGCGAATTCAGCGCCAAACAACTGCCGGAGGCGATCGATAGCCAGCTGTTCCAACTCATCGACAAACTCGCAGCCTCCGTAGTACCGCTTGCCCGGGTAACCCTCCGCATATTTATTGGTCAGGCAACTACCCGTGGCTTCCATGACCTGGGGGCTCGCAAAATTCTCGGAAGCGATCAGCTCGGCGCCTTTCTGCTGCCGTTGTAATTCCTTCTGGATTAAGTTGAAAACTAAACTATCTTTTGCCATCTTTAACGATTTAGTGCCGCAACAAGGCAGAGGGATTGCTGGTTTACTCTTTATGTTGCCGGTTAGCGGATTTGGATTCCGGGCAAATTTATGGGGTTTAAAGGGTAGATTCTAATTTTTGCCTCACAAACTGGAACGCGCAGAAGGGCGGGGCAGGATTTACCTGTAACCTTGCGTTTTTTCCTCCGTAAACACACAATAAAACGCCCGGGTAAAGCTTTGTAATTATCCCAATCTGAAGCAAGCCCAGCATCGCAGGCCTATGAAATGATTCTACTGTACTCTTAGCCTTGATTTGCCGGAAAGTTAATGCAATCTTTGCATCTGCAGGCACCTCGGGGTGTTATTTGTTGTGTCACCATCTACCAAATTAAACGCGAATTGATGCTGATAAGAAGCCGCCGGCTGTTACTGACGTTACTCCTCACCTTCTGCCTCGCCTGGGTATCCAGAGCCGATAGCAAGCGATTCCGCTGTATGTGGCGCACCGACCCAGCCACATCCATGGTTGTCGGCTGGGATCAGGAATCGGGCGACAACCCCGTATTGTTTTACGACGTCATTGATTTCGGCTCCAATGTAGATGCCTACCGCAACCAACGGCGCCCGGATCGCATCATCTTGTCGCGGGGAATGAACAACCACTTCGTCCGGCTTTCCGGCCTGCAACCCAATACGGTCTACTATTTCATTGTGAAAGACAGCAGGTCGGTCAGCCAGCGATATTCCTTCAAAACAGCCCCCAATACCCCCAATGAGCGCCTCTCCATCATTGCCGGCGGAGACAGCCGCAATAACCGGGAAGCCCGGCGGGACGCCAACCAGCTGGTCAGCAAGCTGCGGCCCCATTGCGTCGTGTTCGACGGCGATATGACCGGCGGCGATACGGCCCCGGAATGGCGCGAATGGTTCGACGACTGGCAGGAAACCATTGGAAGTGATGGCAGGATTTTCCCCATCATCCCGGCTCGGGGCAATCACGAGCGGGAAAACAGCTCCATCACCGAGCTTTTCGACGTGATCAGCAGCGACGTATACTACGCCCTCACCCTGGGTGGCAACCTCTTCCGCATCTACACCCTCAATACCCTGATCGCCCCGGGCGAAAGCCAGCGGATATGGCTGGAAGGGGACCTGAAGGCCAGCAGCAATGTCATCTGGAAAATGGCCCAGTATCACCAGGCGATGCGCCCCCACACCCGGGCAAAACCCGAACAGGACGAATTGTGGCTCCATTGGGCACCCCTCTTCCATAAATACGGCGTGAACGTAGTGATGGAGTCCGATGCCCATGTGGTGAAAACCACTTACCCCATACGCCCGGATAACGGCCCCGGAAGTGATGAGGGCTTCATCCGGGACGATAAAACCGGGTCGGTATATATCGGCGAGGGCTGCTGGGGCGCCCCCCTGCGCGACAATAACGACAACAAGTCCTGGACCCGCGCCAGCGGAAGGTTCAACCAGTTCAAATGGATTTTCGTCGACCGGGAAAAGATAGAAATCCGGACTATCAAAACGGACCTGGCCTACCAGGTGGGGGAAGTGAGCCACAATAACATATTCGACACGCCCCGAGGCCTGAATATCTGGAACCCGCCGACCGGCGATGTGGTGACCATCAGCAACGACAACGCCACGTCGCCCGCCCCCCGGCCACAGGTCGGTGGGCCGCTGGCCCAAAATGACCGCGAATCGTCCCGGCCGGCCCCTCCACCGCCGGCCAGCCATAATGTCTCCTCCATCCCCCGCGAACCGGAACCCGCCGCCGCCGACCCCAGCGACTGGTCTCCCTTCCCCAAAGTTGTCCCGAATGAAAATGGAGATATCACCATAAAGTATTACCTGCCTCAGAACTGCGACGTCACCATACAATTGATCAACCCAGGCTGGCAGCCTGTCGCCAAAATGGATTTCCCCCGCCAGCCGCAGGGCGACCAGGTCAAAAGCCTGAACCTGAGCCGGGTGCCTCCCGGCAGGTACCTCCTCGTTATCAAAGGGGGCGACCGGCTGGCGCGCCGTTTTCAGGTATTGGTGCGCTGAAGGAGTCGACCAACCGTAAAGTTTTGTAGCTTTGGGCGGACAAAACCAGAAGAATGGCCAAGTCGCTCAATTCCATAAAGGGGCCGATCGATGAAGAACTCAGGGTGTTCGAATCCCGCTTCCGGGAAGCCATGCGAAGCCCCGTCCCGTTATTGGATAAGATCACTTTCTATATCGTGCGGCGAAAAGGCAAGCAGGTGCGTCCCATGTTCGTATTCCTCGCCGCCAAAGCCTGCGGCGCCGTCACCGACGCTACCTTCACGGCCGCTTCCCTGGTCGAGCTGCTCCATACCGCCACCCTCGTCCATGACGACGTGGTCGACGATTCCTACGAAAGGCGCGGGTTCTTCTCCATCAACGCCCTCTGGAAAAACAAAATCGCCGTACTGGTTGGCGACTACCTCTTCTCCCAGGGCATGCTGCTCGCCCTGCGCAGCAAACAGTACCAACTGCTGGAAATCGTTTCCGATGCCGTAAAGGCCATGAGCGAAGGAGAACTGCTGCAGATCGAAAAGGCCCGACGGCTGGACATCGAGGAGAACGTCTACTACGAGATCATCCGGCAGAAAACCGCTTCCCTTATCGCCGCGGCCTGCAGCGCCGGCGCTGCCTCCGCCACTAAAGACCCGGAAGTGATCGAACGCATGCGCCTGTTTGGCGAAAAGATCGGCATCGCCTTCCAAATCCGGGACGACCTCTTCGACTTCGGCACCGATGACGTCGGCAAACCCCTGGGCATCGACATCAAAGAAAAGAAACTGACCCTCCCCCTCATCTATGCCCTGCGCCAGGCTTCCGGATCCGACCGGCGAAGGATCATCAAAACCATCCGCCGCCATAGCGATAAACCCGACCGGGTCCAGGAAGTTGTGGCCTTCGTTCGCGGCAGCGGCGGCCTGGAATATGCCCGAAATGCCATGGAGGATTACCGGCGCCAGGCTTTTGAGCTGCTGCAGGCCTTCCCCGAATCCCCCGCCCGGCAATCCCTCGCCGACCTGGTCACTTTTGTCACGGAGCGGAAGAGATAGGGGTATGACCGCCAGGGTACACGGAAGCTGTAAAACCATGAAACAGTGAATTCCGAATTTTCGTATATTACTCCAATATGTCAGAGAAGATGAAGGAAACAGAAGGGCGGGGCGCCCAGCCGGAAGAAACGGCCATCATCGGACAGGCCCGGGCTTTTGTCCTGCGGCTGTTCGGGCAGCGGCAGGACGGGCGCCTGCTCGTCCACAACTATGCTTTTGCCAATGCGGTGGCCAGCCGGGTCCAGGAAATCGCCGGGGGGGAAAACGCCGGCGGGGAAGCCCGGAAGCATGCCCTGCTCGCCGCCTGGTTGTTCCCCACCGGATATTTATACGACTACCGCGAGCCGGGCCACTTCAGCGCCGAGTTCGCCCGGCAGTTCTTTAAAGAGGCCGGCTATCCAAAAGAACAACAGGAGGCCGTATTGCACTGCATCCATGTTGTTGCAGAAGGCCTGCCTGCCTCCGGAGAAGCCGCATGGATGCTGAGCGACGCCGCGCAAGCTGCCACCTACCTGCAGGAACCCGAAACGGGGCTGCCCCTGCTCCGCCTGGAACGCGAGTTCCTGCTCGGGGAAAAATACGACAAAACGGAGTGGGCCAGGATACTCCTGGAAGAACTGCTGCGGGTCAAGCTGCACACGCACTACGCCCAGACTCACTTTCAACCCCTCCTGGCCCAGGCCATCCACAACTGCCGAAAGCTGGTGGAAAAACAACAGGACAAAAAAGGAGGCTGGGATAACCGGCTGGGAGGCATAGAGCAAAAAGTGCCGGCACGGGGCATACAGACTTTCTTCCGGTCCAACTACCGGAACCACATCAACCTGAGCGCCATCGCCGACAACAAGGCCAATATCATGATCAGCGTCAATGCCATCCTGATCAGTGTGCTCATCACCTTCCTCTCTTATCGCAATATCGGAGAGAACAACCCGCAAATCTTACTGCCTGTCGTCATCTTTCTGGTCACCGGCCTGGCCAGCCTCATTTTTGCCGTCCTCTCCGCCCGCCCCAAAGTCACCATGCTCAACCGGGAAGGCACCCCGATGGAGGAAGTGCGGCGCAATGTGGCTTTCTTCGGCAACTTCGTCACCCTGAGCCTCGACCAGTTCGAGGAGGCTATGGAAGATGTTTTCAATGACAGCAGCCTGCTCTACGGCAATATGGTCCGGGATCTGTACTACCTCGGAAAAGTCCTCGACAAGAAGTACCGCTACTTGTCCATTTCCTATAATATCTTCATGGCCGGTTTCATTGTAACGGTCGGGACCTTCCTGATCGCCTTGTTTGCCTGATTCCTGCAAAACATCCTAACCATGGTTGAAGCATTCGCCACTCCCTTACTCAGGAAATTACACGCTTCCGTCAAAGAATTCCTGGAAACTGAAATCTATCCCAACGAACTTCGGTGGCTGCGGTCTCCTTTTCGGGAAGTAGAATCCGAAATCCGCGCCTTGCGGGAAAAGGCCCGGGCTACCGGTGCCTGGAACCCTCACTTGCCGGCAGGACACGGCGGGGCCGGCCTCAGCCTGTCTGAATTCGGCCAGCTCAGCGAACTGCTGGGAACAACCCCCTTCGGCCACCTGGCTTTCAACTGCCAGGCACCGGATGCCGGGAATACGGAGCTGCTGCTCGAATATGGCTCGCCGGATATCCAGCAACGGTATCTCCACCCCTTGCTCGCCGGAGACATCCGCTCCTGTTTTGCCATGACGGAGCCTGCCTACGCCGGATCCAACCCGGTGCGCATGGGCACCACTGCCGTCGGCGACGGGGAGGATTACCTCATCAATGGCCACAAGTGGTTCACGTCGTCGGCCGACGGCGCCGCCTTCTCCATCGTCATGGCCGTCACCAACCCGGATGCCGGCAACCCTTACCAGCGGGCCAGCATGATCATCGTGCCGACGGACGCGCCGGGTTTCGAGCTGGTTCGCAATATACCGGTCATGGGCCATGCCGGCGAAGGGTGGCACAGCCACGCCGAAATCCGCCTGGCCGAGGTGCGCGTCCCCAAAACCAACCGGCTGGGAGCAGAAGGGGAAGGCTTCCGGCTGGCGCAGCAGCGCCTCGGCCCCGGCCGCATCCACCACTGCATGCGGTGGATCGGCATCTGCGAGCGGGCCTTCGACATGATGTGCCGCCGTGCCGCCACCCGGGAGATCGGCGGCGGCAGGATGCTCGGACAACAACAAATGATACAGGCCTGGATCGCCGAATGCCGGGCACAGATCGACGCCGCCCGCTATATGGTGCTCCACACCGCCCTCAAAATGGAAAAGGAAGGACAACGCGCCGCCAGCACAGATATTTCCACCATTAAGTTCTTCGTCGCCGGCGTCCTGCAGCAAGCTATCGACCGGGCCCTGCAGGTGCATGGCGCCCTGGGCATCACCGACGATACCATCCTTTCCTATTTCTACCGCGAAGAACGGGGCGCACGCATCTACGACGGGCCGGATGAAGCGCATAAGGCTTCGGTGGCGCGGAAAATCCTCAAAGGGTATGGCCTGAAGGTGCGGCAGAATGAATGAGTATTGTCGGATTTGGATGGACGGGTGGCCTGCACACCGCTGTACGCGGAAGGCGGAAAGCGGAAAGCGGAAAATCGGTACCGAACGCCCATTTAGCCCTGCGTTCCGACTTCCGACTTCGCACTTCCGCCTTTGCACTTCGCCTCGCCCGCCAACAGGCTCAGTATTCCCGCCGGCATCAGCAGCGAGACGCCAAACAATCCCTCGTAGTAATACGGCAGGAAACCCTTCGCCCCCCAGAACATCGTCCCCTGCAGGAAGAGCAGCAGCTCGCTGCCGAAGAAGCCCGCCAGCAGCAGGCCCATCCCCAGCCTGGAAAGCCGGGAGCGCACGCTCAGCACTCCGTTGAGGGCGGCATAGCCCAGGATGAACTGGGTGATCACGCCCAGCAGCACCAGATGGATGAAGCCGATGACGAAGTTGCGGATGGTATAGGCCACTGTGGCAATGTAGGGGATCACCACCGCTGCCTGCATCACCACCTTCAGCGCAAAGCAGGCAAAAGCGATCTTGACAAGCAGGAAGCCCCAGCCGCCCAGTTGTTGGTGCAAATCCTTATGTGCATTGACCACCAGGAGGGCGAAGAAAACCATAGCAGCCAGTTGCAGCGTCACCCCCAGGCTGTTGGCGGCAAAAACGGCGGGCAGAGGCTCCGACCAGGCCACTGCCAAAGCATAGGTGAAAAAGGAGGAAACCAGGAGCAGCCAGAAGAAAGGACGAACCAGGCGAGGTGCGAAGGCGGAAGACGGAAGGCGGAAAGCGGAAGGCAGAAAGCGGGTGTTTGTCGTTCGTTCCCTGCGTCCCTCCGGTTTCCGGCTTCCCATTTCCGACTTCCCATTTCCGGCTTCCGCATCAGCCCATCCAAAGCCCGGAATACTCCGGCTTTTCAGCAGCTGAAAGAACAACCCCAGCACAGCGAAGGTAAACCAGCCGTTGAACTGAAAGTGAAGGTAAAACTGCACGGT
This sequence comes from Phaeodactylibacter sp., assembly GCA_024102975.1. Taxonomy (GTDB): domain Bacteria; phylum Bacteroidota; class Bacteroidia; order Chitinophagales; family Saprospiraceae; genus JACJXW01. The sequence continues at coordinate 20,510 of JAGFJD010000340.1, read as the reverse complement.
CAGATAGTAGATGATTTTCTGCTGGTATCCAAAGATCATAATGGGGATCATGGCCCACAACGCGAGGGTGGAAAACAACATGAACAGAAGTGCCGCCCGGACAAACAACACCGGCAGGCCGCGCTGCCCGCGAATGTCCTGCCAGAAGCGCCAGGCAAAAGCATAGGACGCCAGCACGTGCAGGGTAGAAAAGGCGATGGACCAGGCAGCGTACCCCTGAACAGGGAAGGCAATGAGCATACCTGTCACGGCCGCCTGGCTGAGCAGGAATACGTCGCGATAAAATCCGGAGCGTTGCTGTTCCTGCGGCAGGAAGCCGCTTATCAGCAAGGCATAAAGCGCCAGATAAACCCATCCCAGCATCGCCACGTGGGAGTGCCCGTGCAGAAAGAACCGGAACTTTAACCAGGTTAGCTCCTCCACAAAAGCATACCGCAATATTACCCCCATGATGGCGGCAATGAGAAGATTGACCAATGCGACGCGAAACCACACTTTGGGCATGGTAACATTTTTTTAGTTTACAGACGAATATCAGGGGCAAAGGAGATGTGGATTATCCTTGCCCAAAAACGGACAACGGGAACTTCGCCTGCGGGAAAGCCAGGAACATCTCCCGTTAGCCCGGCCCTGAGGATAATCCACAGCAAAATCAATTCGCGCCCACTTCGTGGCCGTCGTTGGCGTACATGAACTCCAGCACGTCGCGGGCGTCGCCGATGGAAAGGTTCTGGTTGGGCATGCGCACGAGGCACTCCTTGAGCATAGCCTGCGCCGCCGGGTCTTTCTCCAGCATGACGTCGACGTTGGTGGTCATGTTCATGATCCATTCCGGCTTGCGGCGCTCGGTGACGCCTTTCCAGCCCGGCCCCACGACCCGCTGGTCGCTGAGCTTGTGGCAGGCAGCGCATTTCATTTCGTAGATGGCTTTGCCGGTTTCTACCATGTTCGGTTTGAGCGGGCTGTTGAGAGAAACTTCCTTGATTTCCCCGATGCCCTTGCCGTCATCCGCCACCGGGTCGTCGATCATGCTTTTGGGGGCCGGTTTGCCGGCAGAGGAAGTATCTCCGGAACCGCCACAGGCGCATGCAAAAATTGCCAAAGCAAAAACGAGCAATACTGTTAATCGTTTCATGATTGTGGTTTAACAAGTTGAGAAACTTAAAGTGTTGTTGTCTGGAACCCGCTTTTTTAGTTATATCTTCTGTTCTTCCCGTTCAATCCGTTTGGCCAGGTCGCCGATGGCCTGGTGTTTCAGCTGATAGTGCAGGCCTTCCCGGTAGGCGAACGCCTGAATGTGCAACGGGCAGGGATTCTCCGAAGAACATACCGGCAGGCCCAGGATGCAGGCGTTGAACACGTCCGATCCGTCGATACATTCCACTACTTCTTTCAAAGTGGCTTCCAGGTTCTTCTCGCTGAGGTAAAAACCTCCGCTCGGCCCCTTGGTAGAAGAGATCAGGTTGTTGCGCGACAATTGCTGCAGGATCTTCGCCAGAAAGTACTTCGGCACGTCCAATGCGGCGGCGATATCCTTCACGCCAACTTTTTTTCCTTCGCTGGCGTGAACCGCCAGGTAGAGGACCGCTCGTATGCCATATTTACATGCCTGGGAAAACATAGGCTGTTTTTTTGTTTCCCGGGAAAGCGCCGTGCTGTCCGGGAAGGCCAATTTTTGCGCAAGTTAGGGTAAAAACTAATAAAGGACAAAAAAATCCTTTATTTATTTTCTCCCTGCCCTCTTCAAAAATATTTTTCCCACTCGCCAAAGCCAAAAAATTAGTTTTAAATTTTTGATAAACAGCATTTTGATTAATAAATCACCCCTTCAAGACACAAGTGGTGACAAAAGTCATTGGACGAGAAACAGAGGCTTGCTTTCTTTGCATAAAAGATAAAAAAGTCTTTTTATCCTTATTGTTGTTTGGAACCCGCATCATAAACATTTATCATCGCAAACAAAATTCATCCACTTATGAAAACTCCTATAGGCATTCACTCCTTACCGATGTTCCTGCTGGCAGGGCTGGGGTTGGCTTTTTTCAGCTGTAGCCAACCGGGCGGCGCCAACCAGGGCGGCGCCCTGGCCGACGATGTCGCCTCCCAGGTGTACGTCGCTCCCGGCGAGTACGACGAATTCTACGGCTTCTTCTCCGGCGGCTTCAGCGGCCAGCTCAGCGTTTACGGCCTCCCTTCCGGCCGCCTGCTGAAAGTCATCCCGGTATTTTCCGTGGACGGGGAAAAGGGTTATGGATTCAATGAAGAAACCAAGCCTTTGCTGCAAACCTCTCACGGATTCATACCCTGGGACGATGCCCACCACCCGGAGCTTTCCCAGACCAACGGCGAAACCGACGGGCGCTGGGTGTTCATCAACGGCAACAACACCCCCCGCATCGCCCGCATCGACCTGACGACCTTCGAAACGGCAGAAATCATCGAAATCCCCAACAGCGGCGGTAACCACAGCTCGCCCTTTACTACCGAAAACACGGAATACGTAGTAGCCGGAACCCGTTTCGGCGTACCCTATCCGCAAAAGGACGTGGCCATCGACAGCTATGCCGAGAATTTTAAAGGCATGCTCACATTTATTAAGGTAGGGCCGGAAGGCGAAATGGATATCGCTTTCCAGGTATTGCTGCCCGCGTTCGACTACGACCTGGCACACTCCGGAAAGGGGGCGTCTCACGGCTGGACGTTTTTCACCTCTTATAATACCGAGGAAAAGAGCACCCTGCTGGAAGTCAACGCCTCGCAACACGACAAGGACTTCATCGCCGCCGTCAACTGGAAAAAGGCTGAAGAATACATCCAGCAGGGCAAATTCCAGGAGGTTCCTGCCCAGTACACTCACAACGTTTACAACGAAAAAACCCACACGGCCACTTCTACCATGAAGGACAAGGTCAAGGTCCTGATCCCGTCCGAATGCCCGGGGCTGGTCTACTTCCTGCCGACGCCCAAATCGCCGCACGGCGTGGACGTCGACCCGACCGGCGAATACATCGTCGGCAACGGCAAGCTGTCGGCCGACCTGACGGTGCACTCCTTCAGCAAGATGCTGAAGGCCATTGAGGCCAAAGCCTACGACACGGAAATTGCCGGCATCCCCGTCCTGAAGTTTGAAGAGGTCGTCGCCGGCGTGGTCAAGGAACCCGGCCTGGGGCCTTTACACACCGAATTCGACGCCAAAGGCAACGCCTATACCACATTTTTCATATCTTCAGAGATCGTGAAGTGGAAGGTCGGCACCTGGGAAGTAGTCGACAGAGTGCCCTGCTACTACTCCGTCGGCCACCTGATGATCCCGGGCGGCGACTCCCGCAAGCCGGAAGGCAAATACATGGTTGCTATGAACAAGATTACCAAGGACCGCTACCTGCCTACCGGGCCAGAGCTTAACCACTCGGCTCAGCTCTACGACATCTCCGGTGAAAAGATGAAACTGCTGCTCGACTTTCCAACCATTGGAGAGCCGCACTACGCCCAGGGCATTTCCGCCAGCCGCGTCATGCCGAAGTCGAAAAAGTTTTATCCGATCGAAGAGAACGAACACCCCTACCGCGCCATGGGTGAAAAGGATGCCCGCGTGGAACGCGAGGGCAACATCGTCCACGTCTACATGACGACCATCCGCAGCCACTTCGCGCCCGACAACATCGAGGGCATCAAGGTAGGCGACAAGGTCTACTTCCACGTCACCAACCTGGAACAGGACTGGGACGTGCCGCACGGCCTGGCCGTCATGGGCGCCAACAACGCCGAACTGCTCGTCATGCCGGGGCAGACCGAAACCCTGCTCTGGGAACCGAAAAAAGAAGGGGTCTATCCTTTCTACTGCACGGACTTCTGCTCCGCGCTGCACCAGGAAATGCAGGGATACATCCGGGTCTCCTCCCGGGATTCCAATATCGCCCTCAAGTGGGGGCTCGGCGAGCCGGAACCGGAACAGTAAGGAGAGGGTACCCGCCTGAGGGCCTCGGCGGGAGCTCGGCCGAACGCTGGGCAGAGAGCTATGGGGGTGTGTACGGTGTACGAAACACCCCGGCTATCCAACGTTAGAAGGCTTCCCGCAGGGAGGTTGTTTTCGGCAGCAGGCCAAATGGCGTTATTGCCGGCAGCAGAGCCGGACAGGGTTATTGGTTAGGAGAGTCATCGGAGAGTTACTGGTTACCGGGCAGGCTGTCCGGTAGCCAGTAATCTCCCCCTGCTCAATGCTGTTGACATACCTGGGTTATTTCCAGATCAGATGAGAGAAAGGAGGCCTGACAAGTTTTCCGCAGGCTTCCGGCCAGGCAGAAAACTTGCCAGGCTCAAATTTAAAAACAGAACCATGAAACAACTACCACGGGTGCTTATGATACTGGCGGCGGCCGCTTTGATGATGCTCTTCGTCTTCCCGATGTGGCGCATCACGCTCATCGCCCCGCAGTATCCGGATGGCGTCAATATGTACATCTGGATCAACAAGATCGGCGGCGACAGCCCCGGCACCCTGCAAAACGTCAATATTCTCAACCACTATGTGGGGATGAAGTACATCGAGCCGGACGCCATTCCGGAGCTTCAGTATTTCCCGTACATCGTCATCGGCCTGGCGGTGCTGGCCCTGCTCGCTGCAGCCATCGACAGGAAACAGATCTACCTGGGCTGGGCCATCCTTTTTGCCTTGCTGGCAGCAGCAGGCATCTACGACTTCTACCTCTGGGAATACGACTACGGCCACAACCTGAGCCCGACGGCGCCCATCAAAATACCCGGAGCTTCTTTTCAACCGCCCCTTTTCGGCACTAAGGTGATCCTCAACTTCATCGCCAAGTCCTTCCCGCATACCGGCGGGTACTTTGCCGGGCTTTCCGCACTGCTGGCCCTGGCGGCCTGGTGGTTAAAATCAAAATTGAGCAAAAATGAAACTCAGCAAGCTTCTTCCGGCGGCCGCTCTGCTACTAAGCGTGGCTTCCTGCGCACAGTCGCCTAAACCGATCAACTACGGCAACGATGCCTGCCACTACTGCAAGATGACAATAGTGGACAAGCAGCACGCCGCCGAGGCCGTCACCCAAAAGGGTAAGGTTTTTAAATTCGACGCCATCGAATGCCTGGTGAATTACCTGGGTGAACAGGAAGGCCAGCAATATGCCTACCTGCTGGCCAACGATTACGAAAAACCGGGCGAGCTGATTCCGGCAGAAACGAGCTACTATCTCATCAGCCCGAATATCCCCAGCCCGATGGGCGCCTTCCTGTCTGCCTTCGAAACACAGGAGCGGGCCCGGGCGGTTCAATCGGAAAAAGGCGGGGACGTATTCGACTGGAAAGGGCTGATCGGGCACCTGAACAACTGACGCCGAAGAAAAGCAGGAACGAAAATTATCATCTGAACCAATAAATCACACAACTATGAAAAATGGAACCCTGGCCCTTGCTATCCTGCTTTTGTCTTTATTCCTGGCCGCCTGCACCCGGGATGCTCCTGGAAATGCGGCACAGGCTGCCGCATCCGTTGCCCCGGCTAAAGGGCAATCGGCGGTAAAAGACGATGCTTCCGAACAGAACATCCTGAACGTCGCCATCGGATCCAGGGACCACAGCACCCTGGTGGCCGGCGTACAGGCGGCAGGGCTGGAAGACGTACTGGTCAATGCCGGCCCGCTTACCGTCTTTGCGCCCAATAACGCCGCCTTCGAAAAACTGCCGGCAGGCACACTCGACGAACTGCTGAAGCCGGAAAACAAGCAAAAGCTGGCCCGGATCATCAAATACCATGCTTCGCCCGGCAGCTTTAACACCGATATGCTGAAGGACGGCATGAACCTGTACATGGCTACCGGCCACTATGTAAAAGTGGAGCGAAACGGCGATGTGATCAAGGTCGGCGGTGCTAAAATAGCGGGGACAGTTAAGGCCTCCAACGGCATCGTACATGTTGTCGACGCTGTATTGCTGCCTCCTGACTAACAAGAGGAGTTCACTGAGTTGGTAATGGAGGCTGCCTCCAAAAGGCGGCCTCCAAAAAACCGGAAAAGATGCGCAAAACAACCTTAATCTTTACTTTCCTGCTTGCTTTCCTGGCGACGCAGGCGGCGACGATCACCGTCTGCCCCGACTGCGAATGCAGCAGCATCAGCCAGGCCATCGCCTCGGCCGGCGCCGGCGATGAGATTCTCATCCAGGGCGGGTTGTATCAGGAAGGCAATATTCTGGTCGACAAGCCGCTCCGCCTGAAGGGCGAGGGCTGGCCCGTCCTCGACGGCGAAAACGAAACGGAAGTCCTCACAGTCACTGCCAACGGCGTAACCATCGAAGGGCTGGTCGTGCGCAATGTAGGCACCAGCTACCTGGAAGACCGGGCAGGCATCCGTATGCGGCGCGTACGGGATTTTACGATCCGCGGCAACCGCCTGGAGAACACCTTTTTCGGGATTTACCTGGAAAACTGCAGCGACGGGCTGGTCTCCGGCAATATCCTCGAAGGGCAGGCCCGGGAGGAAATGTCCTCCGGCAACGCCATCCACCTGTGGTACTGCAAGCGGATGATGGTCGAAAACAACCAGGTGCGCGGCCACCGCGACGGCATCTACTTCGAATTCGTGGACGACAGCCGCATCCGGCACAACATCAGCGAGGACAACCTGCGCTACGGCCTGCACTTCATGTTTTCCAACGACGACGACTATTTCCGCAACACCTTCCGGCGCAACGGCGCCGGGGTGGCGGTCATGTTCTCCCGAAACATCAACATGTGGGAAAACCGCTTCGAATACAACTGGGGGCGTGCAGCCTACGGCCTGCTGCTCAAGGAGATTTACGATGCGGAAATCCGCAACAACGTTTTCCTGGAGAATACCATCGGCATTTATGTGGAAGGCTCCACCCGAATCCGGTACCGGCACAACGAATTCAGCCGCAACGGCTGGGCCATGAAGATGTCCGGCGGCTGCCTCGACAATGAGGTGCAGGCCAACAACTTCCTGTACAACACCTTCGACCTGTCGCTGGCAAGTGCGCCCAACAACAACGCCTTCGACGGCAACTACTGGACGGACTACAGCGGCTATGACCTGGGGCGGGACGGCGTCGGCGACGTGCCCTACCACCCCGTCAAGCTGTTCAACTACGTCGTCAACCGCACGCCGGAGGCCATGGTCCTTCTGCGCAGCCTGTTCGTCGACCTGCTCAACTTTTCCGAAAAGGTGAGCCCGGCCCTGACGCCGGCTGATGTAGCGGACAACGCCCCTCGGATGCAAAAGCTCAATTTTTCAAAAGATAAACCGGCTTTCTGATGATCACGATAGAAAATCTGCACAAATCATTCGGCAAACAGGAAGTCCTGAAAGGCGTCAGCCTGAAATTTCAACGCCCCGGCATCACCGCCATCCTCGGCCCCAACGGCTCGGGGAAAACCACCCTGATCAAAAGCATCCTGGGCATGGCCCTGCCCGGCCAGGGCACTATCCGCTTCCAGGGGCAGGACATCGAAGGCGGCTGGGCCTACCGCCGGCAGATCGATTACCTGCCGCAGATCGCCCGCTTCCCGGAAAACCTCACCGTGCAGGAACTGCTCCGGATGATACAGGACCTGAGGGGCGGGCAACCCGACGCCGAACCGTTGATCCGGCTCTTCGCCCTGCAGCCCCATCTGGACAACCGCCTCGGCAACTTGTCCGGCGGAACGCGCCAAAAGGTCAACCTCGTCCTGGCCATGATGTACGACAGCCCGGTACTCATCCTGGATGAGCCTACCAGCGGGCTGGACCCCGTGGCCACACAACGCCTCAAAGAACTGCTCCGGCAGGAAAAGGAAAAGGGGAAATATATCCTCGTCACCACCCACATCATGAGTTTCGTCGAAGAGATGGCCGATGAGGTGGTCTTCCTCCTGGAAGGGCACGTCCATTTCCGGGGCGGGCTCCAGGAACTAAAGGAAAAATACGGGGCTTCCAGCCTGGAGCGGGCCATCGCCCGAATCCTGGAGGAGGGGGAGCTGGGGTTTAGTTCCAACGGACACGGGGAGAAAGCGGCGCGGTTGGTGTTGGGTGGGTGAGTGGTATTACTGGTTCATGGGTTCAAAAAAACAGGCAATCATGTTCAAGATACTCAAATACAGCTTTTACGACCTGACGCGCAGCCGGTGGCTGTACATTTACGGCGCGTTTTACCTGTTGCTCTCCGCTTCCCTGCTCTGGCTGGGCGGCGGCCTGTCGAAGGCCATCATCAGCCTGATGAACATCATACTGGTGCTCGTGCCGCTCATCGCCACCATGTTCGGGGTGATGTACTATTACAACTCCCGGGAGTTTGCCGAACTGCTGCTGGCGCAGCCCATCCGGCGCAGCCACATCTTTTTCGGGCAGTACCTGGGCGTGGCCTGTTCGCTGGCCATCAGCCTGCTGCTGGGGGTGGGGCTGCCTTTTGTGTTGTATGGCATCTTCAGCTCTTCAGAGATTTGGAACTTCAGCATCCTGTTGCTGGTGGGGTTGTTCCTGTCCTTCATTTTTTCCGCCATCGCCTTTTTCATTGCGCTGCGCAATGAGAACCGCATCAAGGGGTTCGGGCTGGCCATCCTGGTGTGGCTGTTCTTCGCCGTCATCTACGACGGGCTGTTCCTGCTCGCCTTGTCGATGTTCAGCGACTATCCGCTGGAGCGTTTCGCCATCGGTGCCTCCCTGTTCAACCCGATCGACCTGTCCCGGATACTTATCCTGCTGAAACTCGACATCTCGGCGCTGATGGGATACACCGGGGCGGTCATCCAGAATTTTATGGGCACGGCACCGGGCATGGCCTGTTCGCTGGGGGTGCTCCTGTTGTGGGTAGCGCTACCGGCCTGGGGGATAAAAAGGGTGGCTGTAAAAAAAGATTTTTAGAACCGGAAGGAAGACTTGACAAGTTTACCCAAGGGCTGCCGGAAGAGAAACTTGTCAAGTCTAAAATGCAATAAAAAACATCAACTATGATCGATCAAAAAGAAATTCAAACCAGGACAATAGGAGAACTGGTCGCCGAAGATTACCGGGCGGCGGGCGTATTCAAAAAATACGGCATCGACTTCTGCTGTGGCGGCAAAAAGACGGTGGCTGAGGTGTGCCGCCAGAAAGGCGTCCCGGTAGCGGAGCTGGAAAGCAATCTTGCCCGCCTGGACCAAATGCCGGCCCGGCAGCGGCTTCAATTCAACGAATGGGCACTGCCCTTCCTGATAGATTACATCGTCAACGTCCACCATACTTACGTGCAGGAGAAACTGCCGCAGATGCTGGAATACAGCCGGAAGGTAGCCACGGTACACGGCCAAGCCTATCCTGAGACCGTAACCATTGCCGACAAGCTGGAGTCGTTGGCGGAAGAATTGTTTGCGCATCTTAGGAAAGAGGAGCTCATTCTGTTTCCCTACGTGAAGGAGTTGTGGAAGGCTAAAGAAGCGGGAGAAACAGCAGCGGCTCCTCCTTTTCAAACTGCGCAGAACCCCATCCGGGTGATGGAGGCCGAGCACGAATTCGCCGGAGAAACCATGGCGGAAATCCGGGCGCTGAGCCAGGATTTTACCCCGCCGGAAGGCGCCTGCAATACCTACCGGGTACTGTACGCCCTGCTGGAGGAATTCGAAACCGACCTGCACCAGCATGTACACCTGGAGAACAATATCCTGTTTCCGCAGGCGGTGGAGTTGGAAAGGAAGATGAAGTGAGAGATACGCTTCCGGGCAAGGCGGCCATATTGCCGCCTTGCTCAGAAAAATTGCTTCTGTGATCATCTGCCTAAAGAGAAAGGCTAATATTTTTTCATCTTTGCGAGGCCTGAACGCTCCGGATTTATCCGGTGCACAAGCATTGGCAACCAACCGGCGCCAGGCAACAGGCTCAGTCGACTACCGGCCACTAAAAAGCGGCCAGTTCAAAATTTAACCATGTTCCACAGGCTACTCGCCATATTGCTGATCGGGGCGCTGCTGCTGCAAAGTGGCAGGGAGGCGTTGATCGGCCTGTGGTTTCGGGCCAACCAGGAAAGCATCGCCGAAAACTACTGTATCAACAAGGACGAGCCGCTGCTGATGTGCCAGGGCAAGTGTTACCTGCAGAAGGTGATCGAAACGGAGGCGCCGGAAGACGCGCCCGCTCCGGCAAAAATCCCCGCTCCGGAAGAGCGGATGCCGTTTTTTGCGCTGCCGGCCCCGCGTTTGCTCAAAGCCGGCTCGTCAATGGGCTTAACCTCTGATAAATCTCCATTTTTTTACCTCGCGCCTCTTTCTGCTGAAGTGGCCTTCGGCCTTTTTCGCCCGCCCTGGCTGTAGGCCTACCCCCCCTTTTTCCAGCGTTCCAACCCGGAGGCATCTCTGGGGCAGGAGATGGTTCATCTTAATTTAATTCTGCTTTGTCAACTCAAAGGCCGGCTGACTTTTGTAGTAAAAAAGCAGTAACAACCAGCCTTACGTTACCTGCCCTACCCTCCGGAACCATTCAACAACCCAACAGAATCTTTTCGCCATGAAAAATATATTCTTTCTGTTCCTGGCTTTCATCGCCCCGTTCCTGGCACTTGGCCAGCAAACAGTTGCCGGCAGCATCGCCGACGCCGAAACGTTAAAACCGCTGAGCTTCGCCACCCTCGCCGTCGAAGGCATTCCCGGCGGCACTTACGCCGACGAGCTGGGGCGTTTCCAGCTGGAAGTGCCGGCCGAAGGCCCTTACACCATTATCGCCCAACACGTCGGTTATGAACCGTTGAAATTGACGGTTGAAGATAATACGGGCGAACTACAGCTACAGCTCCAAAGCCAGCCCATCCTCATCGAGAACATCCTCGTCCAGGGCAGCAAAGTGAACAACGTCGCCCAATCGGACGTCATCCTGGGCTTCTCCCGCCACGTCAGCCACCCCAAGGACGTGGCCGACCTGTTTAAAGACACCCCCGGCTTCGGCCTGGTAAAAAGAGGCGGCTACGCCATGGATCCCGTCTTCCGCTCCTTCCGCAACGAGCAGCTCAACGTGCAGTACGACGGCGGCGTACAGGTAATGCACGCCTGCCCCAACCGCATGGACCCCATTACCACCCACGTGGCGCCGGAAGAAGTGGAGCGGATCGAGCTGATCAAGGGGCCATTCAGCGTACGCTACGGCCAGACCATGGGCGGGGTGATCAACATCATCACCCAGCAACCGGAACCGGCCGAAGCCTTCACCATGGGCGGAGCCGCAGAGACAGGGTATGAAACCAATGGAAATTCCAAACTGGCGCGCCTCACGCTCAATGGCGCCGGCAAAGGCTATGACTTCACGGTGAACGGCGGCGCCCGCGACTTCGGCAACTACCAGAACGGCGACGGACTGGAGATACCCACCGCATTCAAATCTTACGACTACGCCGCCAAGCTGGGCTTCCGCCCCGCCAAAGGCCACCGCCTGCAGCTGGGCTGGCGGCAATCGTTCGGCCGCGACATCCTGCACGTCGGCCTGCCCATGGATACCCGCGAAGACAACAGCAGCGTACTGTCCCTCGATTACGCCGCCAAAAACATCAGCCCTAACCTCTATTCCATCACCTTCAAGGCCTTCGTCTCCAGCGTGGATCATATCATGAGCAACGAACTGCGCCCCAATTTCATGATGACGGACGCGGTGGCCACCGTCGACGCCCTGACCGCCGGCGGCAAGCTCGAACTATCCTGGCAGCCCACCGCCCGGTCGCAGCTGTATACCGGCCTGGACTACCGCGGCCTGGCCCGCGACGGCAGCCGCATCCGCCTCGTCAAACGCAATATGATGACCGGCGAGCCGCTGGAGATGCCCATGCGGTTCGAAGACCTCATCTGGCAGGACGCCCGCCTCAATGACTTCGGCATCTTCGCCGAATCCCGCTACTTCCTGACCGGGAAGCTCACGCTGACCGCCGGCGTACGGCTCGACCGCGTTGAGGCCGAAATCCTGAACCCTGCCCCGGACTTTGCCGAACTGTATCCGAACCTGGGAAAAAAGACAGAGTGGAACGTAAGCGCCAACCTCTCGGCGGATTACCGCCTGAACGAGCACTGGAGCACCCAACTGGCACTGGGCCGCGGCACCCGCACCGCCGGCATGGAGGAGCGGTTCATCAACCACTTTACGCTGGGCGCCGATGCCTACGAGTACGTCGGCAACCCCAACCTGCGCCCGGAGGCCAACCACCAGATGGAATGGAGCCTGGATCGACAATCCGAACGCCTCGGCGTCAAGATTTCCGCTTTCTATTCCTACATCACGGATTACATTACCGCCGCCGTCGATTCCACGCTGCCCCGCAAATACATGCCTATGGAGCAGCCGCGTTTCTCCCGCCGCTTCCGGAACATCGACGCCGCCACCCAAAAGGGGTTCGAACTGGAAACTACCGTACAATTGCTGGAACACTTACAGCTATATGCCTCGGCGGCCTACACCCACGCCCGCAACGTCGACTGGGACGAGCCGCTGCCCGAAATCCCGCCCCTCACCGCCACTACCGGCCTGAAATACGAGCGGGAGCGCTACACGGTCAATTTCAAGGGCCGATTCGCCGCCGACCAGGAACGCGTTGCCGGCTCGTTCGATGAACGGAGGACGCCCGGCTTCAGCGTGTTTGACCTGCAGGGCCATGTGGAACCGGTGAAGGGCCTATCCGTCGGCGCCGCCGTGCTCAATATTTTTGACCGGAATTACTACGAACACCTCAACCGCGGCTACCGCAATATGCCGGTGCAGGGGCTGATCTTTGAGCCTGGGAGGAATGTGACGGTGTTTGTGCGGTGTGAGTTCTGAGAGAGCAGGGTTTAAAGGTGTAAAGGTGTAAAAGTTCAGGCCCCGTTTACACTTTTACACCCGTACGCTGGCACCGAAGCTTTAGCGTAGGAGCCTGGCGGGGGTCAGAGGGTGGAATCCAAATAAAATTTTCCATTTTTAAGTGCTAGTGGAACGAAATCTCGTTCGCGAGGGACTGTGTCCCGATGCGGCTGAACTGGCAAGTCTCCAGACTTGCGTGAAAATTCATCATAGATTTACGGGATTGTGCAAAGGATCGAAAACAGACAGGATTAACAAGATTTTCAAGATGTAGCGGCCTGTTTCACACGGGTGTACATATCCTGATAATCTTGTTAATCCTGTCTGCATATAATTATTGCACAACCCCTTATTATCCCGCATCGGGACATAGTCCCTCGCGAAGGGGAAATTTTTTGAAACTTTTTGGGGCTGCGCCCCAAACCCCCACCGCTCCGGCCGCTCGCCGCGCCTCACCGGCTGCGCCTTTGGGCTTGCCTGTTCGCCGCTTGCTCACAGCCTTCGCCCCCTGCCTTGCCTCTCCGCCCGGCGGAGAGCGCCGGTTTTTTTGTCCTGTGAAATATAGGCTTAGCTATTCCTCCCCCGTCGGAGGAGGTGCCCGAAGGGCGGAGGGGGCTTGCTCACAGGATTCCGAAAATCTATCCATCTGACTGTAGGGGCAAGGCCAACCGAAACCCGACATTGTCGTGACAGCGGAAGGACCAGCCGTAGCTGCGGTGAGCCACGCGGCAGTTGAGGACATTGATGCGAAAATAGCCGCCGCGCAAAACGCGGAAGACGCCCACTTCAGGGTCTGTAGGGTTCATTATTATGCCTTTATCTGCACAAGTCTGATAATAGGTACTGCTATACCAGTCCTCACACCATTCCTCTACATTGCCGCTCATATCATACAGCCCCAACCCGTTTGGCCATTTCAGCCCTACCGGCTTGGTTTCGCCGTGGCTGTTTTCATAATACCACCCCACTTCCTTCAGCTTATCGCTGCCGGCATAGGTGTAGCCCTCCTGCAGTGGCCCGCCTCACGCCGCGTACTCCCACTCCGCCTCAGTTGGCAGGCGGTAGGTCCGGCCCGTTTGGCTGTTCAGCGCTTTGACGAATTCCTGAGCGTCCTGCCAGGACACCTGCTCCACCGGTCGACGGCGGCTGCGACCTGCCTGGAAATAGGAGGGGTTGTTGCCCATTACCGCTTCCCACAGCGCCTGAGTGACAGGGTATTTGGCCATGAAAAAACTGTCGAGCCGGACCTCGTGGGCGAGCTTTTCATGTACATATGACCCCTCATCATCCCCCATCATAAAACTGCCGCCCGGCACGAAGATCATCTCGTGGTGGGGGAGGAGGCGTTCTGTTTCGTTGGGTGTCCAGTGTGTTTGTTGGGCGGTGGATGGCATAGGTTTTGAATTTTAACCAAATGTAAGAAATTCAGGGGGGATTGCTGGTTTGCCAGGTTCTTGCCTCGCCCTGGGCGGCATTCCGCTGCCAAAGGAGGCCGTGGGGGTGTTGAGCTGATTATTATTATGACGGGGTACGGGCCACCTAAAGGTGGCCCGTCCAAGGGAAAGCCCTGGCGGAAGCAGCTTCCGCCAGGGCTCGGTAAGTTCTCAATAAACCTCGTTGTGCTGTGCTGCCAGTCTCTTAAGGACAAACAGCTTCTTACATCTTCTTAATCTTATCCAGCAGTTCCTGCGTCGCCGAGTAATCCTCTCCGTTTTGCCGGGCCAGCTCGATGGCATGCTCGGCGGCTTTCTTTGCCTTTTTCTTCTTGCCGGCCTTGTAGTACAGGGAGGCCAGCGTATCATTGTTGTAGTAAGCGTCTTCCATCTCTACCGATTGCTCTGCCCATTTCACGGCCTTTTTCAGCATCTCCTCATCTTCGATATTCTCAAAGAAAGCCCAGGCGATGTTGTTCAGTTCCATGGCGCTTTCTGTTTCGTACTTATCATAATACGCAACCGCCGTTTCGGCATACTTGTCCATCTGGCCGAGCATCCGGTAGTAGTTCATGCGGAAGTTGGCCGACATCATGGAGGCCTCTTCCGGGAAGGCCTTCCGGAACTGGGCGTCCACCTTAGCCAGGGTCTCTTCGGGCGTGCCTTCGGGATCCAGAGAGCTGATGATCATTTGCTGAAGCTTCCGCAGCACGTCCCGTTCCCCGTATAGCGCTTCGAAAGCGGCCCGGTTTTCGAGGATGTAGTCAAACAGCCTGGAATCGGCGCTTTCGGCGCTTTCGAAGATGAGCTGCAGGGTTTCCTCATCGCTCCAGTCCTCCTTGCTTTCCAGGTAGGCCTGCACGACTTCTTCCGCATCGGGCGACATGGAGGTCATGGCGGCCATAGCGTACTTGTGCAGGAATTCCGGGCTGCGATCCCCTTCGGCGTAGCGTTTTGCCATCGTGGACAGGCGGCTCGCCGGGTCGAGGGCGGTTTTCCCGAGGCCGACAAACTGCTCGGCGTCGTGGTATCCGACTGCCCGGTGCAGCAACTCCCCGTCGCCGCCGATGAACAGCAGGGTGGGATAGGCCCGCACCTGGTACAATTCCGCCAGCTCTATGCCTTCGCCGGCTTCCATGTCTATTTTGGCGTTGATGAAGTTCTTGTTGTAAAACTCCCCGACCGAAGATTCGGTAAATACGTTGCGGGACATCATCTTGCAGGGGCCGCACCAGGTGGCGTAGGCGTCCATGAAGATGATCTTGTCTTCCGCCTCCGCTTTGGCGAGGATGTCTTTCCAGTTGTCCTGGGAAAACTCAATGCCTTCCTGCGCGAACAGGCCGGCGGAAAAAAGTAAGGTGGTTATTGCTAAGGTTGAAAATCGCATACAATAGGTTTAAGCGGTGAATAATGCCATGGTTCTGGCTAAGATAATACGGAAATCCGGCGGCGAAAATTGTACTCCGGCCGATGTTCGGTGTTCGGAATTAGATGTTCGCAGCGCCATCCTGCGGGCAACCAAACGCCGAACTGCCGAATGCCGAACAGCGCCGTCCCGTCCCGCTCTCGTTCGGTCACCAACCACTCTGCTGGATGAACCGCTCTACCATCATCACTGCCGCCGGGCTTTCGCTGCGCGCCAGTTCCAGCGACTTTTCCGCCGCCTGGCGGGCATCCTTCGGTTTGCCGTTCATCTGCAGGATTTGTGCGTAGTTCAGGTAATACATGTATTGCTGTCCCTTTTCGGCGGCTTCCTGCGCCAGCTCTTCGGCCAGTTTCATGGCGCCTTCGTCCTGGCTGAATTGCCTGGCGATCTCGCTGGATAGTTTGTTCAACTCATCGGGATCGTCGGCCGCCACCTTTTTAGCATATTTCCTGCATGCCTTGCAGAAGCTTTTCACGTCACCCGTTTGGCGGTAAAAATCCATCTGGGCGGACAACTCGAAAGTTTCGGCCTTTTCGGGGTAGTGCTGTTTCATCTTATCAATCGCTTCGTCGAGCAGCGATTCCATCTCAAACTCGATCGCCTTGCGGGCAGTGGCCTGGCAGGCGCTGTAGATTTGGTCGCGGACGGCCTCTTCGCCTGCAAGCGCCTCGATCGCTTTGCGGTTATTCGTCATCATCTTGAAGATCTTCGAATCGGCCTCCACGGCGGCCTCCAGGATGAAGCGCAGGTTGAATTCCGTGCCGAGGTCCTTCTGGCTGTCGAGGTATTCGTTGGAAACACCCAGGCTGGGCTTGCCGGCCTTATTCAGGGCGCGGACGTACTTGAAGACCAGTTCCGGATCGCGGTTGCCCTTTTCGTATTCCGCTTCGTATTCCGCGCTGTTGTCAGCCAGGCCGAGGATTTTTTCACCCAGTTTGAGAAAGCCGTCCACATCCTGGGCGCCGCGCACCTTGTCCACCACCTCGCCATTGCCGTCGATGAAGAAGAGCGTGGGGAAGGCGGAAACCGGATAAGTTTTCCGGAAGGCCAACCCTTCGCCTTTTTCCATGTCGAGCTTCATATTGATGAAATGCCGGTTGTAGAACTCCCCGACCTTCTCGTTGGGGAAAACTTCCCGCGACATGCGCTTGCAGGGGCCGCACCAGGTGGTATAGGCGTCGATAAAGATGATTTTTTCCTGTTTTTTAGCCTCCTCCAGCGCCTCCTCCCAGCTACCCTGGAAAAATTCGATGCCCTGGCTGAAAGCCGGAAATGCGAACAGCGTCATCCATCCAATGAGTATCTTCAGTTTCATAGTTTTTAATTAATTATTTTTATGACTGCAAAGATAAGGGTTTGTGATGGCTCTGTGCAATTCCGGAACCACGCATTGCGGGTAATTCCCGTGCATTTCTATACATCTCCATACATTTCCATACATCTCCATGTATTTCCATACATTTCCCCATCTCCCCCAATTCCCTCACTGCTCCTGCTGGTTCTCCCGGAATTCCTTCACCATATCGTTGGCAGATTTCCCGGATCGGGCCGCCTCCAGCAGCAGGCGCGCGTCATTGGCCAGAGGGTGTTTGGGATATCGTTCCAGGAATGCCTCGTATTGCTGCCGGGCGCGGCCGGTATCCGCCAGGTTTTCATCCAGGGTCAGCCCCTGTAAAAAAAGTGCCTCCGGGGCACGCTTGTAATTTTCATAACTCACCGTGATCCTGCCCCACAGCTCTACGGCCTTTTCGAAATCTCCAATTCCCCGGGAAGCCGCTGCTGTCCGGAACAGAAATTTGGGGGCAAGGGTATCCTGCGGGAAACGCCGGGCATACTCCTCCACCCTGTCCACCAGGGTGCGAACGGTTGCGGAATCAACCCGCGGCTGATCCTTCTGTTCCTCCAGCGCGCTCTGCAACCCCTGGATCAATTCGGAAAGCCGGTCCTGGCTGAGTTCCTCCTCCACCGGAGGTTCGCTACCGCAGGAGCTGAGCAATAATCCGGTTGACAGGATAAATAAAAACATCAGGTTTTTCATAGTTTTTTCTTTTGTTTACCTTTTTTATAAAAGGGAATATCCGGGGGAGATGTTGACTTTACCGCCTTAGCCCCTCCCCAACCCTGCCCGAGGGGGAGGGAGAGGCTCAGTGGGGGCTGTTCAATGTAGGCTTGTCCGCAGTCTACCGCCGTTTCACTCCATCCCCGAATATCCCCGGATGATCTTTTCAAACAGCGGCGCCGGCAGCAGGCGCCTGGCCAGGATGGACAATTTCTGAAGCGGTTTGCCGATGGTATAAGACCGGCGCAACCTGCGTGCTTCCAGCGCCCGGATCACCTGCCGGGCGACTTCTTCAGCCGGCAGGCCTTTGTCGACGTCCTTGTCGATATCGGAGTATACGCGCTCAAAACTTTCCTTGTAAGTGGGATCGTTCGGGTCGTAATCTTTGATCCGGTTGGCGTTGATGTTGGTCCGGATAT
Source organism: Phaeodactylibacter sp. (assembly GCA_024102975.1). Lineage (GTDB taxonomy): Bacteria > Bacteroidota > Bacteroidia > Chitinophagales > Saprospiraceae > JACJXW01. The sequence goes on along the minus strand of JAGFJD010000340.1, from coordinate 2,382 downwards.
CTCCGGCATGGATGCTGCAGGCCTGTACGCCGTGAGCCGCCAGCTCCATACGAAGCGCCTCTGTGACAAGGTCTACGGCAGCTTTGCTGGCGCAGTATACCCCCCGGTACGGCAGCCCGAACAACGCCCCGATGGAGCTGATGTTCAGCACCCGCCCGCCGGATCGGCGCAGGTGGGGCAGGGCCGCCTGTATTACCCGTATCGCCCCTTTCACATTCGTATCCAGGACCCTTTCGATATTATCCATCCGGAGCTGCTCCAGCGGCCCGGCGATGCCGATGCCGGCATTGTTGATGACGACGTCGAGGCGGCCTTCTTTCTCGACGATAGCGTCCACCGCTTTGCGGACGCTGGCCTCGTCCTGTACGTCCATCGCCAGCATGGAATAGGGCAGGCCGCTATCCCGTGGATTCCGGCTGGTGCCGTATGCCCGGTAGCCTTTTTCCGCCAGCTGCCCGGCCAGGGCCTGCCCCAGGCCGGAGGAGGCGCCGGTGATCAGAATGACTTTACTCATCAGGCTGCGCTCTTTTGGTGAGGGGTAAAGATAGGGAGGATCGTGTGAGTATCCGGACTGAAATGAAAAAATGGGTGGAAATATATGGAAATGTGCGGCGACGGGCCCCTGAAGGAGACGGCAAGCAGTAGTGCCTCCGGCAGGAAGTTCCGGGGAGTTATTAACGCAACCCTAAGTCGGGCGCAGTTATTTACTGCCGGAAGCAGTAGCGCTTTGATTCCGCCCCCAAACGGCCATCCAATCGAATACCTTATTTGCCGCCAGTCTTTTGTATCTTTCGCCTCAAAAACATCACCTCCATGAGAACTCGATTAACGCCATTCGCAAAATTGCTTATCCTGATCGTTGTCGTCGCCGCCCTGTTCTTCGGCTACCGGATGTTCACCAATTCCGGGGGCGCCGATCTTTCATCCAATGATCCCGAAACTGCTGAACAGAAGGCAGAAAACCCCAAAGCGGATCAGAAACCCACTGACTTCGAGGCGAAAAGCTTCAACTTCACCCCCCCGGCGCCGCAGAACGGCACCCTGAAGGGAGTGGTCGAACTGGGGGCCGCCGGCTTCAATTCCTTCATCGTCGAGATCGACCGGGATAAAAACTGGCGCCTGAAAAAGGCAGAGTGGGGCAACAGCCTGGTCTACGACGGCCTGGCTTCCGGCAAGGACATCACCCAGGGCCTGAAGCAGTACATCGCCGACATGCTGGACTACGGCGTCGGCGGACGGGACATCCACTTCGTGGTCAGCTCCGGGGCAGCCAAGGTGGCCGCTACCCAGAAGATCATCAGCGGCATCAAAACGCTCGGTTATGTGGTCAATACCGTCACTCCCGAGAAGGAAGCCCAGCTGGCTCTGCAGGCAGCCCTGCCCGACGCTTACCGCGATAAAGCTTTTGTGGTGGACATCGGATCCGGCAATACCAAAATCTCCTGGGTAGAAGGGGCAGGCGTCACCGGGCTGGACACTTATGGCGCCAAGTACTACGTGGACAATACCGACGCCAGCGAAGTGTATCTCGATGTGCGAAGCAAAGCCGCTAAGGTGCCCTCTTCCAAGGCCCAAACCTGTTTCATTATCGGCGGCGTGCCGTTCCAACTGGCCAAGCAGGTGCGGCAGGGCGAAGAGCGCTATACGGTGCTAAAGGCGCCGGGCAGTTACGACGCCGAAGGCGCCAAGGAAGAAGCCGGGCTGAACATCTACAACGCCATCGCCGACGTCACCGGCTGCCAGCAGTTCGTCTTCGACTGGGACGCCAATTTCACCATCGGTTTCCTGCTAACGTTATAGGGTGAGCGGTGAGTATTGAGCGACTTTCGCTGGCCATCGGCTCAATACTCACCGCTTTCCAGGGAGCGTTAAGCATAAAACTTTCCGCCGCCGTCTGTATAAAGTAATGGTGGGCACCCAGTCGTCTGCCGATTATTTATTCGAACAATCCAAAACCTATCGCTCCCGGGCGCCTTATCCGTTGACGCCTTTCGGGCAGGATTTCAAAACGGTAGCGGAACTCATCACCGCCGAAACGGCCACCCAAGTGTACTCCGTCAACCTCACCGGCTTTGACACCCATGCCAACCAGAAGAACCGGCAGGCGCGCCTGCTGAAACAATTGGCCGAAGGGCTGCAGGCTTTCGTCACCGACCTGCAACAAAACGGCCTGCTGGTGGAGGTGGGGGGCCAGAGGTAATATTAGGAGGGGCCTTCAGGCCTTTGGGATTGGCGTGAGGATGGTACGTAAATTTTGTTGCCTGCTGAGAAACCGAATTTCCAGGCCTGCCTGATTCGCGACAACAGGCAGGGGCATTGAGAGAGAAAGGCAGGTAGCGGCCGGCAAAACCCGGGATGCTCAGAACTTTCTGTGCCGCCAGG
>JAGFJD010000284.1 GCA_024102975.1 Phaeodactylibacter sp. | reverse complement strand
CTCGACCAGGTTGTCGTCACCGGTTATGCTACCGGCCGCGAAACCCCGCTGCCCGCTCCCCGCCCGGAAAACGGCTTCGACGAGCTGCGCCGCTACATCCGCGAGAACCTGAAGTATCCCGAGGCCGCCCGGAAGAACGGCACCGAGGGGAAAGTAAATCTCGCCTTCCGTATCCAGGCCGACGGCACGCCCGGCGATTTCAGGATAAAAAAAGGCCTGGGCGACGGATGCGACGAAGAGGCCATCCGCCTGCTCCGGGAAGGGCCGAAATGGGAGGGCGCCGGGCAGGAGGTGGAGTATACGGTGCGGTTTAAGTTGTGAGGGTAGCCTGGAAGGGATGGGGAGAGGGCGGGGACAAACACTCAGTTAAGGGATCGTTAAGAATTTGATAATTAGTTGAAAGTGTTGCACCTTTACAATTCTAAGCCTCGGAAAAACAAACCATCCCTGGCTTAACAATTGAAAGGCTTATGTTCAACCTGGCCCGTTTTGCATTGCTGGCTTTCGCTTTGGGCATCCTCGCCACGCCGCTCCTGGATGAGGGCGGTTCGCTGGAAGAGTTTGCCCTCGCCATGGCGGAAGACACAGCCGGCCAGGATACTCCCCTCGCCCTAATCCAATCCATCCATCCATTTGATGACCGGAGCCCCGGGCCGCTGCCTTTGTTTAGGGGAATAGCTAACCCTGCAGGAACAACCGCAGGCGCGCCGCAGGCGCATCTTCCTGTCCTTCCCTCTGCTGCAACGGCTCTCTTCCCGAACCGGCCCTTGTATCTGCTCTATCACAACTTCCTTCTTTACGACTGCCTGGCCTGACGGGCACTGGCTGTTTTCCGGGCCAAATGCAGGCCTGATCCGACCTGACGGCGGACGGTTGCCGGTGTTTCTTACCTGCCTGATTGAGACCCCGATCCAATAAAAGTTAGTAGCATTTTTATAACGTGTTTTGCGATGAAGAGGCCCGTCTGCGGGCGGGTTTCTTCATCGGCAAAACATCAACTTTACCTTGTCATGGGAGCAAAATTATTGATGTCGTTATTTGCCCTCTTTATGCTGGGTTCATTCATCAAGAATAAATTATTTAAATAGTAATAATTTGGGAGGGCGCCGCGCCCGTAACGATGCTTCTATATTTGTGTTTCTTATTATTCACAATTCCTCATTGCCAGCATGAGCCATCCTGAGCCCGAAGGCTTGGGATGGGCTCATGTTTTCAGGTCATTCATTCCTCAGCGCATCTACAGGGTTCGCAAGGGCCGACCGCAGCGAATGGCAACTCACCGTCAGCAATGCCAGGGTAAGGCAGGCCCCTCCCGCCAGCGCAAAGACATCCCAGCTCATATCAATTTTGTATTCGAAATTGGCCAGCCAGGCCCGCATGGCCCACCAGGCCAGCGGCGCGCCCAGCAACAAAGCAATAAGGGATAACCGGATCAGGCCTTTGTTCAGGAAAAGCAGTATCTGCTCCACCCCGGCGCCCAGCACTTTGCGGATGCCGATCTCTTTCTGCCGGTTGACGGCAAAGATGCCCGCCAGCCCGAACAGCCCCAGGCTGGCAATGAGGATAGCAAACAGCGTGGACGCGCCGATGATGCTCATCCACCGGGAATAACCGGCGTATTGCTCCGCCACGTCTTCGTCCAGGAAGGTGTAATCGAAGGGGCGGCCGGGCGCTACGGCCTTCCAGGCTTTTTCAATGGCTTGAACGGCCGGCGATAACTGGCCGGCGGCAATTTTTATGAGAAAAGCATCCAGCCCGGCCTCTGTATCGTCCATCACCAGCATCACCGGCTGCACCGGCTGGCTGAGGGCCGTGACGTGGTAATCCCTGGCCAGGCCGATGATGGTGTACTCCTTGTCTTTCCCCCAGGGGATGTTCTGGCCAACCGGCTCGTCCATGCCCAAATCTCTGGCCAGCCGCTCGTTGATGATGACGGCCCTGGTTTTGTCGGAACCGTGAGCCTCCGAAAAGTTGCGCCCCGCAGCCAGCTCGATGCCCAGCGTAGGAATGTAAGCTGGATCGACGCGGTAGTAAAAGGCGGACTGTGTGCCTCCCTTATAGTCAAACCCCCGGATGTCGTATCCCTGGTTGAAAGAAATGCTGGTGGCCGCCACGCTTTCGATCCCGCTTTTGCCTTTCAGGGCGTTTTTTAAACGCTGCGAAAGGAGTTCCGCGCCTTCGCCCGAGCCGCTGTGGGTTTTCAGGACGAGCGTCTGGCTCGTGTCGTATCCCAGGTCCTTATCGTTGATGAATTTCATTTGCCGGTACATCACCAGGGCGCTGACGATCAGGAAAACGGACAGGGCATTCTGGATTACGACAATCACCCTGGTGAACCGGGGTTCGTAGCGGTACGTGTCGCCTTTTAACACTTTCACGGGTTTAAACCGGGCGACGAACGCCGCCGGATAGCCCCCGGCGATGAAGCCGGCAAAAAAGGCGATGCCCAGCAAAGCCAGCAGGAAGGGTGCCTGATCCGCCAGCCTGAGGCTCAGCTCCCGCTGAACGAATTCGCTGAAGGAAGGAAGCAGCAGCCAGGCCAGGCCTGCCGCTGCAAACAAGGCTATCAGGACCAGCAACTGCGCCTCGGCCCAGAATTGGAGGCGGATTTGCCTCCGGCTGGCGCCCAGTATCTTCCGGATGCCCACCTCGCGGGTGCGCCCGGCCGCCCCCGTGACGGCCAGGGAGATATAATTCAGGCAGGCCATCAGCAGGATAACCAGCGCCAGGCCGGACAGGATGAAAACGTTCAGGGGGTTGCCGGTGGGGGCCAGCCAGGAGACGCTGTGCTCCAGGTGGATGTCCTTCAGCGGAGTCAGCGTCAGTTCGAAGATGTTGTCCTCATCTGTCAGTTGGTAGCGCTCTTTCAGATAGTCGATGGTGCCCTGCAGGTACTGGCGGGCGAAGCTTTGCAGCTTGTTTTCGAAGGCGGCCGGCGCCGTTCCTTCCGCCAGTTCGACAAAAAGCACGGTGTTGAAGGAACCCCACTGCGTCATTTTCTTTTCATATCGAGGCGCATTCCGGATGTTGAGCAGCATGCCAAACTGCAGGCTGGAATTGGCCGGCGGCTCGGCTGCAATGCCGCTGACAACACACAACAAGGTGTCCGTGTACGTGATCACTTCGAGTTGCCTGCCCATAGGATTCTCCGAACCGAAATATTTACTGGCCACCTTCGGGCTGATCGCCACCTGGTTTTTTTCCCGCAGCACTTCAGAGGCTTCGCCCTCCAGCAGTTCGAAATCGAACAGCTCGAAAAAAGTGCTGTCTGCCAAATGTACTTTTTCGGAAAAAACGCGGTTGCCCGACCGGACGATGGCATTAGTCTCGTCAAAACGAGTGTAGCGCATCACCTCCGGGTATTCCTCCTGCAGAGTGGGGCCGGCAGCTAAAGGGAGGTAGGCATACTTTGAAATCCCTTCCTGTTCCTGCCGGAAGAGCGAAGGCTGATCCTCCAGGCCGGATTGCAGGTATTCCACTTCGTTGACCCGGTAGATGTTGTCGCCGTTGGCGTGGAAATTGTCATACGAGTATTCGTGGTTCACGAACAGGAAGGCCAGCAAAACAAAGGCCAGCCCCAGCGCCAGGCCAAAGATGTTGATGAAGCTGAACAGCCTGTGCTTCAGCATATTACGGACGGCTATTTTCAGGTGGTTGCTCCACATAGCGGCATGATTTACAGGATAATGAGGGATGGAGGCGTGCGCCTGCCGCCCCTTTTCGAAGGTGGTGGGATTAAAAAAGCGGATCGCGTCGGCAACATATTGCCGGCGGGCCTGCCGGAGGCCTCTCTTTTCCAGGTTGCGATGGAAGGCTTCCAGCAGGTCGCCTTCGACTTCCTCCAGCAGGCTGTCCGGACAGTACCAGCGCAGGAGGCGCTGTGCCCAGCGGGGCGGAGCGTTGTTGTTTTTTTGTTTCATGTATTGTCGGGTGTTGGTACTATGGATCCTGTGGATGTTTACCCGGCCGAGGAACGAGGAGCAATGCCATTAAGTTAAGCAACGGGATTTGTCGGAAGGCGACTCTAAGCTCGCCTTTCGACTCCGAGCAGCCACTAAAATCAACAGGCGAGCCCTAGTCGCCAGTTGATAACGTGGCTGCTCTCTACCTTAACATAATGGCATTGGAACGAGGAGGGCCGTGGATGCTCCATAGTTTCAGTCCGGAAGCATTTTCCACAAGCGGTTGCGAATTGCCCTGATTTCCTCCAATGCGGCCCGACCGGCAGCAGTAAGCTCATACATCCGCTTCCGGCGCCCGCCTCTTGTCTGAGTTGCTCCGCCCAGCTCCGATTCCACATACCCTTTTTCCTCCAGCCGGTACAGGGCGCTGTGCACGGGGCTCAGCGAAACGCTGCGGCCGGTTTGCTTTTCGATCTCCTCCGCCACAGTTACGCCGTAAGCTTCCCCGGCCAGGATGCCCACCGCGAGCAGCACCAGTTCTTCGAATTCTCCCAGGTGTGTGCCTTTCATCCAGTTTATTTTCTTCCTAAATGTAAAACAAATATGGGAATAAAAAAATACCCCCTTCAATTTTTGCGGTTTGTTGCCTGGGCAGGGGCGGTGGATTTTTGATTCAGGCCACGACTTCAACGTTATAGCTTTTGTTTTGAAACATGAACTCCTCCCCTGCCCTCCTGCCTTTCAGCGCCTGTCCGAGCGGCGACTCAGGAGAAATGGCAAAATAAACATCTTTTCCCAGTCTGGCCTTGCCCAGGCCTGCCGACAGGTAAAAATTGCCGTGGTTGGTGATCACCAGGCTGCCGGGGCCGGCAGTTTCGGAGGTGTGATCGGGGCGGATTTGCGCCAGCCGGTTCTTCAGCTCGATGGCTTTTAGCAGTTGTGCCTTGTATCTTTCCTGCTCTGCCTGCATCATCGCCCGGCCAGTCTCGTATTTGTCGCCGGCGCTGCTTTTGGTTTCGGAGTTGCCGGCTTCCTGAGCGGCTTCCAGGGCGGCGCGGGCGGTTTGGATGCTTTGGGCGGCGCGCGCGAGGCAGTGGGCGTGGAGCTGGGTTTTGATCTGCTTGTAGTCAGGCATGATCATTCGTTTTCATTCCTGCGCGTAATGCACCACGATCCAGTTCCTCTTCCGCAGCTCCGTTTTGATGTCATCGATGACGCCCATTTTCACTCCTTCGTCGACGCGCAGCACTGCCCGGGGGTAACAGTACTTGCCTTCCGGGCAGCGGTAGGGCGGTAGGGCGTATTTTATGTCCCGATTGGTAGCGAATTTGCCGTTGATCTGGATTTTTGCCGCTCCGGGGAAGCAATTCGTTTGAAAACGGGATTTCAGCCGGTTGCTGACGTGGATGTACACGATCGGATGGATTGGAGTGATCTTGTCATTGATCGTTCCGGCAGGCTTATCGATCTTCAAATCTGTGCGCGGGACAATGACGAAGGACTGGCTAATGAGGACTAGGCTGTTCACCAGCAGGAGGAGGATGCAGCCCTGGAGGAAGCCTGTGCTTTTATGGTGGCTTTGGTTGGGGTGGAGGAGGGTTGGGTGTTTTTTTGTGAAGCTTATTCTGCTCATGCCGGAAGATTTTCAGGTAAAGCTAGCTTTTGGAATCTTGGATCACCTTTTTAATTTCTTCAACAGATTTCCCTGTAATTTTTGAAATGGTTCGGGCGCAGTTGCGATTTGTCCCCCTCTGCTGATGAAGCGAACGGCCTGAAAGGCCAGCCTATCTTAGCAGGGGGCAACGCCCCCTGTAAAGGCGCACAACCGTAGCCGGCGCCCTGAAAGGGCA
>JAGFJD010000232.1 GCA_024102975.1 Phaeodactylibacter sp. | reverse complement strand
CTGCTCTTCCGGCGCGGCCACCGATTCCAGCGGCTGATAATCCCGGTTGATCACCGGCAGGAACACCAGGGCCAGGATGCCGACCAGCACATTACAGCCCAGCTGAATGGAGAAAAAGGCAATATTGGCCCAGGAGAAGCCGTCGTCGCCGCTCACGCCGTAGATGGCCAGGGCGGTCTGCACCAGAAAGTGGTAGGTGCCCATGCCGCCGGGCGAAGGGATGACGATGCCCCAGCCGCCGAAAACGAAGACCACGAGCCCGGCGGCCATCGACAGGCCCGTTGTAGGCTCAAAGGCGAAGAAACACAGGTAGGTCATCAGGAAATACATGAACCAGATATTGACGCTGTGGAATACAAAGAACCAGGGGCGCTGGAGTTTGCGCACCGTTTGAATGCCCTGCAGGAACCCTCTGCCGATTTCAACGGCCTTCTGGAATAACCGGGTCCGGGCGATCCGCCGGCGCAGGGCCCAGAACAGGGCGAGGGCCGCCAGGCAGAATCCGCCAAACCACAGCAGCAGGCTGCCGGTGTCGCCCAATCGCTCGCCCAGGGAAATGTGTTCCTCGGCAAAGGCCAGGATCATGTCGTATTCCAGCGCCAGCGCCAGGCCCGTGACCAGCAGGATACTGATGACGTCAAAAATGCGGTCGACCACGATGGTGCCCATCACTTTCTCCACCGGGATTTTTTCATACTGGGCAAGAGTAGCGCCGCGGACGATCTCCCCCATCCTGGGAAGCCCCAGGTTGGCAAAATACCCGAGGATAGTGGTCAGTAAGCCATTGATCAGGCGGGGCGTGAAGCCCATGGGCCGGATGAGCATGATCCAGCGAATGGCCCGGCTGACATTGCTGACGAGAAAGGCCAGCAAAACCATCAATATCCAGAAATAGTCGGCTTCCCGGAAGTCGTTGGCCACCTTGGCGATCAGGCTGCAGTCGCCCGGGCTGACGCCCTTCAGCGCGCATTCTTCCTGAAAGGCTGCGCTTTGCTGCTGGTACACCAGGTAGAGTATCCCCAGGCCAATGCCCAGGAACAGGAGGAATTTCAGAAAATTGACGATTTGCTTCTTCAACATAATAAAGGTTGTGCGGGCGCAAAGATATGGCGATTGACAATAAAATGCGGAATGCTGGCCGAATTTATACTGCCCCAGTGGGTTTTGTAAACTGACAAAACTGACGCAACTTCAGCCATTGCGCCACCGCCAGCCGTGCGTCACGTCATTATGAGAAATAGGAATGGTGGAATTTACCGGCAGGGCCAATGCCGAAGACACGGATGTAGGGAGGCGGGTTCCCGGGCTACACCGCCTTTTTCTTTTTGAGTTCATTGAGGAAAGACAATGCCTGGTCGAGGCTGCGGAGGATGGAGACGTTCTTTTGGGGGGAAACATTCTGGGCGACGACCTGATAACCGGAAAGCAGGATATGGCAGTCTTCGAAATTGGAAGCCAGGCGGTCGACGTACTGCTGGATCGGTTCTTTGGCGAAGGTTTCGGTGATCATGGTGAAGATGTAATCCGGGTGGTGAATATTGCAGGCGTCCTTGAGGTCGGCCAGCGTGATGTCCTGCCCGATGTAGATCACGTGATTGCGGCGGGACTTGAGCAGGTAGTGCATAAACAACATACTCAGTTCCTGCTTTTCGCCTTCCGGCAGATAGATGAGGAATTTACTGGACTGCCTGCCGCTGGCCAGCGGCTCCTTGTCGATAGCCACGATGATCTTCTGGCGGATGAGGTAGCTCATGAAGTTTTCCTGTACCGGGTTGATGGAGCCGGTGAGCCAGAGGACGCTGAGCTTGTCCAGAAAGGGATAAATGATCTCCAGCATGGTACGTTCGAACCCCAGTTGCTCGATGTTGGTGTTGACGATACGGTCGAATTTGTATTCATCCATTTCGATCATCGAGATCGTCAGCGCATCGAGCTGAGTGCCATATTCGAAGTTGATTTCGGAGATGGCGGCCACCTTTTCGGCAATTTCTTCCTTGCTCATCCGGGCGATCTTGGAGATTTTGATCCCGTTTTTGTTGAGCAGGGCGATATTGAGGATAAACTTCAGGTCCTCATCCAGGTAATAACGGATGTTCGTCTTCGTACGCCTTGGTTCGATAATATCGTAGCGCTGCTCCCATACCCGAAGCGTATGAGCTTTTATTCCCGAAAGCTTCTCTAGGTCCTTGATCGAGTATACCGCCACAGTACAAAATGTTTTTAGCCAGGGGGTTATGCTACAATTTCTCGGCTGGCAAAAATGCCGGGTTTACAAATGCCTAGGTCTTAACAGTAGGTTGTTTAAAAGGTTTACATCTTGTTCAAATTTCGCTGCTCCCGAAGTGCGCGGCCATTTTCCGCCGTTTGGTCGGCTAATGCACTACATCCCAAAACGCTATTACCGATTTTTTGATTAATTTTAGCCGGCATCCATCCGGCCCTTTTCTAGGGCCATAAAATTAACAAAAGTATATGAATCGGAGCTTTACCCTATGGACAGTTGCATTCGCTCTCCTGTTCACTTCCCCTCTGATAAGCCAGACTTCCTGCGAGTATCTTCTGGCTATGATCGACGACTACGGCGACGGCTGGAACGGCGCCACCCTTACTATCCGCGTTGGCAATAACGCCACTGTTTATACCCTGGATTTCGGAGACTCTACCTCCGTCCTGGTTCCCGTCGTGGACGGAGCGCTGGTCGAACTGACCTTTGCTTCCGGTTTTTTTCCGGAAGAAGAGGCTTACATCCTGTATGATGCCGAAGGCAACCTCCTCTTTGAGGATGGCGGCATGATGAGCCCGCCGGCCCAGGGCACGGTGTTCTCCGTCACGGCTTCGTGCCCCGATTGCCCCCCGCCCCTGTCTGCCTCCGGGGAAGTGGAAAACATCCGGGCTTTCCGGGCGGACGTCAGCTGGCTGCCCTCCGACCCGGAAGGGGAATACCTTATTGAATACGATACTTCCGGGTTCGCCCCGGGAACCGGCAACTTCAAAACGGCAACCGGCGCCACCACCCGCCTCCTGAACCTGCAGGAAAATACCGAGTACGATTTCTACGTGACTGCCCTCTGTTCGAACGGAGACACCAGCCTGTCGGTGGGCCCTTATAGTTTCCGGACGCTCTACGCCAGCGATGTAGCCATCACGGATATCCTCTCTCCGCTGACTGCCTGCGACCTGGGGGCTTCCGAAACCATCTCCGTCAACATCACCAACTTCGGAGGCCTCCCCCAAACGCTCATCCCCTTTGATTACAGCGTCAACGGCGTCCCCGGTGGCGTCAACATGCCGCAGGACGGCATCTTCACCGGCGTTCTCGGCACCGACAGCACCGAACTCGCCGAGTTTGACGCCACCTTTGACTTTTCCGATTATGGAGAATATATCGTACAAGCCTGGACGGTGCTGGAAGGCGACAGCGTTCCTGCCAACGACACGACCACCGTCACAGTCATCAATATTCCGCTGGTCACTGAATATCCTTACTTCGAAGGCTTTGAGGAATGGGGTGGCGGCTGGACAGTGGAAGCCGCCGGCTTTGGCGCCGCCAGCTGGGAATACGGCGCTCCTGCCGGCAACCTGATCAGCAGCGCCGCCAGCGGCAGCGCTGCCTGGGTGACTAACCTCGAAGGCGCCTATAACAATAATGAACTGTCTTATCTGGTTTCGCCCTGCCTCGATTTTAGTTCCTTGTCAGAAGACCCGTTCATCGCTTTCTCTGTTTTTGTCAACACGGAAGAAAATGACGACTGGTCCTGGTTGGAAGTTTCTACCGACGGTGGCGAGACCTGGTCAAAAGTCGGATCTTTTGGGAGCGGCCTGAATTGGTACAACAACGAGAATGGGAACTGGTGGGACGGCGACGGCGGTGTTCCCGGATGGCACTATGCGCAGCATATCCTGGAAGGAACGGCCGATTCCTCCAATGTCCGCGTCCGTTTTGTCTTTTTCTCCGATCTGGCCTTATCGCGGGAAGGCTTCGGGCTGGACAACATCCTGATATCCACCATCCCGGGCCGGGATGTTGCTGCGGCCAGCGTTCAGGTTCTTTCCGCCGCCAGTTGCGGCAGCCCCAACGATACCGTTTCTATGAATGTGGTTAACCTCGGGTCTATGACCGCCGGCGGTTTCGACCTGGCCTACAGCGTCAACGGGGGAAATCCGGTCGTTGAAGACATCGGCAATGTGCTGCTGCTTCCCGGCAACAGCTTCGAGTACACTTTTAATACCACATTCGACGCCACTGCTCCCGGCGACTACGTCATCCGGGCCTGGGCCGAATTTGGCAGCGACGAGCTGCCGCTCAACGACACCGCAACGACAATTTTCCGCACTTCCGTCACGCCCCCCCTGCGCGAAGATTTCGAAACTGGCGGAATACCTCCCGGATGGGCCGCCAGCCCGGATGTGATCATTGCCCAGGGCCATGCCAGCCCTTCCGTAGTGGCTTATGCAAACCTGTATTCTCAAATCCCTTCGATGGAGCTAACGACTATTGCCATCGGGCCGATAGAAGAGAATGACATCCTGGCCTTCGATTACCGTTTCGTCGACTATTCCTCATTAGAACCTACTATCCTCGGCACTGAGGATTCTCTGATCGTGGACGTGTCGCTCGACTGTGGGGCGTCTTTCTTCCCTGTTTTCGTGGTCAATGGCCTAAACCATATCCCCACCGCTGATATGACGGCCATAGAGTTGCCGCTGGGGGATTTAGTGGGAGAATTCATCGTCATCCGCTTCACGGGTATCTGGGGCACGGGCGATTATTACCTCGACCTGGATAATATCAACGTGCGGCGTTGCCCTGCGTCCCTGCAGGTAGCGGTAGAGCTGACACCGCCTTCCAGCCAGTCCTCGATGGACGGCTCCATCACCGTTGCGCCGGCCGATCCTTCGGGGCCATTTACCTACGCCTGGAATACGGGCGATTTCACCAAGACCATAAGCGGCCTGGGCGAAGGGCTGTACACCGTCACCATCACCAATGCTTTCGGTTGTGCGGAAGTCCTGGAGATCAACCTGTCGATAACCAGCGTGCGCACGCCGGCAAAGATCAGCGACATCAGCCTGGCGCCCAATCCGACTACCGGCGCCAGCTTGCTGCGCGTCGGGTTCACCCGCCCGGTGGACGCCCGAATACAGCTGTTCAACTCTGTAGGCCAACTGCTCTTTGAAGCAGCTGAGCAAAAGGTGAGCGCCGGCGCCTACGAGATCGACCTCAGCCCTCACAGCCCCGGCCTGTACCTGGTGCGCATCCTCGCCGAAGGTGAGGCTGAAACCGTCAAGCTGATCCGGGTTCGGTAAGGCCCGGAGTCGTAAGTATATGCAGACAGGATTTACCTTGTGAAATAGCGGCTACCGGCCTAATGTTGGATAAGTTCAGAGTTTTTGCCCTGACGAATGGAAGGGCAACTGTTCGAGGTTTTTACCCGGCCGCACGGACGGGCAAGGTTCGACGAGGCCTCGGCAACCTCCTGGCGGTCAACGCTGTCCGACGCTTGGCGGGTGGCCAAAATAGCCCTGATACAGCCTGCCATTATTTCACAGGGTAAATCCTGCCTTTAGCCCCACTTCCGCATCCGATCCGATCCTGTTAATCCTGTTAATCCTGTCTACTTTTGCACACCCCCAATAACTACCGGCCACTCGCCCAACGTACCCTGCACTGTCCAACTTTTAAACTATTTCCCGTTCCAACTGTATCAATCTTTAGTTTTTGCCGCCCGTGCTACCAATTAGCCGGGACGTTAATTTGCTCATTCAGCAGGATCACCAGAGCAGCCGGGGGAGGCATCCTTGCCCGGCAAAAAGTCAATCAACAATGAAAATAGGCATTGTTTGCTATCCCACCTACGGGGGGAGCGGCGTGGTAGCTACCGAACTGGGGCTGGGCCTCGCCAAAAGAGGCCATGAAGTCCATTTTATTACCTACAAACGGCCGGCGCGCCTGACGACCTTTCACGCCAATGTTTTTTATCATGAAGTAAGCACTGAGGATTATCCGCTGTTCGAGTACACGCCTTACGATACTGCCCTGGCCAGCAAACTGGTCGACGTGGTGAAATTCGAGAACCTGGACCTGCTGCACGTGCACTACGCTATTCCCCACGCCGCCGTGGCGTACATGGCGAAAAAAATCCTCCTCTCCGAAGGGCGCTACGTGCCGGTCATCACCACGTTGCACGGCACTGACATCACCCTGGTGGGCAACAACAACGCTTTTGCTCCGGTGGTGGCCTTTTCCATCAATAAGTCCGACGGGGTGACTGCCGTTTCGGAAAGCCTCAAGCAGCAGACTTACGACTATTTCGATATTCACGTCGACATCCGCGTCATCAACAACTTCATCGATTTCGAGCGCTTCCGCAAAGTCAACAAGGACCACTTCAAAAAGGCTATAGCGCCCAACGGCGAACGCATCCTGGTTCACGTTTCCAACTTCCGCAAGGTGAAGCGCGTGGAAGATGTCATCCGCATTTTCCAGAAAGTATACGAGCGCCTGCCTTCCAAACTGCTGCTGATCGGCGACGGCCCGGAACGGCACAACCTGGAAGAACTCTGCCGCAAGCTGGGCCTCTGCCACGAAACCCGCTTCCTCGGCAAACAAGATGCCGTGGAGGAGCTGCTCGCCGTGTCTGATCTCTTTATCATGCCGTCCCAGGCTGAAAGTTTCGGCCTGGCCGCCCTGGAGGCCATGGCCTGCGAGGTGCCGGTCATCTCTTCCAATGCCGGCGGCCTGCCCGAGGTGAATATCCAGGGCAAGACCGGTTACCTCAGCGAAGTGGGCGACGTGGAAGGCATGGCCCGCAACGCCATACACATCCTGGAAAACGACGACGTACTTCGGGAATTCCGCAAAAACGCGCTGGAACAGGCCCGCCGGTTCGACATCGACAATATCCTGCCGCACTATGAGGCGTATTATGAAGAGGTGGTGAAGACGGCGGTGTATTGAGGTTGTCGGTTGTTTTTTGCCGGTTCCGGGGAGTGGAAGATGAAAGCTATACTGAAACGGTGAGAAAATAAGGTAAAAGATTATGTCGATCACATGGAAGCAAAACAATTATGGACGGATTTGCCGGATGACGAAAAACAAGTATTCGTTTTGTCTGAAAAAACAATAGGCCTGCCTGATAAACCTCGCCCAAGAAGAAATAATTCATTCAGGGCCTTGTGCAGCTGGCAGTAAATAACGGGCCAGTTATTGGTTAATTGGTTATTTCCAAGCCGGGAACCTAGTGCCTGCGGAATTAATGGGCCAGAAAAAGGAAATTGTTGAAACGATGTGATTTTATTCAAATTTCTGCTGCTCTCTCAAAAACGCAGCATCGCCCCGCAGCCGATATTACCACAGGGCGATGCTCCTGCCCGGTCAAATATCCACAGCCCGTCCTCGTTCCCCGGCCGCCAACCATCTACAGTTTTCCCCTCACGCCTACTCCACCAGCACTTCCTCCAGCATCAACTCTGCGCGGAAAGTGTCAAAATCTTCCCGCTCGATCACAAAGCCCTTCTTTTCGAACAGGGCCAGCATGCCTTTGTTGGCTGCCAGCACGGAGGCATAGAGCTTTTTGATGCCCATCTCCCGGGCGATCTCGATGATGTAGTCGGTCATCTGGCCGCCGAGGCCCTGCTGTTGCCAGGGGTCGGCCACCAGGATGGCGTATTCGGCTGCTTCGCCCCAGGCGTCGGAAATGATGCGCACCACTGCCGCCATTTTCTTCACGCCGGCCTCTTCCACTTCGGCGATGATGGCCATTTCGCGGTCGTAGTCGATGTGGGTGAAGCGGGTGAGGAAATCGTGGGTGACCTGCGGCACGTAGCCGAAGAACCGGAAGTAGAGCGATTGCTGAGAGATGTTTTCCAGCATCTGGGCTTCCAGGGGTTCATCTTCCGGGCGGATCGGCCGCAGGGAGGCTACCTGGCCGGAGCGCAGCAGCACTGCTTTGCTGTATTTTTCCGGGTACGGCGAGATGACGAGATGGCTGTATGGCTTGCGAATGACCGGTTTCTCTTTTTCCAGGACGATGTGTGCATCCAGGGCCATTCCGCCGCCGTCCTCCAGCATCACGAAGGGGTTGATGTCGATCTCCCGGATTTCCGGAAAATCCATCACCAGGTAGGCAAATTTACAGAGGATGAGTTCCAGTTCTTCCAGGTTGACGCCCGGCATGCCGCGATAGCCTTTCAGCAACGGGAAAATCCGCGTACCTTCTATAATGCGGCGGGCCAGCATCCGGTTGAGCGGTGGCAGGCCGAGTTTCATATCCCGAAATACTTCTACGGCCACGCCGCCCTGGCCGAAGGCGACGACCGGCCCGTAGATCGGGTCTTTTTTGGCGCCGATGAGCAGCTCTAAGCCTTTGGGCGCCATTTTTTCCACCAGGATGCCCCGGATTTCCGCATCGGGCCTTTTTTCCCGGGCGCTCTTCATGATCTGCGTGTACGCGTGGCGCAGTTCTACCTCATTGGTCAGGTTGACTTTCACGCCGCCAACGTCCGTTTTGTGGCCAATATCCGGAGACGCGATCTTCAGGACGACCGGATAACCGATCTCCCGGGCGAATTTCGCGGCATTGTCCTCCGAAGAAACAACTTTGAATTTGCCCACCGGAATGCCGTAGCTCTTCATGAGTTCTTTAGCCTCGTTCTCCATCAGCTGCCGGCGCCCTGAATTCATAATGGTGTGGATAATAGCCTGCGCCACTTCCGTTCTCAGGTTCATCTGGGAAGGGATGGCCGGAGGCGTTTCGTAGAGCATCTCCAGGTTGCGGGAGTAGTGGTACATCTTCAGGAATACGTCCACGGCGCTTTCCGGGTACCGGTAGTGCGGGATGCTGCCTTCTTCCAGGATGTCGCGCCCCTCTTTTACGTCCTCTTCGCCCATCCAGGAGGCCAGCACGGGCTTGCGGTATTTCTTGGCCACCTCTACAACGGCTTTGGCAGCTTCGGCCGGGTCGGTGACATCCTGGGTCGTCAGGATAGCCAGCACGCCGTCGACATTGGCGTCGGACAGGCACACCTCCAATGCCTGCTGGTAGGTCTCGGCAGAGGCGTCTCCCAGCACGTCGATGGGGTTGTTGTGGCTCCAGTGGGCGGGCAGGAAGCTGTTGAGCTTTTTCATCGACTGCTCCGAAAGCTTCGCCAGGGCACCGCCGTTCATCATGAGGCTATCGGTGGCCAGCACGCCCGGGCCGCCGGCGTTGGTCACGATGGCCAGCCGGTTGCCGAAGGGGCGGGGCTGCATCGCCAGCGACTGCGCGCAGTTGAACAACTGAGCGATCGTATCGACCCGGATGATGCCGGCGCGCTGGAAGGCAGCGTCGTAAACGGCGTCGTTGCCGGCCAGGGATCCGGTATGGGAAAGCGTAGCCTGGCCGCCTTCGGCGCTGCGCCCTGCCTTCAGGATGATAATGGGCTTGGACCGGGCAAAGGCGCGGGCGGCGCTCATGAACTTCCGGGCGTCCGTCAGCGACTCCATGTAGATCAGGATACAGGAGGTGCGCTGGTCCGTGCCGAAATAATCGATCAGGTCGGCGAAGTCCACATCGATCATGGATCCGATGGAAACGAAATTGCTGAACCCAACGCTTTGCTCATTGGCCCAGTCGAGAATAGAGGTACACAGGGCCCCGCTCTGAGAAATGAATGCAATGTTGCCCAGGCGGGCCGAGCGGGCAGCGAACGTGGCGTTGATCTTCAGGTGGGGGTTGATAAACCCGAGGCAGTTCGGGCCGATGACCCGCATGCCGTAGTGGCGGGCCTTATGCCCGATGTCCTCGTACATGCGCCTGCCTTCTTCTCCGGCCTCCTTGAAGCCGGCGGAGATGATCACCAGGCCGCCTACGCCAGCCTGGCCACATTCGTCGACCACCTGTGGCACCGTATGGGAGGGGGTGACGATCACCGCCAGGTCGACTTCCTTGCCGATATCCAGGACGCTCTTATAGCTCTTTTTTCCCTGGATTTTGCTGTGGCTGAGGTTGACCGGTATGATGTCTCCCTCAAACCCTTCGGCCAGCAGGTTCTTCATTACGGAATACCCGACGCTGTCTTTGCGGTCGGAAGCGCCAATGACGGCGATAGTCCTGGGTTGGAAGATTCTCTTGAGTCTCTTTGACATGCTTCTAGGCTTACTTAAAAAACAGTGATCAATGGTTGTTCGTCGGTAATACCGGAATAATCCGGTTGGGGCAATATTTATTTTGAGTAATCTGTCTTTTAGGTAACCCTGGTTCCTTCAGGAATATAACAGCGCAAAGGCACAAAATGATATTGGAAAACCCAAAACTTTTCACAGAAAAAAACCGAACCGCGTCAAAATTTCCAGTACGGTTTGAGGTTGGCGATAATAGAGTGTACATAAATCTCATATGTCTCCAGCACGCGCATCCCCGAGCTTGTCGTTTCCTCCGGATAAGGGATAGGCTCACCGTTGATGCCTGCCATGAAATTGTACAGGCATTTGGGCATTTCATCGACGTTATACCCTCCTTCCAGGGTGGCGAAAATATTGTCGAAGCGGGCACTGAGTTCCTTGCCTGCCTTGTAGAAGAAGTTGGCCGAAGCTTTGAGGTCCAGCAGCAGGTCGTACTGGTGGGAGTCGAAACCCGCCGAGACGGCCACCACGTCCGGCCGGAATTGCTCGACCACCGGGAGGAAGTATTCCAGCGCGCTGTCGTGGACGTCATCGGCGCTGCCCGGCGGCAGGGGTACGTTGACGGTAAACCCTTTGCCTTTTCCGGATCCCACCTCGTCGACAAAGCCATGCCCCGGAAAAGCAGGATACTGGTGCATCGACCAGTACATCACCTGGTCGGTCTCGTAAAAGATGGCCGAGGTGCCGTCTCCCAGGTGGCCGTCGATGTCGACAATGGCCACCCGCTTGCCCTCCTGCACCAGTTTCTGGGTGGCAATGGCGACATTGTTGAACAGGCAAAATCCGCTGGCCCGGCCGGGATAGGCATGGTGGCCCGGCGGGCGCACCAGGGCGAAATCTCCACGCTCGGCGGCCATGATGGTCGCGCCCACCGCATACCTGGCTGCATCGAAGCTGCCCGGCGAGGTGGCCGTATCGCCGTCCATGTGCCCGCCGAGCCTGCAGACCCTTTTTACTTTTTCAATATAAGGCTGCGGGTGGATCAGTTCCAGGAAAGGCAGGCCGTCGATCACTTCGGTATCCGGAACGTCGTCGAAGGGGAACAGCCTTTTTTTGCTTTCGGGGTGCATGCCCGTTTCATGCTCCAGGGATACCCGGTTGTAGATCAGGCCCATTTTTTTCCGGGCGGTGGGTTCCTGTTTTTGATTGTTGGGGAGAGCGGGTTTGTTTTCCATGTGGATGCTGTTTTGCGCATCGCAAGGTAGGGAAATTTTCTGGTTTATAATGTGAGATCGTTCACGCAGTACTTGTTCCGAATTCGTTTTGGAATGTATTTCCCTCAGAGGCGCAGAACTGCTTATTGACCCTGGCGGTGGAATAACTGCCCCGAAACTACATTCTCACGGCACTAAACCCCTATTAATCAGGCATTCGCTAAATCACTAATTCAGTCCATGTACTTAATACCCCCCATACAACCGCCGAAAGTCCGTATCCGTCAGTATCCCCACCAGCCGTTCCTCCCGCACGACGAGCAGGCTGCCGATGCCGTGGCGCTTAAGGAGTTCAGCGCCCGCGCCCAGCGGCATGTCCTCGTCTGCGGTAATGAGGTTCTGCACCATGATGTCGGCGGCAAAGTGGTTGTCGGGGTCTTCGGCCTCCCGGAGGTTGGTGCTGGTGATCAGGCCCACCAGCTTGCCCTCTTCGTCTTCTACCGGCAGGTGGCGGATATTTTTCCACTGCATGATGGAGGCTACCAGTTCCAGCGGCTCTTCCTGAGAGATGGTAAACAGGTCGGTTTTCATCGCCCCGCCGACGGTCTCCCTGCCCCTGCCGACTTCGTAACAGAAGTTGCAGTCCACATCCTCCCATTCGTGAACGGGGGTGCCTTCGCGTTGCCGTTCCATGAGAGCGGCGGTGAGTTCCCGGACGGCAGCGCCCTTGCCGCAGCGCTCCGACAGCTTCCGGAAATTGCGGGTCATCCAGAGGGCGCCGTTCTGGCGCAGGAGGGCGCGCCGTTCGA
>JAGFJD010000332.1 GCA_024102975.1 Phaeodactylibacter sp. | reverse complement strand
TTTTGGACACAGAGCGCACAGAGTCCAACACAGAGATACGCAAAGTTTTCCGTTGATAATCAAGCCTCTGTGTGGCTCTGTGTCTTCTCGGCGTACTCTGTGTCCAAAAAATGTCCAGCAGTATGGGGTATTGGCGTAAGTGCCCGGACAGAAATACTTTGAGATACATGGAAATAAGGAAATACATGGCAAGCCCAGGTTTGGCGAGTATTTCCAGGCATTTCAACGTATTTCCGCATATTCCACTATTTCAGTCCAGGTACTTATACGTGTATTTGTGTTTACGGTTGCGTTCCCGGGGTTGTGTTAGTGTGTAACTGCTGGACATTTGCCGGGGCGTGTAAAAGTGTAATTGTGTAAAGGTGTATCCACCTTCGCAAGGCTTCGGTGGACAAAGAAAGTATAAACGTGTAAATGGCTGGGAGCCCGCGTTCTTTTACACCTTTACACAATCTCAGTAATTCCCCTCAAATCCTGGCATATATGAACTTCTCCTCCTATCTTCGCTGTTCCAAAAAAACGGGCTTTTTTAATCACTAATAAGATTATGACTTCAACAGAAATACGGCAGGCGTTCCTCGACTTTTTCGCCTCCAGGCAGCATAAGATCGTGCCCAGCGCGCCGATCGTGAGCAAGGACGACCCCACGCTGATGTTCACCAACGCGGGCATGAACCAGTTCAAAGACTACTTCCTCGGCAACCAGGCGCCGGATAACCCCCGCATCGCCGACACCCAGAAGTGCATGCGCGTTTCCGGCAAACACAACGACCTGGAAGACGTAGGGCGCGACGGCACCCACCACACCATGTTCGAAATGCTGGGCAACTGGTCCATCGGCGATTATTTTAAAAAGGAGGCCATCGCCTGGTCCTGGGAGCTGCTCACCGGGGTATACGGCGTCGACAAAAGCCGCCTCTACGCCACCGTCTTCGAAGGGGACAAAGAGGAAGGGCTGGAACCCGACGACGAAGCCCGCGCTCTCTGGAGGCAATACCTGCCCGACAGCCACATCATCAACGGCAACAAAAAAGACAACTTCTGGGAGATGGGCGACACCGGCCCCTGCGGGCCCTGCTCCGAAATCCACATCGACCTGCGCGGCGAAGCGGACCGCGAGAAAGTGCCGGGAGAAAAACTGGTCAACCAGGACCACCCGGAAGTGATCGAAATCTGGAACAACGTCTTTATTCAGTTCAACCGCAAAGCCGACGGCAAGCTGGAGAGCCTGCCCGCAAAACACGTGGATACCGGCATGGGCTTCGAACGCCTCTGTATGGTGCTGCAGGGGAAAACCGCCACCTACGATACCGACGTGTTCACGCCTATCATCCACTTTATCGAACACAAGACCGGCAAAAAATACGGCGGCAGTTATAAACCGGATGCCGAATCCGACACCGCCATGCGGGTGGTGGCCGACCACATCCGCGCCATAGCCCTCTGCATTGCCGATGGCCAGCTGCCCGGCAACAACGGTGCCGGCTACGTCGTGCGGCGCATCCTGCGGCGGGCCGTCCGCTATTATTTCCAGTTCCTCGACATCAAAGAACCCTTCCTGCATACGATCATTCCTCTGCTGGCGGAATACTTCAGCGGCGTCTTCCCCGAGCTGAAAGCCCAGCAGGCGCAGGTGGCCAGGGTGATCGAAGGGGAGGAAACCACCTTCCTCCACACCCTCGAAAAGGGCCTGCGCCGCTTCGACACGCTGGATGTCAGCGCCGGCCAGGTCGACGGCCAGGATGCCTTCGAACTCTACGACACTTTCGGCTTCCCCATCGACCTGACCCGCCTCCTTGCCGCCGAGCGCGGCCTGTCGGTTGACGAAGAGGGCTTCCAGGAAGCCCTCCAGGAGCAAAAGGAACGCTCCCGGGCAGACGCGCACAAGCTGGTGGGCGACTGGCGCGTGGTGCGCGAGGGCGAAGAGGCCGCTTTCGTCGGTTACGACAAATTAGCCGTGGAAAACGCCCAGGTGTTGAAATACCGCACTGTGGAGGCTAAAGGCAAGGAGCAATTCCAGATCGTGCTCAACCAGACGCCTTTTTACGCCGAAAGCGGCGGCCAGGCCGGCGATTCGGGCCTGCTCTGGTTCGGCACGGAAAAAATACCGGTGCTGGATACCCAGAAAGACAATGAACTGATCATCCATGTCGTCAAAAACCTGCCCGACGACATCGAAGGGCCGGTTCGGGCAGAGGTCAATACGGCCCGGCGCCAGGCCACGGCCAGCAACCACTCGGCCACCCACCTCATGCACGCCGCCCTGCACCGCATCCTCGGCCAGCACGCCCTGCAGAAGGGGCAGGATGTGGACGATAAAAGGCTGCGTTTCGACTTCTCTCATTTCCAGAAGGTTACCGATGAAGAGGTGCGGCAGATCGAGGCAATGGTCAATCAAAAAATCCGCGAGAATATTGAATTGGAAGAGGAGTATATGCCAATAGAAAAAGCCAAAGCTTCCGGCGCCATGATGCTCTTCGGCGAAAAGTATGGCGAGCAGGTGCGCGTGGTCACTTTTGATCGCAGCTTCTCCCGCGAGCTATGCGGCGGCACCCACGTCGGCGCTACCGGCGAGATCGGCCTGTTCAAGATCGTCTCGGAAGGGGCCGTGGCCGCCGGCATCCGCCGCATTGAAGCCATCACCGCCGGGCGGGCCGAAGCCTTCCTGCTGGAGGAACTCGACGAGCTGAACGAAATCCGCCAGCTCCTGAAAAACCCGAAAAACCCGGCTAAGAACGTGGCAGCCCTGCAGGAAGAGAACAAGCAACTGAAAAAAGAAGTAGAAAAGCTGCTGGCCGCCCAGGCCAGCGCCATGAAGGGCGAGCTGCTCCAAAAAGTGGAGCCGATCAACGGACTCAACTTCCTGGGCGCCAAACTGCCGCTGGACGACAGCAACGCCATCAAAACCCTGGCCTACCAACTGGAAGAGCAGATCGACAACGCCGTCATCGCCTTCGGTGCCGAAGTCGGCGGCAAAGCCCATCTGCTCATCCTCATCAGCCGGGAGCTGACGGAAGGCAAGGGCCTGCACGCCGGCAACATGATCCGCGAGCTGGCCAAAGAGATCAAAGGCGGGGGCGGCGGGCAGCCCTTCTTTGCCACCGCCGGCGGCAAGGATGCCGGGGGCCTGGAGCGGGCGATTGCCAGGGCGCGGGAGATGGTTAGCTAGCCCCTGATGGGCTGTGTGAAGGCACCCAAGCAGAATAATGCCGCCCGGAGTTGTCAAAAAGGCGTATATTGATGCCCTATGCGAGAATTGAAGATTTCACAGTCCATCACGCTCCGGGATAGCAAGTCGATAGAATCGTATCTGTCCGAGATCAGCAAACTGGATATGGTCTCTATTGAAGAAGAGATAGAGTTGGCCGGCAAGATACGGAATGGCGACCAACTGGCGCTGGAAAAACTGGTCAAGGCCAATCTCCGGTTTGTCGTTTCCGTTGCCAAACAGTATCAAAACGGACACCTGCCGCTGATGGACCTCATCAGCGAAGGCAACATCGGGCTGGTTAAGGCGGCCCAGCGATACGACGAGACCCGGGGCTTCAAGTTCATTTCCTACGCTGTCTGGTGGATTCGGCAGTCCATCATGCAGGCCATGTCCGAACAGGGAAGAATGATCCGCCTGCCGCTGAACAAGGTAGGCGCCCTGGCCAGGATCAACCGGTCCTTCGCACAACTGGAACAAAAATACGAGCGCGAACCCACGAATGAGGAACTGGCAGAGGGCATGGGGATGGCCCTGGATACGGTAACGGAAACGTTGAAAGTCGCGCCGGGCCATGTATCTATGGATGCTCCTTTCGAAGACGGAGAAAACGCTTCTTATCTCGATGTGCTGGAAAACCAGGATTCCGTTGAAGCCGACCAGGATTTGGCCTACACGGATTCGCTCCGGCTCGACATCGAAAAAATATTGTCTCTCTTGTCCGGCAGAGAACAGGACATCATCCGGATGTATTTCGGCCTGGGCGCGGAAGAACCCATGACGCTCAACGAGATCGGCACCAGCCTGGACCTGACCCAGGAAAGAATCCGGCAAATAAAGGACCGGGCCATCCGCCGGCTTCGGTCGTCCTCCCATAAAGTACTGCTGAATGCTTATCTGGGGCGATAATCCTGCCTGCCCCAGCCTTGCCACAACAACCACCAGAACAAAAAGTGTCACGTTTGCAGAAACATTTGCTTCTACTTACAAAAGTGTTTCTCTCCCCCAAAGAAACTTCTTAGGGGCCACTACCAGAACCAACTGATAATCCAAAGCCCGCCCGGCCGTGTGGCGGGGGGGGGGCGCAGCCCAAACATGCTCTGAAACAAAGGTGGGTTATTTGCCGTATTATTAGGGCAAGTAACTCAAAACCCAGATGGACAAAAACTTCGGGTTAAGCCCCAATGACTTCGACAGGCTGGTAAGTGATCTAAAGAGAAATGAAGCCGATTTTTTTAAAACGGTCTTTTTAAAGCATTTCGAGGATTGCATGATCTTTCTGCAAAGACAAAACGGCGCTTCCTCCGACGATGCTTACGATGCCACAATGGATGCGTTGATCCAGTTTCGCCGGTTGCTCGTTGAAGGGAAGCTGAGGTATGGAAACCTGAGATACCTGTTTACTAAAATGGCCTCTCAGATTTACCTGAAGAACAAGAAAAAATTCCAAATACGGGAAATAGGCGCCAGCGATATGGAAATGGCTGAGTTCAGCCCGGGCGACGAGCAGGAAAATATCGCTTTGCTGAATGCCGCCTGGTCCGAACTGGGGCCGAATTGCCAGGAGTTGCTGAAGTTACATTACTACGGACAGATGAAATTGACAGAAATCGCAACGTACCAGGAAAAAACGCCGGTAGCCATACGAAAACAGAAAGAAAGATGTATTGAAAGGATACGAAGCATTCTTCAACAAAAAGAAAAACTCACGTCATGAACGATAGACTGGGAAAAATAATGGATAGCAATCTGAGTGAGGATAAAATAGACGATATCCTCGGCAACGCCATTCGGGCAAAGTTCGATGCAGAGCTGAGGCTGGATCTGGAAAAAAGCCTGCGGCAGGATTATAACCTCACCCGGGGAAGCCAAAGGATTGAGCTAAAGGAAAAGAGAGGCAACAGGCGCCTTTTCTTCCTGGCGGCCATCGCCGCAAGCCTGGCGCTTTTCATTCTTGCCTGGATAGTTATCCAGCCCTCTCCGGGCAACGCCCAGGAGCTGGCATCCGCCTACTTAACAACGTCGGAAATCTACCACGGCGGCGCCCTGAAAGGAAATGCCGGAAATGAGGAAGCCCGGACGCAGGCCATTCGCTCCTTTAACGCGGGGGAATACGCGCAGGCGGAGCAGTACTTCTCCGGCATCGGAAACAAAACGGAAGAAGACCTTTTTTACAGCGGCATGTCTTCCTTGTACCTGAAAGAGTATAAAGGTGCCATCGCCAAACTGGAAAGCCTGGCAGGATCGGAGTCGAGGTTTCAGGAAGAAGCAAACTGGTATCTGGCTATCGCCTACATCCTCGACGGGGATCTGGCAACTGCCAGGGAGCTGCTCTCAAAAATGGAACCGTCGGGCTGGAATCATGATAAGGCCCGAAAATTATTGGAAGCCCTGGAATAAAATTCTTCGAACTCCATTACCATTCGAGCAATTTTCCTTAGCTTTATTCTCCGAAGTTAAGCCATTCCCCTCAGCTTCTCCCAACCCCCCGACCTGATTCGCAGTTTCGCTTATGGTGTTTTATGCGCCCGGCTTCAGGACTTCAGGCGCTACTGCATGCCATAGGTAGCAAAGCAAATGATAAAACCGGTAAACCAGGCTCAAGAAAAGAGAAAACACATGAACAACCGTTTTTTCCTACTGCTCGCATTGAGCTTTATGCACATATGTTCGGATCTGTGGGGGCAGAACCCGAATGCTCCCACTACGCAGGAACCTCATCCTAACCAGTATTTCGTCAAGCTTTGCCACGGCGTCAGCAATAGGGAAGTAAATGCCTTAATGGCAGAGCTGAACTCTGTACAGCTGTGGGAAAATAAAAGGATCGGCCTGCGCCTCTGGGCGGTCAAACAACTTCCTTATTCCTGTTCCGATGGGGATATTTCTGACATCAACGAACATCTGGTCCGGTCCAAGAGAAAGACCAATATCGATGATGCCATGCTGAATATGGTCTTCACCCTGGAAGGAAATAATTACAACAGTGGAAACAATTATTTTGACAACCTGAACCTGAATGGGCCGCTTGGTTCTACCCCGGTCCGGATCGCCATTCTGGACTCCGGCATTTCCGATGCCGCTATCGCCGCCAGCGCCGACTATTCCGGGCCGGTTTCCTACACCGGCTACGATTATGTGGACGATGACCCGGTGCCGGATGACCAGAACGGCCACGGCACGCATATTGCGGGCGTCATCTATGACATCGTCAGCCGGTTAAGCACGCCTGCCAACATCACTTTTGATATCCGGAAAACCCACGACGAAGATGGGTTCGGCGATATTTCAAATCTCATTTCCGCAATTATCGACGCGGCTGATGCCGGCGCCGATATCATCAATATGAGCTTCAGCTACTATGAAATATACGACACGGAGGAATTAAACCCCCTCCAGTTGGCTATTGAGTACGCCGAGCAGAAAGGGGTGTTGGTCGTGGCGTCAGCCGGCAACAAATACCAGAATAACGACGCTCCCGGAGCGGTGCCGGTCCCGGCCAGCCTGCCTAATGAAAATATTATCTCCGTAGCTTCCAACCGGGGGGATGAATCACTGAGCTCCTTCAGCAATTATGGATTCAACTCTGTGGATGTCAGTATTTTAGGAGAGAGCATCCCCGGCCCGGCCTTAAATGGGGCCCGGGCATACGCTTCCGGTACCTCCCTCTCTACGGCCATTGTGAGCGCAATATCCGCGATCCTGGGAACGCGCCAGGACCAGTTCAACGGCTGTGAAATCAAATGCACGTTGATAAATACCTCAAAATACGTCCCGGCCATGCAGGGGCTTGTCCGGGCCAATGGCATTATCAATTTTCAAAGTGCGCTGCAGCCCCCCCCTTCCCAGTGCCAGCAGGCCTGTCCGGACATTGACCCGAATTTCGAAATGGGCTGTGGGGCCAATTGCCCGCCGGAGACGAACGACATGGATATCTGTGTACCGGCCGAGGTGACGATCGTCGATAAATTACTGGTTTATGATTTTGAAGAGGACGTCATTACCTTTACGCCCAACCCGGTATACGGCCCGTTCAGAGGTACTGTGGACATCAACCCGGACGGCACTTTTTCCTATACCTCTTCAAACGGAGAGCCGGACCTCTTTGTCTATCAGGTTTGTGACGACAAGCAGGAGGTGTGTTCAGACGGCTGCAATCAGGGGGTTGTGTATATCAACTCCGGCGGCTGTGGGGGCCCTACCAATAACGGAAGTTACATTTTTTCGGGGCAGAATTGTGTAGCGGCAACCAACGACGAGCCCAAGTTGCTGACCTTCCGCTATACCGGGCAGGATTGCAGCGCCACGAACCACGCACAGGACCCCAATAAGGTGAGTTGCTATGGCAATCCGGCCTTCGCGCCGGTGGTGTATGTTACCGCCATAGGGAGCAAAGCCTATTTTACCAACCTGGAAGTGCCTTTAAACGGGACTTTTTCCATTGATGCGGCGAGTGTGGGCGATACCAAGCTGAAGTCCAGCACAAAGATCCAATTGAAGAACGCAGCGGGACAACTATTGCAGGCGGTTGAATTCCAAACTTCCGGTTCCCAGCCGCTGCGGGTGCAGGACCAGTTTGGCGGGCTGTTGCTGGAAGGCTACTTGTCGGAAGGCAATTTTACCTGCGGAGATCCCGAGACGGAAAACCGGAATATTTATAATTGTGTCGTTGAAACCGGCGAAGCGCCCAAATTACTGACGTTTCGCTACACCGGGGAGGGTTGCGGCGCCATGGATCATGCTCAGGGGCCCGGCAAGGTAATTTGTTCCGGCGATCCCGGATTTGCTCCTACCATATATGTCACGGCGATAGGCGATGCCAATAAATATTATCTCATCGATCAGGAAGTATCTCTTGACGGTACATTTTCCATCGATGCCGCCAGCGTAGAAGAAGACAAACTGAAGAATAACACAACCATCCATCTGAAGAATGCCGCAGGGCAAATACTTGAAACCGTGGTGTTTAACACTTCCGGTTCGGAGCCCCTGGGCTGGAAAAATCAGTTTGGCGGCCTGGTACTGGAAGGCTATCTGTCGAAAGACGATGTCACCTGTGGAAACCCGGAGGTAGAAAACCGGAACATCATAAACTGCGAAAAGGAGACCGGCGAGCCTCCGCGCCTGCTGACCTTCCGGTATACCGGCGAGGGTTGCGGGGTTATGGACCACAACCAGGACCCGGGTAAGGTGCAATGCTCCGGCGACCCCGGGTTTGCCGGGGAGGTTTATGTTACGGCAATTGGCGGCAGCGACAAATATTACCTCATCAACCGGGCGGTATCTCTGGACGGCACTTTTTCCGTCGACGCCGCCAGGGTGGGAGAGAGCAAACTGAAAAATACCACGACGATCTACCTGAAGGACGCCGATGGGCAAATACTGCAAACCGTAATGCTGGAGACTTCCGGCTCACAGCCTCTGGGCCTCGGCGATCAGTATGCCAGCCTCCGCCTGGCCGGTTATCTGGGCGAGCATGGAGGAGTCTGCGGGAAGCCGAGAATCCCGACGACCCTGGGCGATTGCTGTGATTACACGGGCAAGAAACCCCGGATACTGACCCTGCAGTATACCGGCGAAGGTTGTCAGGCCACCAGCCACAACCAGGAACCCGGCAAAGTATGGTGCTCGGGAGACCCCGGCTATGCTTCCTTCGTCTACGTCTCGGCAGAATCAGTAGACGGCAACAAACGCAAGGTCATATTCTCAGATTTGCCGGTACCCCTGAATGGAATCTTCGACGTAGATGCGACGAGTATCGGTGAGAATAAATTTAAGAAGGATCTTGTCTTTTATTTGAAGGACGCTCACGGCAATTTGCTGCAGGAAGTGGAATTCCGTGCCTCCTGTTCCGAGCCGCTGGGGGAAGGCAATCAGTTCGGAGCATTGCTCCTGAAAGGGTATGTTGCGGAAAATGGCGATATTTGCGGGGATTTGCCCGTAAGTGAGGCTTGCGACCCGACATCTGGCTGCATAACGACCGGGAAACGTTCGGCGATCGGATTGATTTACCTGGGAGCAACCGAAACCGCTGTGGCCGCCTTTACCAAGTCCGTTGGCCAGGAGTTTATAGGCAGTTACCTGAACGTCGGTCCCGGCGATTTTATCGTCTTTTCGTCTTTGTACCGGAATACCGGCAGCATGGGCCACTTCTTTTTGCAATGGTCGGGAGGGCAGTCGGTGGAGATACCGGTTGAAACATCGGTGGACATCCTTGGGAATGTCTATGGCGACTTCATGGTCGTTCATCAACTGGATCAGGGATTTAATGATTGCCGGATCGCCTTTTCAGGCTGCAGTGAAATAAACCGCCAATGCGGAGCACCCATGGTTGCGAATCCCCGGCCGCAAATTTCCAATCCGGCCGAGCCGATAGCCCTGGATCGCTTCAATCCGCAACCTTTCCCGGAAAAAGACGTAAATGTATATCCCAACCCGGCCCGCCAGGTTGTTTATCTTGGCCTTGAAGATTATGCCGGCGAGGCACTCGACATCGCGCTTTACGATTCCGTCTCCCGCCAACTGAAACGGATCAGGGTTGCCGAAGCCGCCCCCCTTCTGGAGGTGAGCCTCGCGGAAATACCTAACGGAGTCTACTACGTCATCATTCAGCCGGAAGATGGCCGCCCGGTCTCGAAAAAACTGGTCGTTGCCCGGAATTAAAGACAGGTTCGTGAAATAGGGGGGGATGTGGAAACGAGCGGAGAAAAATGGAGATACGTGGAGATACACGGAAATAGATGGAAATACGTGGAAATACGTGGAAATACGTGGAAATGGGTGGAAATGGGTGGAGATGGGTGGAGATGGGTGGAGATATAGAAATGCCCTGAAATCTGCCGCCCTGCCTATGTGTTCTATGCGGTTAAACCAACCACGTTTTTTTACCATATAGGCCACATCAGGCAACATAGATTGCGCCGCCTATGTGTTCTATGCGAAAACCCCTATGTGCTCTATGCGGCTAAACCAAAGGCCTAAGAGCATGTTTGGAGGTAGTGCTTTGGAAGCGAAAATGGCTGATTTTGGGTTCTCACAAGGCTCATGTTCCGGAGCATAGCAGAGCTACGGTCCGGAAAATAGCCGCAGTGAGGTTCCAAAAGC
>JAGFJD010000331.1 GCA_024102975.1 Phaeodactylibacter sp. | reverse complement strand
AGGTCGTTGAGGCGTTTCTGCACCCCTTCTATTACTTTCTCCTGTTCGGCGATCTGCAGCAGCATATCCTCCTGGAGCTTTTCGTTGTCCACGATGTCCTGCTGAGCTTTTTTGATGGCCTCCTCGGCCCGTTCGATCTCTTTGTGATAGCGTTCGTTCAGTGATTTGAGGCGGCCCATTTCGCGCTGGAGCTTTTTCATTTCGTCCGTTTCGCCTTCGAGTTCCTGCCGGGTTTTTTCCCGGGCCACTTCCAGGGCGAAGCGCAGCAGCAGTTTCTCGGCCTCGGAATACCGCTCGGGGTGCTCGCGGGAGGAGAGGTAGGCGCCGCCCAGGTCGATCCACAAGCTGAAATCCGTCCCGTTGTTTTTGTCTTCAGCGGAGGCATAGATGTCCACCGTATTGCCTCTGCCAATGGCCGTGATATCGGTGTTGTCGGCGAACCATTCTTTGGCCTTCCGGTCCCATTTTGGCTTGGCGTTGTAAAAGTCTTTCATGTAGTTTTTCCATACTTCGGCCACCAGCTTGGCGTCGGCGTTGGGGATTTCCAGGATGAGCGCGTTGTTGGCACCCTGGCTCATTTTTCTGGTTTGTTCGGAAACCTGGGCCTGAAGGGAATACCCGGCCGCGAGGAAAAAGGCGAAGAGGATAACGAGGGGTTTCATGTCAGAATTTTATTCGATTTTTAAGTTAAATTTCGAATCTTTCCATTGAGACGGCACGTTTGCGAAAAAGTAACACCTCGGGAAAAAAACAACGGCCGGCAAAGCAGAATGGTATTAATTACTGTTATATTTATCAGAACACCCGCAAACAACTGATCCCACGACAAATAAGACAGGTGATGCCGCGGGTGATGCAAAGGCATATTACCAATGAACCAACAACCGATCTTTATGCTGGGCCTTAGTCCGAACGATACTTTTGCCGACCGCTACCGTCTGCGCAAGCGGCTGGGGGAAGGCGGTTTTTCGGAATCCTGGCTCGCCCAAAACGACATCATGGGTGCGGAGCAGGTGGTCAAGGTATACCGAAGCCTGGATGAAAAGGGCTGTATCGTGTTTCGCCGGGAATTCGCCAAAGCCTATCATCTGATGCACCCTCGCCTGTTGCGGCCCACTTATTTTGGCACTCATCAGGACCGGCCCTACGTGGTGATGCCATACTGCCGCCGCGGCGCGGCATCCAGGCTGGCGGGCAAGCTCGAAGAACGGGAAATTGCCCGGGCTATGCAGGATATTGCCGGTGCGCTGGCTTACATCCATCAGCCAGCCTACCGCATTGCCCACCTGGATATCAAGCCGGAAAACATCCTGCTGAGCGAGCAGGGCCACTACCTGCTGAGCGACCTCGGGATCAGCGGGGAGCTGCGCCGGGAGTTCATTCGCAACGCCAGAGAGCAGGGGCTGCCGGTTTCGGGAGACGAGAATATGCCGCCCCCGGCCTACCGGGCCCCGGAGACACTGGGCCAGGAGGGCAACGGCAACACCGGGGTGGCTTCTGATATATGGGCGCTGGGCGCCACCCTCTACGAGCTGGCTTCCGGATACCCCCCGTTCAGCCGCCCCCAGACGGATAGCAGAGAGCACCTCTCCGGCCTGGTACCGCCGGAACTGCCGCCTCCCTTTTCCTGGTCATTGAGCAATATACTGAAACACTGCATGGACAAAGACCCGGCAGAACGCCCTTCTGCCGAAAACCTGCGGCAGATGGCCGAGCAGTACCTGAACAGCGGGCAGTGGCCTCCCCGGTATTTTGGCGCCAAAACCCAAAGCAGGAGAACCGGTAAGCTGAAAAGCGTGAAGATGCCCGTCCGCAGGAGCCAGCTCATTGGCGCCGTGGCAGCCGTGGCCCTGGCAATCGCCGGCATTGCAGCCTGGCCGGTAATGAAGGACAAGGCCGCTTCTCTCTTTGAGAAAGACAACGCCCCGGTGGCTGAACAGAGCCTCCAGGAAGCCTCCGGGCCAAGGGAGGAGCCGCAACCGGAGGATAGGAGCATGGCCAATACCCTCCCCCAAGGCCAGGAAGGCGCGCCGGATGCTTACCCCGGCAGCCAGGCGCCACCCGAAATTGCCCCTCCGGTTTCGCCGGCCGGCCCTCCGCAACCGGAATCCGGGCCGCCTGCTGACGGCAAGATCGCGGAAAGGGCAGTGCCGGAAAACCCGAAACCGGAGAAAAAGGCGGAAAAACCGGCGGCGCCGAAGCCGGAAAAACCGAAAGCGGCGAAGGGAAGCGAAAAACAGCAGCTCGAACCCCGGTTCAACGACTTTACCAAAAAATGGGGCTATGTAGACCGGGAAGGAAACTGGATCATCTGGCCGCAGTTTGAAGAAGCCATGCCTTTTAAACAGGGAAAGGCCAAGGTCGCCAAAAAGGGAACCGACGGAGAACTGGATTTCTACTACCTGAGCTCAAACGGCGAATTGACCCGCGTGCCGGAGCAGGATGAGTAACAAAAGGCACCGGTGAGGGGCGCAGCCTACGGCTCTGAAGAAGAAGTATTCAGGGGACAATAAACTTCAATGCCTGTTGCAGGATCGTAAAGCGGGCCGGCGTTTCTCCGAGAAATTCCCCGTCCGCTTCCAGCAGGGTCGGCGGCTCGCCATCCGCTGCCCGCACCGTGAGGCTCGCAGCCTGGAAAGTGTCCACTTTGGGATGCCCGCCGATCGAACCACTGTAGAACCGGTAAGTATTCAGCAATACGCCCAGCCGGCTGAGGCTGCCGGCAAGGGTGACGGCAAACTGCCCGTCATCGGGTACGGCGTGGGGCGTGAGCTGCATGCCGCCGCCGGAATACCGGCAAATGCCCAGGTTGATAGTGTAAAAGAGGCCTTCCACCCGGCGGCCGTTGCTTTCCACTACCGCCCGCCTCAGTTCGTATTCAAACAGGCAACGGGCTACCAGCAGCAGGTAGAACAGCTTGTTGCGGGTGGCGTACCGGCGCTCTTCCGCTTTTTTCCCGATAAAGCCGTCATACGCCAGCCCGGCGACGTTGACAAAGTAGCGTTGCCGGGGCTCGCCATCTTTGTGGTAGTGGATCAGCCCCACGTCCTGATAGCTCGTCTTACCCGCCCGGATCAGCGCCAGCGCCCTGTCCATGTCTTTTGGCAGGCCGTGAGTCCTGATCCAGTCGTTCCCGGTGCCGATGGGCAACAGGGCATAGGTGATGTCCCGGGAGGGAGCCGCCTGCTGCCGGAGGATGCCGTTGGCGACCTCGTGATTGGTGCCGTCTCCGCCGATGGCAAGGATGTTCCGGCAGCCATTTTCTACAGCCTGCCGGGCCAGCTCGATGGCATGGCCTTTATATTCCGAGAGGGCAAATCCGGATACCGGCAACGCCTGCGCAATGCGCTGCTGCAAAGCCGGCCAATGTTTCCGAACCAACCCTTTGCCGGCAGTGGGGTTGGCGATGGCGTACCATTGGTGGTTCATGGTTGCATGGTTGCATGGGTTCATGGTTGCATGGTTGCATGGTTGCATGGGTTCATGGTTGCATGACCCAGTGAACCCATGAAACACTGAACCCATGACCCAGGAGAACCATGAATTTATTACTTTTGGACAACTTTTTCCGCAGCTGTCCTATTTCTACTCAAAAACATCCACTGTGAGTAACAGTATACTTTCGCTGGACAATATCGTAAAAACCTACGACAAGAACGTGGCGGTCGATGGAGTGAGCTTTGAAGTGCCTAAAGGCAGTATATTTGGCTTGCTGGGCCCTAATGGCGCCGGCAAGACCTCCCTGATCCGCATCATCACTACCATTACCCGGGCGGATACGGGCACGGTCCTGCTCGAAGGGGAAAAGCTCAACAGCCGCCACCCCGAACAGATCGGCTACATGCCGGAAGAGCGGGGCCTGTACCGCAAAATGAAGGTGGGCGAACACCTCCTCTACCTTGCCCGGCTGAAAGGCCTGGGCAAAGAACAGGCCAAAGAGCAAATCCGGCACTGGTTTGAGAAGTTCGGGATCGAAGACTGGTGGAACAAGAAGGTAGAAGAGCTGTCCAAAGGGATGCAACAGAAAATACAGTTCATCGCCACCGTCGTCCACCGCCCCAAATTGCTTATCCTCGACGAACCTTTTTCCGGGCTGGACCCGGTCAATACCAATCTCATCAAGGATGAAATCCACGAGTTGCACAATCAGGGCGTGAGCATCATCTTTTCCACCCATCGCATGGAACAGGTGGAGGAGGTCTGCGAGCATATCGTGCTGATCAACAAGGGCAGAAACGTGCTGGAGGGGAAGGTCAGGGACATCAAAAACCAGTTCAAACGCAACCTCTTCCGCATCGACTACGAAGGCCAGCTGCCTCCGGGGCTGGAAGAGCGCGCCGACATCGTCGGGCATTCCGATCACAGTATTACGATACAGGTGAACAAGGAGGGCAGGTCGAACGAACTGCTGCAGTATCTCCTCCAAAACGGCGTATTCGTTCATGCCTTCAACGAAATCCTGCCAACCTTGAATGAGATATTTATCCGGCAGGTGAAGGGATAAGGGGAGGTGTAAAAGTATAAAAGTGCGTGGGTGTATAAGTACCGCCTGCCCATTTACACGTTTACCCATTTACACGTTCACACAACCAGAAAAACCATGGACAAACTCTGGCTCATCATCAACCGGGAATACCTCACGCGCGTCAAGCGGCGGTCGTTCATCATCGCCACGTTGCTGACGCCGCTGGCCTTTGCCGTCTTCTTCGTCGTGGTCGGCCTGATCTTTCAGTATGAGAGCGACGACACCCGGCGCATTGCCATCATCGATGAGGGCGAAGTGCTGAAGAAGAGCATCAGAGATGAGAAGAACCTCTACTTCAAGTTCGTGGATGTAGAACTGGATGTGTTGCGGGACAACTTCGGGGAGTTCGACTACGACGGCATCCTGGTCATCCCGAAGGTTAAAGACCTGATGTCGAAAAGCTATACCGTTTATTATTATTCGGATAAGCAGCCCACTCTGGACATCGAGTCCCTCATCCGCGAAAGGGTGCGGGAGGGCGTGCGCGACTTCAAGATAGAAGCGCTGCAACTGGATCCCGCCCAGCTGGAAGCGCTGGATACCCGGGTCGCCCTCGAGCCGGAACCCATCGACGAGACGGGGCAGGACGCCAGCAAGCTCACCGGCGCTATTGCCGCCGGCATCGGCGGCCTGATGGGCATCATCATGTACATCGTCGTTTTCATTTATGGCATGATGGTGATGCGCAGCGTTATGGAAGAGAAGACCAACCGCATCGTCGAGGTGATGATCTCTTCGGTCCGCCCTTTCCAGCTGATGCTGGGCAAGATCATCGGCGTCGGGGCGGTAGGCCTTACCCAGGTAGCAATCTGGGCCATCCTCATTCCGGCTGTGGTGCTGGTCACCAGCCTGGTCTTCGGCTTTGATTCCAACACCCAGATGCAAATGGCGCAGTCCTCTCCCGGCGCTGCCGATGTTAACCCCGAAGATGCAGAAGCCATGATCGCCCTGGCCATCGAAGAGTTCAACAGCCTCAACTGGTGGAGTATCCTGCCCCTGTTCGTCTTCTTTTTCCTCGGCGGGTATTTTCTGTACTCTTCCCTCTTCGCCGCCGTCGGCTCCGCTATGGGAGACGACCTGGGGGAAGGGCAGTCGCTGACCATCCCTATCACCATCCCGGTAGTTATCGCTTTCTACATCATGATCGTGGCCATCCAGGCGCCCAATTCGAGCCTCGCGGTCTGGTCGTCCATCTTTCCGCTTTTTTCCCCCATCGTAATGCCGGCGCGCCTGGCCTTCAACCCTCCGCTGTGGGAAGTAGTGGCTTCCGTGCTGGTGCTGGCCGGTTCGTCGGTCTTCTTCGTCTGGCTGTCCGGGCGCATCTACCGGGTGGGCATCCTGATGTACGGCAAAAAGGTGACGCTGAAGGAACTGGGGAAATGGATGTTTTATCGGGACTGACAACCTTAGGACTTATGATCTTCAGGCATAGCATTCCATTATTGTTGCTTTTTCTGGCAACGGCGGAGGTTTCCGGCCAGGAGTTCCTTATCGTCAACAGCAACCGCGAACTGTTCCGGGTCGATATCGGAGACTGTTCCAGCCAGTTTGTATCCCGGGTGCAGCTCTCCGGCGGGGTCAACCTCAGCGACATTACCTATACGGCCGATGGCCGCCTTTGGGGGGTCACTACCGACGGGCGGCTGTATACCATCACTGAAAATACCGGCGAGGCTGTCCTGGCTTATACCTTTCCCAATAACAACGGCCCCTTTTTTACGTCCCTGGTCGCCGACGGGGCGGGCCGCATCTATTCGGCCGGCGGCAATGGCGACCTCTATGTTTATGACATCAATACCATGGCGCACAGCTATCTCGGGAATATCGGCTATGGCTCTGCCGGCGACCTTACCTTTTACGAAGGGCAGCTCGTCATGGCCTCGACGGGCAACCAGATGGTCGCTATCGACCTGGACAATCCGGCCAACAGCTCAGTTTTGCTGAATTTCAGCGCCGGCGGCCAGATTTTCGGCATCGTCACCTTCGTTGAGGATTGCGACAATACGGTCACCTACGTTTCCAATGATTCCGGGAACGGCACCATCTTCCAGATCAATTTTGAAAGTGGCCAGCTCGGCCAGGCCTGCGACCTGCGGATGCGCATTTACGGCGCCGCCAGCCTGCTGGAGTTCCTGGCCGCCAACCCCATTGAAATAGAATCGGCAAGTACAACGCCCACCACCTGTGCCAACCCCCAGGGCATCATCGAGGTGGCCGCTACCGGCGGCAACGGGCCGCTCTCTTATAGCCTCGACAACCTCAGCTTTCAGCCGGCAGGGACCTTCACCGGCCTGCTGCCCGGAGATTACACCGTATACATTCAGGACGGCCAGGGCTGCACTGCCCGTCAGATGGTGACGGTGGAGGCCGCTGGAGATGCTCCTGTTCTGGCCGTGTTGGCCGTCCGGGAGGACAGTTGCGGGCTGGGTGTTGGCGCCATAGAAGTGGAACCCGGAGGCGGCCTGCCGCCTTACCAGTTTTCCCTCGGCGGAGGCACCCCCGGCAACAGCCCCGCTTTTTCCGGCCTGGCAGGTGGAACCTACGAGGTGAGCGTCATCGACAGCCGGGGCTGCAGCAGCGCCCTAACCATTGCGGTTCCCGGAGAGCCTGGCCCGCAGATCGAACAGGCCGGCCTGAAACCGTGCGGGCCGGGGCTGAGCAGCCTGTCCATCGAAGCCGGCGGAGGCCTTGGAATGCTTTCATACAGCCTGGACGGAGGCCCCGGCCAATCTTCGCCACACTTTGCCGGGCTGGATGCCGGCAGCTTCCTGATTTCAGTCGCCGATGAGGCCGGCTGCACCGATAGCCGGACGGTTGATATGCCCGCAGCAGAAGCGCTGGCCTTCACCAGCGTGGACGTTGATGCCTGCGGGCCCGGCAACAGCCGCCTGTCCGTGGCCGCCGCCGGAGGCACCGGCACGTTTTCCTTCAGTTTGAATAATGGGCCGCCCCAGGACTCGGGCACTTTTGACAACCTCAACCCCGGAAATTTTACGATACTGGCGGCCGATGAAATCGGATGCACTGCCACCGCCCCGGTTTCGATCCCGGAATCCTCCCCGCCCCGCTTCCTCCGCCTGGAAGTAACGCCCAGCCGGTGCGGCGCCCCGAACGGAACGCTGCAAATTGAGACGGGCGGCGGTACGGCGCCTTTTATCTACAGCCTCAGTGGCAGGGAACAGGCCAGCCCCGGGTTTGACGGCCTGGCGCCTGGCGCTTTCCTGCTTTCCGTTCTCGATGCCGAAGGCTGCGCCGCAGCAGACTCCGTAACGGTAGGGCTGCTGTGCCCCGTTTTCATACCCAATGCCTTTTCCCCTAATGACGACGGGCGAAACGACCGCTTCGAAATCTACTCCGGCGCCGAAATGCAAATCCTCGCCTTCCGAATCTTCAACCGCTGGGGCGGGCTGGTTTATGAAGGAACAGCCTTCGGCTCCTCCGAACACGCCCGGTTCTGGGACGGGCGGTTTCGGGAAAGCCCGGCGCCAACAGGCATTTATGCCTATCACATCGAATTGATCAATGCTGCCGGGGAGCAGGAATTCTACGAAGGGGAAGTTTTGCTGGTACGCTGACCTGGAAGTGCTAAATTTAATAAAACTACTATCGTGAAAGTCCTGTCCAAAGGTTGCGTTTATGGGTTGCGGGCGCTGCTCTACATCGTGTCGGAGAAGCCTCCGGAAGAGTACGTCAGTATCGGAGAGGTCTCCGAAGAACTCGACATTTCCTTCCATTTCCTGACCAAGACCTTCCAGTCGCTGACCCAGGCGGGCCTCCTTCGGTCTTACCGCGGGCCCAACGGCGGCGTGGCCCTGGCCCGGCCGCCGGAGGAGATTTTCCTGGCCGATATCGTCCTTGTCCTCGAAGGAGAAGATTTCTTTGACAAATGCCTGCTGGGCCTCGCCGGCTGCGGCCAGGCAGCGCCCTGCCCGGTCCACGATTTCTGGATCAGCCACAAGG
Source organism: Phaeodactylibacter sp. (assembly GCA_024102975.1). GTDB lineage: Bacteria > Bacteroidota > Bacteroidia > Chitinophagales > Saprospiraceae > JACJXW01. The sequence continues at coordinate 14,701 of JAGFJD010000331.1, read as the reverse complement.
CCGAACTGCGCGCCGAGTTCGCACGCACGTCTCTGGCGGATATGGGGAAGAAGATCAACCGCGAAAAACTGCGGCTGGGGCCGTGAGAGGGTGGGGCATGGGTTGGAGTGGGTAGGGGGATTTAGGTATTAGGTTTTAGGCGTTAGGCATCTGTTGAGTGCCCGATTAGGCCTGGGTTGCCCCTAAAACCTAAGGCCTAAAACCGAGCAAGGGGTACAAAAAGGAATTGCGCCCGTTGGGTTTCGAAGCCATATAATTCTCACTGTTCGCCAGGAAGGCAGCGATTCTCGCTTTGGCAAAATGATGCCTGAAATTCAGCCACAAAATCACAAAAACACGAAATCCGCACTTTCCGATAGCTATCGGAATTGTGGGATTTCGTGCCTTAGTGGTTTAGTGGCAGTCTAAAACGAGAACTGCTGCCGGGAAGACGATAGATTGCAAAAAAAAACATACCAATGTGCGAAACCATTTTTAAGATAAAATAGTATTAAAACTTAAAAGATTTTTCTTCCTTACCCCTCCGTACCCCTCCGGGAAGTATTTTCAGGCCAGATAATCTCACATTTCAAAATGAAATACTTATGAAAACAGCTCTACTCCGCCTGTCAGCACTCTGTTTCCCCCTCCTTTTTGCTTTCGGCCCGCTCCGCGCTCAGGAATACCGGACGCTGGACGGCAGCAACAACAATTTTTTATATCCCGCCTGGGGCGCCGCCGACGCCCGGATGGTAACCGCTACAACGGTTGGCTACGAAGACGGGGTGTCGGCGCCTGCCGGCCCGGGCCGCCCCAATCCCCGGTTTATCAGCAATGCCCTTTTTGCTCAGACCAGCCTGAAGGACGATCCGCGAGGCCTGAGCGCCTACACCTGGGCCTGGGGGCAATTCATCGACCACGACATCACTTTGGTGCCGGACGACCCTTCGGAAAGCATGGACATTGCCATTCCGCCATTCGATGCCTTTTTCGACCCGCAGGGAACGGGAGGGGTGACGATCCCCATGCACCGGTCCGCTTATGACCGCGAAACGGGAACCGGCGTGGACAACCCCAGGGTTCACCTCAACAAGATCACCGCTTTTATAGACGCCTCGGCCGTTTATGGTTCCGACGAGCAGCGCGCCGCCTGGCTGCGCACCTTTGCCGGGGGGCGGCTGAAGGTATCCACCGGCAACCTGCCGCCTTTCAATACGACGACCGGTGAACTGGGGGCCCCTATCGACCCCGATGCGCCGGCTATGGCTATGCCTTTCCCGTTCGTGCAGCACTGGTTTGTCGTCGGCGATGAACGAGGCAACGAAAACCCCTTCCTGCTGGCCATGCACACCCTCTTTCTGCGCGAACACAACCGGCTGTGTGCCGGGCTGGCCGACGAGCATCCCGGCTGGACGGACGAGCAGCTCTACCAGCACGCCCGCAAGCTGGTGGGGGCCCTGATGCAGGCCATCGTCTACGAGGAATGGCTGCCCACCCTCGGCATGGAACTGGCACCGTATAACGGGTACAACCCCTATGCCGATCCCGGCATTATGAACGTCTTCTCTGCCGCCGCCTTCCGGTACGGGCATACTACCATCAACAGCGTCCTGTTGCGGATGGACGACAGTGGCCACCCTATGCCGCAGGGCAATATCCTCCTGCAGGACGCTTTCTTCAACCCGGAGGCTACGCTGGAGGTGGGGGGCATCGAACCCTACCTCATCGGCATGTCCACCGTTGTAGAGCAGGACTTTGACTGCCAGGTCATCGACGGCCTGCGCAATTTCCTCTTTGGCCCTCCCGGTGCCGGCGGCCTTGACCTGGTGGCGCTCAACATCAACCGGGGCAGAGACCGGGGGCTGCCCGATTACAATACCGTGCGGGCCGACTTCGGCCTGGCGCCGAAGGGCAGCTTCGGGGAAATCTGCTCCGACCCCCTGATGAGCGCCAGCCTGCGGATGGTATACCAGGATGCCAATAATATCGACCCATGGGTGGGCATGCTGGCAGAAGACCACATGCCGGACGCCCTGTTCGGAGAGACGGCCATGCGCATCATCGAGCAGCAGTTCCTGGCCCTGCGCAACGGCGACCGCTTTTACTATGAAAACGATCCCTGGCTCTCGCTGGAGGAAAAAGCCTGGATCAGGAACAACCGGCTGGCGGACATCATCCGCCGCAACTGCCCCATCACCTGCCTGCACGATGAGGTGTTCATTGCCCGGCCGCTGGCCGTTACAGGTGCAGTGGCCGCCCGGCAGTCCCTTCCCTTCAGCATATTCCCGAACCCGTCGCAGGGCAGAGTCAACCTCCGGATGGAACGGGAGCTTTCGGAAGGGGCCCTCGTTCGCATAACCGATAATTACGGAAGGGAAGTACTCCGCCGGAAGATTGGCCCGAATCCCGGGAACGGCCCGGTCGCTATTGAGCTGGACGGCTCGCTGCCGGCCGGGCTCTATCACGCGTTTGTCGTGGCGGAGGATGCAGTCGGGCGGCAGTCTTTTGTGCGGGTGTTGCCTTGATCGGGGGGGCGTTCCGCCGGATAGCATAATACTGCTTTACTTTAGAAAACGAACCGCAAAAAGCGCGGAGGGCCATCCTTCCTGGTGGCTCCCTGCGCTCCCTGCGGTTTGGTATTTGGGCGCGGAGAACAACGGTGGCCTTCGCCTAACGCATTAAATACCCGGGATCGAAAATACACAGCCCGGCGCCGGCGTTATCCCAGTAAACCAGCGCTATGGCCCGATACTATCTACTCCTGCTTTTCCCTCTGTTTTCCGGCGCCCTCTCCGCTCAGTCCGATACGGAGGTGGCTGCCTGCCTTCGCGCCTGCCTTCAGGTGCCCGAACTGGAAGCCGCCTTCACCCAGGAGTGGGGTGCCCTTCGCCCGTTGTACCTGCGAAAACGGGAAAATCCCAGCATCAGCAGCCGGCCAACCGACGAGCAGTTCGACCTGCTCACTGCTGCCGATTTCCGGAGCTTGCCCTGGGAAGTCATCCCCGTGACGAGAGAGGACATTCAAAACCTGCCGATGGAGGAGGCTGAGTTCGGAATACTCGAAGCCGGCATTGAATTCCGGGGAGAACGGGCGACTGCAGGCCTTTTCATCAACCTGCCGCGGTATCCCCGGCAGTGGATGTCCTGTTCCTTCCTGTTACAAAAAGAAGGAGGGCAGTGGTTGATCCTGGAAAAATCCATTGAAGTTCTTCCGTGAGGCAATGGCTGAAAAATGCATATTATTTTTTCTTCAGGCGGTACCCCCGCCAATCGCTGGCAGCAGCGGCTTTGGCGTTGCTGTGGTACGCTTTCTGCCTGCCCCGGCCGCTCTTCGACGCGCCTACCTGTATGGTGCTCGAAAGCAGGCAGGGCGCCTTGCTGGGTGCCCGGATCGCTGCTGACGGCCAGTGGCGTTTCCCGCAGATCGACAGCCTTCCCTCCAAATTTGAAGCGGCGCTGCTGGAGTTTGAAGACCGGCGTTTTTACCGCCATCCGGGCGTAGACCCCATCGGGCTGGGGCGCGCCCTGGTGCAAAACATCCGCAGCGGAGGAATTGTCAGCGGAGGCAGCACGATCACCATGCAGGTGATCCGGATGGCAAGAGGCAACCCGCCGCGTACCCTTTGGCAGAAGGCCGTCGAGATCATCCTCGCCACCCGGCTCGAGCTGGGCGCCACCAAAAAGGAGATTCTCGCCCTCTACGCTTCTCACGCCCCCTTTGGCGGCAATGCGGTAGGCCTGGAAGCGGCTTCCTGGCGGTATTTCGGCAAGAGCCCGCAGCTGCTGTCCTGGGCAGAGGCGGCCATGCTGGCTGTGCTGCCCAACAGCCCTGCCCTCATCCATCCCGGGCGCAACCGGGAGGCCCTGCTGGCCAAGCGCAACCGCCTCCTGCTCCGCCTTCGGGAAACCGGTTATATCGATGCTTTCTCCTGCGAGCTGGCGATGGAGGAGCCGCTGCCGGAAGCGCCCCATCCTCTCCCCAGGCTGGCTCCACACCTGCTCGACCGCGCCTACCTCGAATACGTACGTACCGGCCGGGCCCGGCAATCGCGCATCCGCACCACCCTGGAGGAAGGCGTACAGAAGCAACTCACCGGAATACTGGAGTTCCACCAAAAGCGGCTCAGCGCCAGCGAGATCCACAACCTGGCGGCCATGGTCACGGACGTGAGGACGGGGGAGGTGATCGCTTACGCCGGCAATGTGATCGGCGCCGGCCCGGAACATGGCGAGCAGGTGGATGTGATCACAGCGCGGCGCAGCACCGGCAGCATTCTCAAACCCATCTTATACGCCCTGATGCTGCAGGAAGGCGAGATCCTCCCGCAGAGCCTCGTGCCCGACATCCCCATGCAGCTCAGCGGTTACCGGCCGGAGAATTACCACGAAGACTACGACGGCGCGGTGCCCGCCCGCCTCGCCCTCATCCGCTCGCTCAACGTGCCTATGGTATATATGCTGCAGCAATACGGGCTGGAGAAATTCCACTTCAACCTCCGGAAGCTGGGCTTCAGCACCATCGACCAGCCGCCGGCCTACTACGGCCTCCCCCTGGTGCTGGGCGGCGCCGAAGGTACCCTATGGGACATCACCAGCGCCTACGCCGGCATGAGCCGTATGTTGCAGCACTACACGGCCTACGATGCACAGTACGATCCCGGAGATTTCCGCCCGCCCCGCTATATCTACCCGGAGGTGGCAGGCGGCGGGGAGGAGCGCCTCCTTCAGCCCGCCCCCACCCATATTGGCGCCGCCGCCGCCTGGTTTACCTTCGACGCCATGCAGGAAGTCGAACGGCCCAATTCCGAGGGCGAGTGGGAACGTTTCGCATCCAGCCGCCGCATCGCCTGGAAGACGGGCACCAGCTTCGGCTTCCGGGATGCCTGGGCCGTCGGCGTCAACCCCCGCTATGCTGTTGGCGTCTGGGCCGGCAATGCCGACGGGGAAGGGCGCCCCGGCCTGGTCGGCACGCTGGCCGCCGCTCCGGTACTTTTTGATATCTTCAACCGCCTGCCCGGCGACGGGGCCTGGTTCCGGCAGCCATACGATGATATGGCCCGCCTCGCAGTGTGCCGCAACAGCGGCTACCGCCCGCTGGACATTTGCCCTGCGGATACCGTCTGGGCGCCGGCATCAGGCATCAATGTGCCACCCTGCCCTTACCACCAGCTCGTTTTCCTGGACGCCGGCGGGCAATGGCAGGTCCACGCCGGCTGCGAGCCTCCCGGCGCCATGCAGCGCCAGGCCTGGTTCGTCCTGCCTCCAACCGAAGAACACTTCTACAAAGCGCGCTACCCGGAGTATACGCCCCTGCCGCCTTACCGCCCCGACTGCGCCGCCCATCCTTCCCGGCCCTACATGGAACTGATATACCCCAAATATCCCACCCGGATTTACGTGCCGGTGGGGCTGGACGGCAAGCTGTCCAAAACCGTCTTCACCGCCGCTCACCGGTCGGATACTGCCACCATTTACTGGCATATCGACAATGAGTATGTCGGCAGCACCCACACCTTCCACAGTTTCGAGCTGAACCCTTCCGAAGGCCAACACCTGCTGACTTTGGTAGATAAAGAGGGGCACCGGCTGGAACAGCCGTTCGAGATCATTAAAAAACCAGGCAATTAATCAATAAAGAGCCTTTCCAACTTCGAATTTCCGATTTCCGGCTTAAGAATTGATGTCTTCGTGGCGGGAAAAACCGTCTGGCACAGCGGTAAAATAAAAAACTCCTACATCAGGGGAGGCTGTTCGGATGTAGGAGCACTAACATACTATGAGAAAACTACACATTCAAAGATAAAAATATATCAGGCATATACTCATAAGATTTATGCTACGGGCAAAACGGCCTATGGTATGGCAGCCTTCAGGAAGAAAGTGGCAGATACTGTATCCGGCAAACCTCCGGTTGCAAAGGCGAAAAACGGGCCGAACCGGGCGCGGTTCCTTTCTTTGCCCCTTGCTCGGTTTTAGAGACAACCCAGGCCTAATCGGACACTCAACAGGCACCTGCCGCATACTGCTGGACATTTTTTGGACACAGAGTACGCAGACCTGCCTGCCGCGAGGCGCGGCCTTGCAGGCAGGGAAGACACAGAGCCGCACAGAGGCTTGGTTATCAACGGGAAAAACTTCGTGTACTCTGTGTTGGACTCGGTGCGCTCTGTTTCCGAAACCATTTTGTCCGGTAGTGTGCACCTGACGCCCAATACCTAAATCCTCCTGACACCGGAGGGGGCACAATTTAGCATCGCACCCGCCGAACCGGCTACCTGCCGCAAAAAAAAACCTACACCCGAGGTAAACAGATGTAGGCAGAACAAACATACTATGAGAAAACTGTCTGCAAGATAAGGTTTAACGGCGTCAATCAAGGGCATACTTAGGCAGCGGTATCAGGAGGGCTTCCAATGGTGCCGGCAGATTAGGTTGCGGTAAAAGGAGGAGAGGTACGGGCAAAAAAAAGCCTGCACCGAAGGGACTGGTGCAGGAGGTTCAAACAAACATACTATGAGAAAACTGACGCTAAGATAAAGCCTTCACGGGAAAAATACCGGCCCGATGTATATAAGGCGCCGGAATGGCAGGGAATGGTCATATTAAATTAGGAAACGGTTAGAATCGCGGTTCACTTGATCTGTATTTCCATGATCGGGATCATGATCTCCACGCGGGTACCCCGGGCCTCTCCGGTCTCTTCGTCAGTCAGGTCGATGGTATGCACGAAGGATTCCTTGTCTTTGGAGTTGTGGAGGATTTCCAGGCGCTTCTCTGTGATGTTGGTGCCCCGGGACCGGTGGTTGTGGTACTGGGGGTCCTGCATCCGCAGTTGCCGGGCCTTTTCCCTGCCGATCCCGTTATCTTCGACCACGCAAAGGATGGTGTCTTCATCGTAGAGGAAGAACAGGACCCGGATCAGGCCGTCGCGTTTGGTGCGCAGGCCGTGTTCGATAGCGTTTTCCACATAGGGCTGAATGATCATGGTGGGCACGCCGAGGATGTCTTCCTCGATCTCTTCATCGATGATGATCTCGTATTTCAGGCGGTCCTCGAACCGCAGCTTCTCGTTGATGAACAGGTAATCCTCCAGGAACTCGATCTCCTTTTCCAGGGAGATGATCTCCAGGTCGGAATATTCCAGGCTCTGGCGCATCAACTGGGCGAATTTGGCCAGGTATTTGGCAGCGGAAGTGATCTCGTTGGAAGTGATGTAGTTCTGGATGGAGTTCAGCGCGTTGTACATGAAGTGCGGGTTCATCTGTGCGCGCAGAGCCTTCAGTTGGAGGCGGGTAGCCTGCAGGCGGAGCAGTTCGGTTTCCTGTTTCTTTTTCTCCGCTTCGTATTTGACCTCCAGTTCCAGCTGTTTCCGCTTATCGACCTGTTCGGAATTTTTGTCGAGGTATTGATCGTGGAGGCACTGGTACCGGTAGGCGTTTTCAAAATCCTCCAGGTTGGCATAGTAGTTCGCGAAATCCTTACACACCCCTGCCAGTTGTTTGTAATCCTGGATGAGGCGGGCATATTCCAGGGCGCGCGAAAAATGGGACAGGGCGCGCTCCTGTTCCTCCTGTTCCTGGTAGAGGCGCCCGCGCCAGGCTTCGATGATGGAGAAGTTGTAGTAATCCTCTTCCGATTTGTGCTTGTACAGGTGCTCCGCCCGGTCGAAGAGTTCCAGCGCCTCCTGGTAGCGGCCTTTTTCATAATAACAGTATCCGAGGTTGGCGAAGGCGCTGGCACGGGCATACTCGCTGATGTCGTCGGTGATGTCGATGGCCTTCCGGAAGTACTCTTCCGCTTTCTCCTGGTCGTTGAGGGCGATATAACCGATGCCGACGTTGAGATAGTGCCAGGACAAGCGGGTGCGCATCCCCATGGTTTCGCACATATTGACCACTTTGAGGTAAGAGCGCACGCTTTTCTCCCGGTCGTCGTTGCGTTCATAGACCTTGCCCAGGCCGGAGTGGATAAGGGTCAGGAAGTAGTAATCCTTGAGTTCCAGGGGAGGCCCCTGCATGGTAATGCTTTTATCGGCGGCCAGCAGGAGTTCGATGGCGCGGGAATAATTGCCGTAGTGCAGGTTCATGAACCCTTCGCGGCAGGTGATGCGGGCCAGCAGGCGGTCATCGGGAAAGCTCTTAAGCAATTTGCCGGCCTTTTCCAGGTACCGGGTCGCCTTTTCCATCTTCTCCTGGTTCATGCAAATCCCCGCGTAGTCGATATAGGCTTCTGCCTGCTGTTTGATGGTGCCGCGTTCTTCCAGTATTTCAATAGCTTTCAGGAAATGTTCTTCGGCAGCGGTAAAATTATACAGTTGGTTGTCGATGGTAGCTGCATACCAGTGGTAGTTGAGTTTAAAATCCGGGTTGGGGTATTCCCCCAGTATCCCGCACAATTCGCCGAGCAGTTCCTGCGCCCGGCGGATGTTGGTATAGGTATAATGGCCGGCCAGCTTGTCCAGCGAGATCAGGCGCTGCAAAGGGTCCTTTTGCTGGCGGAGCTTGTATTCCAGCTCACTGACATTGACGACTTGCGGAACGGTGCTTCCCAAAAACATAGCAATAATAAAAATAAAAAAAAGGGCTATATCTTTATTTACAGATATAGCCCTCAAGATACTATATTTTTAGATATGGTCACTGGGGCACTATACCTCCGCAACCATTATTCCAATTTTTGTTCTTGCCCTTTTTACCGCCAACGATCTTTTTCATATCGCCTTTCTTGATCGTTTTGAGGTCTTTCTTCAGGTCGTCGAGATTTTTCTTGGATTTTCCCATAGTATTTCATTTTGTGTACACGGGACCGGATTCTTTTGTTCTGATACCGTTACTTGTCAGTAAAAGTAAAAAAATATTCTATTGCCACGAAGCCGGAAGGCAAGCCTGGCTTACATTTTTTTATTATGAATAAATAGAAACTCCATGCCAGCACTGTGGCGTTGTAAATTGGTTTGTTTATCGTCAACTGGGTATGTAAAAAGCCTGGATGGGGGTAGATAGCAAATGAAGAGGCCGCAAAGTTGCCCATTTTCTCTGAAAAGGGCAAGTTTTTTTACAGCCCTTCCTGGAGGCGTTTCATCTGCTCCATAAAGGCGGGCCGCCGCCTTCGGGAAACTTCGATCTTGATATCGTCATCCATAATCAAATAGCCACCATCACCCTTTACAAACTTTCGCATGTAGTTCAGGTTAATAACGTGCCGTTTATGAACGCGGTAGAAGTTGAAGGGGGCCAGCAGGTCCTCGTAAGCTTTAATGGTTTTCGAGGCTGTGATTCTTTCTCCGCTGTGGAGGTAGATGTGCGTATAATTATCTTCTGCTTCGAAGCGGACGATATCCCGTATGTTGACGAAATAGATCCCGTCGAGCGCAGAAATGCTCATCTTGGTGAAGGCATTCGGATTGTTGTAGTAGCTGTTGAAAATTTCGAGGCGCCGGTCAATTTGCCCGTCTCGCCGGGGGCGGATGCGGGCGACCGCATCCTTGAGCTCGTCCGGGTCGATCGGCTTGAGGATATAGCCGATGGAACTGTAATTGCAGGCCTTGATCGCAAAGTCCTGGTAAGCCGTAACGAAAATGACTTCGAAACCCACCGGCCGGAGCTGGTTGAGCAACTGGAAGACCTGGCCGTCCGGCAGGCTGATGTCCAGAAAAGCTACATCCGGGTCAATGTCCGGGCTGGCCAGCAGCCCCAAAGCCTCTTCGTTGGTCGTAGCTTCACCGATCACTTCCACCTCTTCGCAATACTTGCCCAGCAGGTTCTTCAGGTTGTTCAACCCTTTGACTTCATCCTCAACGATAACGGCTTTTATCACGGCTTTCCAAATTTAAGTTGCAAAAAAAGCGTTGACGCCAATCTTACAACATAGCCTCCCGTCCTTGTTAACAAGATATACGGGGTTTTCAAAAAAAAGTTACCTTTTTGATGTTGGTTTCTTTGCTGAAGGCCAATGGCTTCAGCTTTTTCAGGCTGATGGTGTAGAAATTAGGCCTCTCAAAGCTCCTGGCGGTAGTTCTGTGTTTGTCGTTTGGAAACGAATTCCTTGCACCGGCAATCATTAAAAAGCGCCTCCTGTGCCGGAAAGGCACTTTTTATGAGTACCTGTTCGAACAACAAAATAAATTAAAAATATTCGAATATTAAAATTTTTATCAAATATTTTTTGCCGGCATCTTTCCGCGAAACTCTTCGGCCATCCCCCCTTGCCTTTCCTGAAAACCGACAAAAGCATAAAAAAATATGGAGAGCCCCGCAAAGGTTCGTATTTTCTGCCCGCAAACGAAGAATTCATGCCGGTTGCCCAAAGAAATAAACAAAAGGAAAAGATCCACGAGATCATCTTCGAGGCCGACACGCCGAAGGGGAAAGCCTTCGACGTCATCCTGCTCATCCTGATCATGGCCAGCGTGGTGGTCGTCATGCTGGAAAGCGTCCAGCACCTGCAGGCCGGCTACAGCAACCTGTTCTACGCGCTGGAGTGGGGCTTTACCATCATCTTCACCATCGAATACCTGCTCCGGCTGTACTGCGTGTACCGGCCTCTCAAATATGCCACCTCTTTTTTCGGGGTCATCGACCTGCTGGCCATCCTGCCGACCTACATCAGCGTCTTTGTCTACGGCACCCAGTATCTGCTGGTTATCCGGGGGCTGCGGCTGCTGCGGATTTTCCGCATCTTCAAGCTGGGCCACTTCCTCACCGAAGCCGACTCCATCGTCAAGGCCCTGAAGGCCAGCCGGGCCAAGATCACTGTTTTCCTGCTCTTCATCCTGCTCCTGGTCATCGTCATCGGTTCCGTCATGTACCTCATCGAGGGCGGCCAGAACGAGGGCTTCTCCAGCATTCCCCGCGCCATTTACTGGACCATCGTCACCCTCACTACTGTAGGTTACGGAGACATTACCCCTGTGACCGAACTGGGCCAGTTCCTCTCCGCCTTCATCATGCTCCTGGGGTACGCCATTCTCGCCGTGCCGACCGGCATCGTATCCGCCGAAATGGTCGCAGAAAGCAGGCGGTCTTCCCAAAGCAATACCCAGGCCTGCCGGTACTGCGGCCGCGAAGGGCATACGGATGACGCCGTGTTTTGCAAATACTGCGGGGAAAAGCTCAATTGACTACAGCATGCCAGGGCAGTTATTAACCATACCACGTGCCAACTGGCGTTATTGCTAACTCTGTTCACCGGGTAAATCGCTAAAAATATCCTTTACTAAGAAGCTGTTTGGCAGTAACCAACAACGGCATTTTGTTCCCGGCGGGAAAATAACCGCCCCGTTATTAAGGTGCCAAACGCCCTAAGGGATTGCGCAAAAATAAATTACTCAAAAATCATTGTTTGGCTCGATGAAATAATTCCATTCGCCATGGAAGCTTTCTTTGGTTAGTTTCACTTTTGCGAACGCCTCGTCAGAAACTTTAATTCCAGTTTCATAATCGTTTTCATCTAAAACAGCATCAATCGTCAATCCTGTCTTAGTAGCCGTATTGGCAATTAATTGTACCACTGCTTGCCGGGAAACCAAAGGTTTCCCCCTCCAGTTTTTAGTAATGAAACAGAACATTTTGTGCTCGATTTTATTCCATTTGCTTGTCCCCGGGGGAAAATGGCAAACATGAATAGTTTTATTAATTTCATTGGCCAATTTTTGCAACTCTACTTTCCACAACTTGCAACGGCTGCTGTTGCTGCCGCCGCCGTCAGCTGTAATGAGTATTTCAGCGGTGTGTCCGTATAAGGGCTGGCCCATCTTATGCCACCAACTGCGGATGCTGTTTACTGCAAATTCCGCAGTGTCGCTGCTAATCCCAACGCTTACCCAGCCTTTGTTTATAGCTATGTCATAAATGCCGTAAGGAGCAGCTTTGCCCAATTCCTTATCTTTAAAATCATGTACGTTCACTTTTGGAGCTGCTCCTTTTTTGTGATACTCTCGCCCCCCGTTCTTATAATTGCCGATATTTTCTTTCTTTTTAGTATCCACAGAAATAGCAGCCTTGCCGGCAAGCATGAAACGGCTTGCTTTGTCGTTGATGAATTGAAATTGGGCGTCCCTTTCTTCATGGCCCTTTCCTTCTTTCTCTTTGCGGTTTAATTGCAAGCTGTATTCTTGCTCTTTTAATAACCTGCCTACCGTGTTGGGGCTAACTTCATAGCCGTTTGATTTTAATTCTTCGGCTAATTTATAGGTGCTTTTTGATGTCCAGCGCAAGGGGCGCGCCGGGTCGCCTTTCGTATAGGGTTGTACCAACAGTTCAAGTTGTTCGGCTATGCCCGGCTGGGTTTCTTGTTTTCGCTTCCTGCCTCCTCCTGCTTTGCGGAGCTGTTGCCCTTTTTGAACTGCCGCCCCTTGCTCTTTTATCCCTTTTGATATAGTCTTGCGCGTTAGCCCCGTTGCTTTTTCTAGCAGCGTCAACCCGCCCCAGCCTATGCGCTGGGCTTCCATGCCTGCCCATACGCGTTTGCTGCGTTCATCCAGCAAAGGGGATATTATATCCCATTTTTGTTTTAATTCTTTCAGTATCTTTGTTTTGTCTGCCATCCTGCAAAGATACTAAAAAATCTTAATTTGGGTATTTTATTTTTGCGCAATCCCTTAGTGCCTCGCGCACTAAATAGCGGGGGAATATCGCGGGTTCTTTTCCCGCCATAGCCGATGGCGAAGGCGGAGCCTCTCGCGAACGTCCCGATTTATCGGTAAATTAATACTGTCCGACTACTTACTGCGGAATTGAGCCCCCTCCCCTACTCAAAAACCACATCATCCAAAAAAATCTCATGCGAAAAGCCATCGCTTGAGGAAAACAGCACCAACCCGGACCGTATACAGCTCAAATCCACCTTCCTGGTTTTGATGGCATATTGCTTCCATTCGGTAGTCAGCACGACGTCCACCGACTTTTTGCCGGTGTCCGGAAAGGGTTTGTCCTTGTCGATCAGGCCGAAGCCGATGGTGGCTTTTACGCCGTCCATGCTGGCCTTTGCCCAAAAGCGGAAGGTTTTGGCGCCCGTCAGGTCGTAGCCGCCCAGGATATCGCCCCAGTCGTTGGCCGGGTCGACGAACGCGAGGCCGTACCAGTTCTCCCTGGCCTTGTAGCTGACCTTAATGCAGGTATTTCCGGAGTGGGCGCCTTCGGCATGGCCCAGGTCCACTTCCATCGCTTCATAATTGCCCATATATCCGGAGGGGGCATAGGGCAGATCGCCATTGTCTTTGTAGACGTAAAAGGGAAGGGTAGCCCTGGGCACCAGGTATTTTTTTGCTCTGGCCTCTTCGTCGGAAACCACCAGGGAGGTGGAAGCGATGCCCACGTTGTTGTAGGTGTCCTTAACGGCAACATAGATTTTGGCCGGGCCGTCTACCTGGGGCAGCTGGATTTCAAAGCCATCCGTGGCGTTGCCCCGGGCGTTCAGCGGAAGCACCTGGTCCCGCCGTTTCCGGCTGCCGGTTCGTTGGTTGTAATAAAAGCTTACCTCCAGTGCTTCGTTCTCAGCATCCGATGCTTTCAGGGCTACCGGCACCCAGGCGCCGCCTTTCCTTTCGGCGCCCGGCAGTTCGAACGTTTGGATCCGGGGCACGTAGTTGGCCGGCTCCTGGCCGGTATAGGCTTCGCGGATGGCCCAGTACTGCGGCCGGCGCATCCCCCTGAAATGGGTGAACAGCCAGATGGACAGGAAATCGGCCCCGTTGGCGTAATGAAAAAAACAGGCACCCAGGCAGGAGGGTTCGCTCTTGATCCATTGGGTATAGCCCCGGGCGATGGCGTCGTATTTCTGCTGGTCCGTCGGCTCCACTTTCACTCCGTTTTCATCCTCTGGCATGTCCCATTCTCCGGTGGGCCCGAATTCGGTGACGATATAAGGCTTGTCGATGCCTCGCTTCTCCAGTTCCGCCGCCAGCAGGGAAGCGCCGGCGCCGTAAATGTTCAACCCGTAAATGTCTATGGATGGAACGTATTTTTGCCACCAGTCCAGCCCAAAGGTCCAGGCTTCTACGGAGGCGACCGGATGATCCGGGTCCAGTTCTTTGATCTTGCGGCATATCCTTTCCAGCAGCTTTGAATAGGCTTCCTTTTCGGCGTCAGTGGCCGTGTTCAGGTACACTTCGTTGCCCACGCCCCAGGCGAGCACGGCGGGGTGATCCTTGCAGGCCTCTACGGTGCGGACGGCGTTCGCGTACATCGCTTCCATCCCTTCGGTATCTTCCAGGTAATTGAAGCGGTCGTCGTCCTCCATGCCGGGGCGGCCGTGCCGCATCCAGATGCCCACCATCACCTTCATGCCGTGCCGGTGGGCGGCATCGAGCAGTTGCCCGGTAAACTCATCCGTTCCCCAGGTGCGGATGGTATTCACGCCGAGGGATTGCAGGTCCTGAAAATGAGCGTCGTAGTTGTCCACGTCTTCCCCGTATCCAAAGGTCGCCCCCTTGACTTCGAATGGTTGCCCGTCGGCTATCAGCCGCCAGCCGTTGTCGGTTTTTTCGGTGGTAGTTTGCGCGGCCAAAGGGAGCGCGGCGGCGCTGAGGGACAGCAGCAAGGCTATACATTTATTCATGGTTCGTAACATACTACTGGACATTTTGGGCCTAATTGTGTTAGAGCATGTTTGGAGGTGGTGCTTTTGAGGCGAAAATGTCAGATTTTGGGTTCTCACGAAGGCATTTTTCCGCCCCATAGCAGCGCTACGGGGCGGAAAAATGGCAAAGTGAGGTTCCAAAAGC
>JAGFJD010000330.1 GCA_024102975.1 Phaeodactylibacter sp. | reverse complement strand
GCTTTTGGAACCTCACTTTGCCATTTTTCCGCCCCGTAGCGCTGCTATGGGGCGGAAAAATGCCTTCGTGAGAACCCAAAATCTGACATTTTCGCCTCAAAAGCACCACCTCCAAACATGCTCTAAGACCTAAATCCTCCTAACACCGAAGAGGGCACAATTTTGCATCGCGCCCTGTAAGTGTGTAAAGGTGTAAAAGAACGCGGGTTCCCAGCCATTTACACGTTTATACTTTCTTTGTCCACCGAAGCCTTGCGAAGGTGGATACACATTTACACAAATGGGACCAAAATATCCAGTAGTATGAAGGAAATACAGCACAAGCCCAAGTTTGGTGAGTATTTCCAGGTATTTCAATGTATTTCCACATATTTCACTATTTCAGTCCAGGTACTTACACTTATACACATTCCCCTCCAAATCCCTATCTTTGCCCCCTATGAACTTCGAACGCTTCCTGGCACGCCGCGTCGCCGCTTCCGGCCAGCAGTCCTTTTCGCGCCTCATCCTGCGGATAGCGGTGGCGGCCGTGGCCCTCAGCGTGGCGGTCATGATCTGCTCCAACGCGCTGATTGCCGGCTTCAAGAGCGAGATCAGCAATAAGATCTTCGGCTTCTGGGGGCATATCCATATTACCGATACGGACATCAACCGCTCCCTGCTGGAGGCTTACCCCATCAGCAAGTACCAGCCTTTCTATCCGGCGCTGGACACCATCCGCCGCGTGGCCTACCTGCAGGAGGAAGAATGGTTCGGCTACCGGGTGGAGCGGCTTAAGGCAACCAAAGGCGGCATCCGCCACATCCAGGTATTTGCCATCAAGCCCGGCATCATTGAAGCCGGCAGTAAAAAGGACAAGGAAATCGAGGGCATCATCCTGAAGGGGGTAGGAGAGGACTTCGACTGGGCGTTCATGCAGCAGTACATCAAACGGGGGCGGCCCATAACCCTGCCCGATACAGCCCTGTCCGACGAAATCCTCATCTCCGATCAGACGGCGGCGCGCCTGCAGGTGGATACCGGCGACGCTTTCATCATGCATTTCGTCGAAAAGGGAGAACAGCTCCGGCGGCGCTTCCGGGTCAGCGGCATCTACCGCACCGGACTGGAAGAGTACGACCGGAAATTCGCCCTCGTCGACATCCGCCAAATCCAGCGCCTGCTGGGGTGGGACGAAAGCCAGGTCAGCGGCTTTGAAGTGTTTATCGACGACATCGACGACCTGGAACCCATCGCCGAGTATATCCATTTCGAAGAGCTGCCGGCCGAGCTGTACGCCGAAACCATCCGGGAAAAACTGCCCGAGATCTTTGACTGGCTCGACCTGCAGGATATCAACGAGGTGGTGATCCTCAGCCTGATGATCATCGTCGCCATCATCAATATGGTCACCGCCCTGATGATCCTCATCCTGGAGCGCACCAATATGATCGGCATCCTCAAAGCGCTGGGTGCCGCCAACTGGGGCATCCGCAAGATTTTCCTGTACTACGCCGCCTACATCATCGCCCTGGGCCTGTTCTGGGGCAACCTCATCGGCATCGGCCTGTGCCTGCTGCAGGACCGCTTTGAGTTCATTACCCTTTCCGAGGAAAATTACTACCTCACCACTGCCCCCATCGACCTCAGCTTCTGGCCTATTTTGATGGTCAACCTCGGCACGCTGGCTATTACGCTTCTTTTCCTCGTCATCCCGTCATACCTGGTGGCGAGCATCAGCCCGGTGAAGGCCATTAGATTTAAGTGAGCGAAGTTGCCAATACATTTGAAATGCGCTCGTTACGATCTGCGATCGTATACGGAACCGAGGTGCCGGGCTCCTGCCCGGCGTGTTTAGCTCCTGATCACTACAGACAGGAGTCCGGAACCTTGGACCGTTTACGGCCACAGGCCGTAACGAGCCGAGCATTTCAGGTTATTGGCATAATTGTCCGCCTACTTATGCCTACCGTTCCACTACAAACCTCCCCGTTTGCACTTCCTGCCCTTCGACAAAAAGGGCAGCAATGTACAGGCCGTTGCTGTAATTTTCCAATCGCCATTCCAAGGGGCCGTCCGGCATTTCCGCGACCCGGCGTTCTTCCACGAGCTGCCCCTGGGAGCTGTAAATGCGGATCACGGCTGGTTGCCCGCCGAAAGCGGCCAGGTTGAAGTGGATCGAGCTGCTTGCGGGATTGGGATAGATGGCCAGCCCTTCGGTTGCCGGGCCGGCGGGGCTTCCGTTGGTGAAGGCGATGCGGGGTGCCTGCTCGTCTCCGCAGAGCGCATGCCCTTCGTTGATGCAATGCAAGGCATCCGTCAGGAGGCCGAACGGCACCGGGCCCAGGATGTTGCCCAGGGCCAGGTTGGCCAGGCGCAGCAGGTTGTTGACGGACGGGTTGTTGCCCAGGAACTGGCTGAGGGCCGGGTGGAAGGCGCAATCCAGGGTGGAAAGCCGGGTATTGCCCAGTTGCGGGTCCAGTCGGATTTTGACCGTCAGGAGCAGCGCTTCGGCCAGCAGCGGGTTGTTTATTTTGCCGTCCGCAGAAAGCTGGATGCCGCTGCGGCAGTTGCTGCCGTCCACCACGCGCTGGGCACGGGGCAGGGACGCCGGGCTGCCGCCCGAGCCGGGCAGCCAGCTAAAAATGCAATCCGCGCCTCCGTCCAGTATAGTCAGGGTATTGCGGGAGTAACCCAGCACGATGGGGTCATTCAGGCCGTCTCCATCCAGGTCCGTCGACAAGGCATCTTCGAACAGGCCGGCGGCGGATTTGGTGATCACCTGGATGCAGGCCGAGCGGTTGCCCTGTGCATCGGTAGCGGTGAACGTCCTTTCAATAATACACTCATAATCGCAGCTGCCTTCGAGCAGCACGTCGGAGAAGTCGATAAGCGGGGCCGGATCGCAGTTGTCGGTGGCCGTGGCCATGCCGTCCAGTGCCGGGGTGCCGGTATCGTTGCACGGCACAATCGTATTTTCCGGGCAACTGATGTGGGGAGCGGTTTCGTCCCGGACCGCCACCGTGGCCGTACAGGAACTGACGGCGCCCTCGCCGTCTTCGATGGACAGGGTCACCACTTGGTCTCCTATGTGGCTGCAGTCAAAGCGCTCCTGGCTCAGGCTGAAGGCCAGCTCGTCGCCGTCGGGGTCGAAGCTGCCGCCGTCCAGTTGGGCCGGGTCGAGGGCCGCTGCCCCGGAATCGTCGAGCAGGAGGATGGCCGGCGCGCTGACGCAGCGGGCTTCCGGCGGAGTGTTGAGCTGGATGCACCGGTAGCTGGCCAGGCCGTCTTCTGTTTCCAGTATAGAACTCCCTTCCGAAACCGAGGGGTTGAGGGCCATGGGGTGGATGTAGCTGCCGCCGCCGCCGCCGCGGCCGGTCGTTCCGCCGCC
>JAGFJD010000329.1 GCA_024102975.1 Phaeodactylibacter sp. | reverse complement strand
GCTTTTGGAACCTCACTTTGCCATTTTTCCGCCCCGTAGCGCTGCTATGGGGCGGAAAAATGCCTTCGTGAGAACCCAAAATCTGACATTTTCGCCTCAAAAGCACCACCTCCAAACATGCTCTAAGGGTAACAAGGCTTAGGAGGGAAGATAATACAACAAAAAAGAATTTTTTCAATGCGATTTCAGTTGTAAGAAATATAATTTTCCAAAAACCCAAAAATGATGCCTGAAACCTTCTTTCCAAAACAGGGTGCCCTGACCCTGTTGCTGTGTATTTTTTTCCTGCCCTTAAACGCGCAGAAGCCTCCCATGAAATGGGGCAAAGTCGATGAAAAAGACCTGAATATGGCCACCTGCGAAACCGACACTTCCGCCGCCGCAGTGCTGCTATGCGACTACGCCGAGCTGTCGGTCGACCTGGGCGACGGCGACCTGCGCTATGTTTTTGAACACCACCGGCGCATAAAAATCCTGAAGCGCCCGGGCTTTGCGTATGCCGATGTTTCCATTCCTTTTCATGAAAGCGAAGCGATCGGCAACCTGGACGCGCAGCTTTTCACGCCGGACGGACAGGTATACGCATTAACCAACAATGACATCTTCGAGGAGGAGTCCAGCGAGCAATGGTCTCAGATGAAGTTTTCCTTCCCAAAGGTAGAAGAGGGGGCTGTGATCGAATACCGGTACCGGATCAGTTCGGAGTCGGTTGTCCAGTTGCGCCCCTGGTATTTCCAACGGGAAATCCCGACCCTGTGGAGCGAACTGCGGCTTTCCATACCGGAATGGTATGACTATATTTTCCTCACACAGGGCCGGCCGATGGACATTGAAGAAAGGGATTCCAGAGAGGAGTCCATCCGCGTCCCTTCCGGCTCGGGAATAAGCGGGTTTGTCCGCGCCGAAGTCAACAAATACCGGTTTGTAATGGAGGATGTCCCCGCCATGACGGAAGAGGCCTACGTCACCACCATGGACGACTATCTGGCCCGGGTACGCTTCCAGTTGCGTTCTGTCCGGTATCCGAACAGCCTGGCCCAGCCCGTCCTGTCGAATTGGGCCGGACTGGCCAAAGAGTTGAACGAGAGCGGGCAGCTAGGCAAACAGATTGATAAAAGAAAAAACCAGAAGGCGCTCCTGGAGGCCCTCGAACCTGTATGGGCCGAAGCCGGCGCCGAAAGCAAGGAAGAGAGAGCCATGTTGGCCTATCAATACCTGAACAATGTGGTAGAATGGGACGGCCGGTATTCCTTTTTTGCCGATGAGGACCTGGCGGATTGCTTCGAGAAGAAAAAGGGCAGCAGCGGCGAGCTCAACCTAATGATGCTCTGCGTGTTCAATGCTCTGGAGATTGAGGCCTACCCGGTTCTTTCCAGTACCCGCGACCACGGCAGCATGCTGGAATTGTACCCCATCCTCAGCCAGTTCAACCATCTGATGGCCCTGGCCAACCTCAATGGGCAGATGCAGCTGTTTGACCTGGGTTCGCCGGCCCGCCCGCCTGGCTACCCTCGGGTCAGCGCGCTGAACGGGCGCGGGTGGCTGGCTGACGAATCTGGTTCCCAATGGTTGCAGCTTGCTCCTCCAGGCGGCCAAATAAAGAGTATGTATAACGTAGAATTAGATAGCCAGGGCAATGCTGCTGTTTCCGTCGCTACCCTCTATGAAGGCTATGATGCCGTAGATTTGCGGGAGGCGTTGAGAGAGGATGACAAAGGCCAGTTTTTAGCCAGCAACTGGAAAGACAGGTATCCCGAGGTTCAGATAGGCACCCCGGAATTTGAAGAAGGCGAGCACCCATTTGCTCCTCTGAAGGCAACCTACGACGGGCAATTGCCCGGCCTGGCGCAGGCCTTTGATGATTTCCTGTACGTCAGCATTGCGCTTATGCCTGCCTTTAAGGAGAACCCGCTGAAACTGGAAGAGCGAACCTATCCGGTTGAAATCCCCTATCCAATAAAGGTGCAGGATGTTCTTTTCATAGAAATTCCGGAGGGGTATTCGACGGAAGAATTGCCGGAATCAGTGCGTGTCTCCCTGCCGAATGACGGCGGCAAGTTCGATTGCATGATCAGCGAAAATGGCGGCAAAGTGCAGGTGATTTCCAAGATCGAGATCAACCAGTTGACATTTAAACCCGAAGAATACCCTGTAATCAGGAATTTTTTCAATTATATTCTTGAAAAACAAGACGAACAGATCGTCTTTCGCAAAAAAACATAACGCATGAGGCAGATCATGGCATTGATCCTGATGGCCTGCCCCGGCTTGTTGGCGGGCCAGCAATTCCCCGCCTATACCATCCCCGACAGCCTGCTGGCCGGCGCCAATGAAGTGGTGCGGGAGGAGTATTGCGAATTGGAAGTGCTTTCCGAAGAGAGTGGTGTCATCCGCTGCCGCAAGGCAGTGACCCTGCTCAGTAGAGACAGCGAGGCGAATGCGTTGATCCTGGGGTATGACTCCGGCAGCAAAGTGAAAAAGCTGGAGGCGCGCCTTTACGACGCCCGTGGGCGGGAGATTCGCAAAATGGGCAAGGAAGAGATTCGCGACTTCGCCGCCGTCGACGGCTTTTCTGTCTACCAGGATAACCGGCTGAAAGCATTGGAGGCCAACCATCACGAATATCCCTATACGCTGGCTTACGCTTATGAAATGTCGGTCAGCGGCATCAATTTCGCCATGTTCCCCTACTGGCAGATACAGGAATACCGGCAGAGCGTGGAGCAGGCGAGCTTTGTAGTTCGTATGCCCCGGGAGATACCCCTGCACTACAAGGCCCTGAACCTCGGCATGGAACCGGAACGGACGGAGGATGAAAAAGAAGCCCGCTATACCTGGCGTGTCCGGGGGCTGAAGGCGGTACAGCCGGAACCCTACGGCCCGCCCGCTTCCGAAGTCCTGCCCACCCTGCTGACGGCGGCCGGCAGGTTCCGGATAGGGGCGTATGCCGGAAGCATGTCCAGTTGGCAGGATTTCGGCGCCTTCATCGGCCAACTGTTTGAAGGGCGGGACGCCCTGCCGGGCTACGTGGCTGAAAAAGTACGGCAGTTGGCCGCCGATGCCGGTTCGGATGCAGAAAAAATAACCGCCCTCTATCGCTACCTGCAGGAGAACATGCGGTATGTAAGCGTACAACTCGGGATCGGCGGCTGGCAGCCTTCCAGTGCAGCCTATGTCGCTGAAAACAAGTACGGCGATTGCAAGGCCCTCAGCAATTTTATGAAAGCCCTGCTTCACGAAGCCGGCATAACCGCTTATCCGGCGCTGATCGCCAACGGGCGGGTGCCTTACGAAGTGGAGGACAGCTTTACCTACCCGCTGTTTAACCACGCCATCCTGTACATTCCTTCGGAAGACATGTGGCTGGAGTGCACCAGCAGCACCTTCCCCGCCGGCTACATCGGCGCCGGCAACGCCGGCCGGAATACGCTGCTCATCACGCCTGAAGGCGGCCGGCTGAAGGCCACCCCTGCCCTCAACGGGAAGGACAACAGGGTGGTTGGCAAGACAACAGTCACCCTGGCGGAGAACGGAGCAGCCACTGTGGCTGGCGACTTTCGGATCGCCGGCTCACGGCACGAAGCTTACCGGCAACGCTCGGCCTACAGCTCCCGTAAAGAACTGGAGGATTGGTTCGTCAGCGAAAGCAGCCTGCCCGCCCTGGCCCTGGAATCCCTGGATATACAGGCGGCCCCTGATGCACCGGAGGCTGTTTGCCGGTATCGCGCTACTTCTGCCCGTTACGCTTCGAGGGCGGGCAAACGGCTTTTTATCCCGCTCAACGCCGTCCGCCCGCTGAATTCCGTACCGGAAGAGATGGCAGAACGCCGGCATCCCATCCGGGCCGATGAAGCCTTTACCGAGGCAGATACGGTTGTCTTCCATTTGCCGGAAGGGTTTCAGGTAGAAAGCATGCCCCGGGCGCCGGTGGTGGTGGAAGTTTCCTTTGGCGTCTATGAGGCCAAAGCAGAGTGGTCAGAAGGCGTTTTGGTGTACACCCGCCGCCTGCAGCTGCGCAGGCACCGCTTGCCGGCAACAGGTTATGAGGATTTCAGGTCCTTCTATCAGGAGGTGGCCAAAGCGGATAAGGCCATGGCCGTTCTGGTGGAAAAGAAAACGTAAGTGGCCTGTTTAAAATTAGTTTTTATCTTTACCCCGCGTACCAAAACAGTGCTATGGGCGGGAAAAAAGAAATATACCAGCGCATGCAGGCTGCCCGGCAGGCCGGCAGGAAAGCCCTGGCCGTCCTGATCGACCCGGATAAGGCGGCGGACCAACACCTGGAACGGGTGGTGCGCCTGGGCGTCGATGCAAAGGTGGATTTCTTTTTCGTCGGCGGCAGCCTGGTGGTGAAAGATGAACTGGCCCGGTGCCTGGCCTTCCTGCGCAGCCACTGCGCCATTCCGACCCTTCTCTTTCCCGGCAGCCCGCTGCAGATCGACGAGCAGGCCGACGCATTGCTCTTCCTGTCTCTGATCTCCGGCCGTAACGCCGACCTGCTCATCGGCCAGCAGGTTGTCAGCGCTCCTTACCTTTACCAAAGCTCCCTGGAAGTGATCAGCGTAGGGTATATGCTCGTCGACGGCGGCGCGCCCACGACGGCTTCCTACATGAGCAATACCCTGCCCATTCCCGCTGACAAGCCAGACATTGCGCTGGCCACCGCCCTGGCCGGAGAAATGCTGGGCCTGAAAACCCTCTACCTCGATGCCGGCAGCGGCGCCCGCCAGCCGGTCAGTGAAACCATGATCCTAAAAGTGGCTCAGCACACCACCGTCCCCCTCCTGGCCGGCGGCGGCATCCGCCGCCCGGAACAGGCATGGGCCAGCGCCCAGGCCGGCGCCGACATCATCGTGGTGGGCACTGCGGTAGAGCAGTCGGCGGGATTGCTGGGGGAAGTGGCGGAGGCGGTGCACAGCTGCCGCGCCGGCCGGATAAATACCAGAGAGATGTAAAGAACCTGAACCCGTTCGGGAATTTTTTCGTTCTAATCCTGCGTTTGGAACCAGAGAAAAGTTAAAACATTAATCTTGCAAAAAGGAACCGTAATCAAATCCACCGGCAGCTGGTATCAGGTGCTGCTCGACGACGGAGCCGTGGTCGATAGCCGCATCATCGGCAAATTCCGCCTCGACGGCAAACGCCTGACCAATCCGGTGGCCGTGGGGGATGAGGTGGAAATAGAGGTCGATGAGAAAGACGAAACGGCGACGATAAAGAGCATCCTGCCGCGGCGCAACTACGTCGTCCGGCAGTCGCCCCGCCGCAAGCACGACCTGCACCTGCTGGCCAGCAACGTCGACCAGGCCATGGTCATCGTGACCATCGTGAACCCTAACCTCAAGCAGGGCTTCATCGACCGTTTCCTGCTGATGACCGAACCCTACGAAATACCGGCCATCATCGTCTTCAACAAATCCGACCTCTACGGGGAGGAGGAGCGGGCCATCTTCGAATACCTGAAAGAAATCTACGAAAAGATCGGTTATACGGCTGTACTGACTTCCGCCACAGAGGGCGAGGGGCTGGAAGAACTGCGGGCCCTGCTCAGGGATAAAGTAACCCTCATCGCCGGCCAGTCCGGCGTGGGCAAATCCACCCTGGCGAACGCCATTCAGCCCCAGCTGGAACTGCGTACCCAGGAACTCAGCGACTACTCCGGCAAGGGCATGCACACCACGACCTTTGCCGAGATGCACCAACTGGACTTCGGCGGCGCTATCATCGACACGCCCGGCATCAAAACTCTGTCCTTTAACCACCTGGAACCGATGGACGTGGCGCACAACTTCCGAGAGTTCTTTCAGTATTCCGGGGATTGCCGCTTTGGCGGCAACTGCCTGCACCGCAACGAGCCCGGTTGCGCCGTCAAAGAGGCCGTGGAAAGCGGAGAACTCAGCGAACTGCGCTATATCAACTACCTCACCCTGCTGGAAGAGATCGAAGAACAGAATTACTGGGAAAGGCATAGTGAGTACTGAAGAAAGCGTTGTGTAAACGTGTAAGCGTGTAAATGTGTAAACGAGGGCTGCTCCCAGGCCACCTTCCTTTATAATAGGCTGGCAGATAATGCTCTGAACTGAAAACTCTGTTTTTTGAACAAACTTTTACAAATAAGTAGTACACACACGTAATGGGATACCAAAGCAGAAAACGCAACTACAAAAGCCGCCGCGAAAAATTTTCCGAGACGATGCGCTCTACCCGCATCTTCCTGATCTTCCTGTCCATCGGGATGGCCGTGTGGTTCTTCCGCAACCGGTACGAATTCTGGGGCTGGCTGAAGACCTACATCTACTGACAGGATTTACTGGACGCGCCACCTTTAGGTGGTGCGTTTGTAGACAAGAACGGACTGCCCACCTGTTTAGCCGGACAAACTTCAGGCAACGCGTTTTTATAGACAGGATGAACAGGATAAACAGGATTTCAGCGACTCCCGGTTTGGTAAAATGACGCTCTAAAACTTACCACGAAAGCACAAAAACCTGCCGGTCGCTGGCACAGCCTGCTTGCTATTACTGTCAGGAAGGCAGGCGCTGACGGGTTAACACGAAGACAGCATGCACAAAACCCGGCAGGTGGTGCACCTGCCATTAAAAAATACCTCCAAAACGTAACATTTGCCTTAAACAGGATATTAACCATAAAGCGGTCATCCCCGGTCGCATCCTCGTGTTGTTTTTTGGAGCGCCTCCCGATGGATCTCTCCAAAAAACAACATAACATACACCAAACCCAAAGGACCATGAAACCCAAAACCACCATCCTCCCAGCCCTGCTGCTGTTCGCCATCTCTCATTTCACCCACGCCCAGGAGCGCGTCCTGGTCATCTCCGGCGGCGGTGCCCGCGGTGCCTGGGGCGGCGGCCTGGCCCAGGCCCTGTATGAATCCGGGCGCGACTACCGCGCCGTCATCGGCACGAGTACCGGCAGCTTGCTGGCGCCCATGATTGCCATCGACTCCTTCGCCCGGCTGGAGGAAGCCTACACCAGCGTCACCCACAAGGACATCTTCAATGTGCGGCCGTTCTACACCAAGGGAAAGAAGAAGGGGCAGGTGCGCGGCCTCAACGCCTTCTGGCGCATCATCACCGGCAGGAAAACCCTGGGCGAAAGCAAGCGCCTGCGGAAAACCATAAAAACTTACTTTACAGAAACAGATTTCAATGCGATCGCCCGGTCGCCGGACAGCCTGGAGATCATCGCTACGGTGGTCAACCTGCAGGCCGACTCGGTGGAGTACAAATCTTCCAGGGATTTCGGTTACGAGCAGATGGTCAACTGGATCTGGGCCTCTGCCAACCAGCCCGTCTTCATGTCTTTGTACAAGCTGAAGGACGAAGAGGGGGAAAAGGACTACTATGCCGACGGGGGCGTCAAAGAGAACGTGCCCATCCGCAGGGCCATCATGACGGCCCGCGAGATCGGTGCCCGCGAGATCGACGTCATCATCCACAGCACCGACCAGCCCAGCCTCGACCCCATGCACAAGCTCCGCATCCTCAAACTGCTCGCTCGCACGATCGACCTGTTCAGCACCGAGGTGCGCGAAAACGACGTGGACATCGCCCGCCTGCTCGGCCGTGTGGCCGGCCTGAAGAGCCTGGGCGAAGAGGCGGAAGGCATCCGGGTGAACGTGTATTACATGCCCCCGGAGGATTACAATAAATTCCCCAACTCCCTGCTCTTCGAAAAGGACAGGATGGCCGAACTCTGGGCCAGCGGCAGGAATATGCTGAGCCGGCCCGACCTCGACAATTACCGCGCTGAATACGTCATCGACCAGGGGTCCGTCATCCCCGTCGATATGTCGATCAGCCTGCCGATTGGGAAGAACCGGTAAGCATTTAAGGACGAGCCACTTATACTGGCGAACGCGTGGTTTTGTCAGGAACAAAACCAGCGATGCCAGTATATACTGACCCGGCGGGTTTTGTAGTCGACAAAACCTGCCGTGCGTCAGTATAAAAGTGGCCCGTCCGAAAAAAAGGGCTCCGCCGCAGCGGAGCCCCTCTCAAACCACTTGGTTTAAAAAGCGATATTTTTAAAGGTGTCGGGCCTGAGAAGTTTCGCCCTGCGGAGGTTTGCCGGAAACTTCTCAGGCCTGTCCCGACTTGCGCTGTTCCATCTGCTGTTTTAAGTCTCCAGGCTCGGAACTCACTCCGGTTCCACCCCCAGAACAATATTAAACACCCCGTATTTCGTCCAGCGCTGCCCGTTCAGTTCCGGCTTGCCGAAGCCGATGCCGTAGTCGAAGCCGATCGTGCCGAACACAGGCAGTTGCAGGCGGATGCCCGGCCCGGCGGCCGGCTTAAGGTTAAATGGTGAAAACTGGTAGGCCTGCTTCCACACGTTGCCCGCCTCGGCAAAGCCCAGGACATCCCCCCGGGCGTCGCTGTGTTGATTTCCTGCGACATCGATGCCGCCAATCTCGAAAGTGGTATTCTCCTGTGCGGGCAATAGCGTACAGCGGGTACCAGCCAGCAGTACCAGGAAGTATTTTTTCCGGTGCATGATCGGAGGGTTGGGGTGGCTTGGTTGCCTGTTGCCTGTTGCCTGTTGTCCGGGGGAAATCCCCGGGCGGGGGAGCGTTCAGGCTTAGCTCTCCTTGTTTGGTAAAATGTTCAGGTTAAAGAGGCGGTGGCAGTAGGAGTGGTTGGCTGAACACACTGCTTTTCTGTTAAAATACCGCTGTTCTAACTACTCCGGCTCAAAGCCCAGCACGATGTTGAAATCCCCCAGCGCCTGCAGCGAGCGGTCCTCCCCGGGCTTGTCGAAGCCGATGCCGTAGTCGAAGCCGAGCACGCCGAACATGGGCAGGAAGACGCGCAGGCCGGCCCCTACCGAGCGCTTCACGTCGAAGGGGTTGAAGTCGCGGAATTCGCGCCAGGCGTTGCCCCCCTGGGCGAAGGCCAGCACGTAGATGGTAGAGCTGGGGTTGAGCGACAGCGGGTAGCGCAGCTCTACGGTGAACTTGTCGAACAGGGGCGTGGCCGAGGTGCCGCCCGAGGGGTCGCGGTTGGCCTCCAGTTCGTTGACCTCGTAGCCGCGCAGGGAGATGATGTCCACCCCGGCGAAGCCGAACTGCTGGTTGTTGATGCCGTCGCCGCCGAGCTGGAAGCGCTCGAAGGGCGAGGAGCCGATCTCCCGGTTGTAGAAGCCGAGCAGGCCGATCTTGGCCTGGGCTTTGAGTACGAGGTTGCCGACGATGGGCGTGTACCATTCGGCGTCGAAGCGCCACTTGTGGTATTCCAGATAGCGGAAGCGCTCGCGGGCCGGCTGCTCGCTGTAGTCGTCGACCTTATCGAAGAGGGAGTAGGGAGGGGTCAGTTGCAGCGACAGCGATATGCGGGCGCCGTCTTTGGGGAAGATGGGGTCGTTGACCGTCGAGCGGGCGATGGTCTGTCTGATGCTGAAGTTGTTGTAGTTGCCCTCCTGCACGATCTCGCCCTCGTCGGAGCGGAACAGGCCGCGCACCCAGTTGTTGAGGGTCAGGGTCTGTATGTTTATGGCGGTACTGGAGACGAAGTTGTCGTCCGGCCATTTCAGGCGGGTGCCCAGGCTGAGAGACGCCTGCCGGATGTTGAAGCTCTGGTAGCTGTCTGTGCCGCGGCGGCCGAAGGCAAAGCGGTTGAAGAAGGCCGCCACCGTCAGGGAGTTGGGCTTTTTGCCGCCGAGCCAGGGTTCGGTGAAGGACACGTTGTACGACTGGTAGAAGTCGCCGTTGGTCTGGGCGCGCAGCGACAGGCGCTGGCCGTCGCCCTGGGGCAGCGGCTTCCAGGCTTCCTTGTTGAGGACGTTGCGCAGGGAGAAGTTGTTGAAGGACACGCCAAGGGTGCCGATCACCCGCTGGGCGCCGCCCCAGCCGGCGGAGAGTTCCAGCTGGTCGGAAGGCTTCTCCTCCACAGTATATTCGATGTCTACGGTGCCCCGCTGGGGGTTTACCGGCGTGTTGATACCGAGGGCCTCGGGGTTGAAGTAACCGAGGTTGATGATCTCCCGCTGGGAGCGGATGATGTCGGAACGGCTGAACTTTTGCCCGGGGCGGGTGCGCAGTTCCCGGCGGACGACGTGTTCGTGGGTGCGGTCGTTGCCTTTGATCACCACCTTGTCGATGGTAGCCTGGGGCCCTTCGAAGATGCGGATTTCCAGGTCGATGGAATCGCCCTCGACGGCCACTTCGATGGGGTCTACCTGGAAGAAGAGGTAGCCGTTGTCCATATAGAGGGTGCTGACGTCGCGCCCGTCCTGGCTGAAGCGCAGGCGGGTTTCCAGCAGTTCTTTATCGTAGACCTCGCCTTTTTCGATGCCCAGCACGCCGGCCAGGGTTTCGGTATCGTAGATGGAGTTGCCCTTCCAGCTGATGTCCCGGAAATAATACTGGTTGCCTTCTTCGAGGTTGAGGCGGATCATCAGGTCGCCGTCGGGCTCCCGCCAGAGGCTGTCGCTGATGATGCGGGCGTCGCGGTAGCCCTGGGTATTGTAGTAGGCGATCAGTTTTTCCTTGTCCTCCTCGTAGTCTTTTTTGATGAATTTTGAAGAGGCGAACAGGCGCCGCTTGGGCTTGGTGCCCTTCATCTGCTTGGCCAGCTTGCGGTCTTTGATGTTGTCGTTGCCGGCGAAGGCGACATCCTGGATTTTGATGCGGTTTCCCCGGTCGACGTCGAAGATCAGCTGCACGGCGTTGATGCGGCTGGAGTCCGGCAATTCGATCACCCGGCAGCGGGTGTCGAGGTAGCCCTTTCCGATAAAGAACCCCTCGATGGCCTTGCTGGCGTTGACTTTTACGTTTTCGGTGACGATGCCTCCCTTGAGCAGGTACTTGTCGACTTCGTCGTTGAGGTCGTCGTGGTAGGATTTTTTCACGCCCCGGTAGGAGTGGCGGGAGAGGCGCGGCCGCTCCTGCACTTTGATCTCCAGGAAGATCACGTCGCCGATGGTCTTCTCTTTGATGATCTGCACGTCGGTGAACAGGCGGAGCTTCCACAGGGCTTTGATGCCCTTCTGGATGTCGGGCCCGGGAATCCGGATTTTGTCGCCCACCTGGAGGCCGGCGATGCTGATGATGGCGTTGTCGTCGCTGAAGTCAGCTCCGATGACTTTGATGCCGCCGATCTCGTAGTCTTTGGGTTCGCTGTACTGGAGTACCGGGATGGTATCCGTATCTGACTGTGCGAACGTGTAGAAAGGTATCAGTATGCAGCAGAGGGTGATCAAGGCAATTTCTCTCATTCCAATCGTCAGGTTTATCTCATTCACTGCGCCGGGCAGTGGATTGCTGTTCTTTTTTTCGATGCGCAAAAATAACGTTTGCCGCCAGGATAACCGCATATTCAGCGGCCTGATTATCAAAAAAATGCCGGAAGTATGAAAAGTCCCGGACAATTTGCCGGGAAAGCGGCCCGGCGGCTCATGGTAGAAAGAGGGTGGAAGGCGGGGGAGGGTTGTATGGGGTAGGCCATGTGTATGGGTGCTTTTGTGCATTTGTATATACGCAAGGGTGCCAAAACCGGCTTGCCCCCCACGAATGCACAAATACACGATTTCCCCCTCACGGCGCTACCTGCTCGCTGATCTTCCCGAAGCGGCGTTCCCTTTTCTGGAAGTCGATGATGGCGGAGAAGAGGTGTTCTTTCCGGAAATCGGGCCAGAAGAGGGGCGTGAAGTAGAGTTCGGCGTAGGCGATCTGCCAGAGGAGAAAGTTGCTCAGGCGGGTTTCGCCGCTGGTGCGGATGAGCAGTTCCGGGTCAGGCATGCCGCTGGTGTTGAGGGCGCCGGCGAAGGTTTCTTCGTCGATATCTTCGGGGTTGAGGGTGCCGGCCTGCACCTGCCGGGCGAGGCGGCGGCTGGCTTCCATGATCTCCCACTTGGCGCTGTAATTCAGGGCCAGGACGAGGGTCATGCGTTTGTTGTCTTTGGTGTTTTCGATGCCTTCCAGCAGGGCCTTATACGTAGACGGCGGCAGTTTGCTGATGTCGCCGATGGCCTGCAGGCGGATATCGTTCTTGTTCAGGGTGTTTATCTCTTTGTGGAGGGTTTCGACCAGCAGGCGCATCAGGGCGCTGACCTCGAGCTTGGGCCGGTTCCAGTTTTCGGTGGAAAAAGCATAGAGCGTGAGGTATTCCACGCCCAGCTCGGCGGCGGCTTCGGTGGTTTCCCGTACGGCGGTTACGCCGTTGCGGTGCCCGAACACGCGGGGTTTGCCATGCTGCTTTGCCCAGCGGCCGTTGCCGTCCATGATGATGGCGATATGGCGGGGCAGCTTTTCAATGTTGATCTGAGACTTTAAATCCATCTTTTTCCGCTAACACTGGTTGGGCCGGGAACGTACAACCGCTCTCGGCTACCGGCGATGAAATAACTGTTTGAGAACCTCATTCCTCAGCGCTGTCGAATCTTGCCGACTGACAAATATGCAAATTTACGAAACTGAATGCACTTTTTGAAGATACAATTACATATAACGCAAAAGCCAAAATTGAATATGTGCAGAAACCGTTGTATTTTCCCCCCCTCTAAACAAAATCCTTTTGGTATGGGATTTGTACAGCATTCAACCAAATACGATTTGTACTAATGGACCTGACATTTGAGAATTTTCCATACACAAGGCCCCGGTTCGACGAATATTCCGCTTCTTTCCGCGAGGAACTGGCCCGGTTTCGGGAAGCTGCTTCGGCGGAAGAACAGGGCCGCGCGCTGGCCCGCATCAACGATCTGCGCACGGAGTTCACCTCGATGTATAACGTTTGCCACATCCGGCATACCATGGATACGCGCGACGACTTCTACGAAAAGGAGAACGAATATTTCGACCAGCAGATGCCGGCTTATGAAGGCCTGGTCAATGAGTTTTACAAACTCCTGGCGGTATCCCCGTTTCGGGATGAACTGGAGAAAAAGTGGGGCCAGCAACTCTTTACCATTGCCGGGCTGAGCCTGAAGACGTTTGACGAATCGGTCATCGGCCTGCTCCAGGAAGAGAACAAACTCGGCAGTGCCTACACCAAGATAAAGGCCAAGGCCAAAATCCTTTTCAGAGGAGAAGAACACAACCTCTCGTCTATCGTAAAATATGAAATGGACAAGGATCGGGCCGTAAGGAAGGAAGCGGCGGAGGCCAAATGGGCCTTTTTCGAAGAGCACGCCGCCGGGATCGAGGGCATCTTCGCCGACCTGGTGCGCGTCCGCCATCAGATTGCCCGGGAGCTGGGGTATGAAAACTTTGTGGAACTGGGTTATGCCCGCATGCTGCGCTCCGATTATGGCCCGGAACAGGTGGCCAACTTCCGGCGGCAGGTGGAGGAATACATCGTGCCCATCACCCGCCGGCTCTACGAGCGCCAGCGCCGCCGCCTCGGCCTGGAAAAACTCGCCTACTACGATGAGGACCTGCGTTTCCCTTCCGGCAACCCGCAGCCCAAAGGAGAACCGGAATGGATCGTGCAGCAGGCCCGGCGCATGTACAGCGAGCTGTCGGCAGAGACCCGCGAGTTCTTCGATTTCATGCGCAGCGCCAACCTGATGGACCTGCAGACCCGGCCCGGGAAGGCCACCGGCGGCTACTGTACTTTCATCGGCAAATTCCGGGCACCCTTCATTTTTTCCAATTTCAACGGCACCAGCGGCGATATCGACGTGCTGACCCACGAAGCCGGCCATGCCTTTCAGGTGTACAGCAGCCGGGACATCGGCATCAGCGAATACAACTGGCCCACCTTCGAAGCCTGCGAAATCCACTCCATGAGCATGGAGTTCTTCACCTGGCCCTGGATGCAGCTTTTCTTCGGAGAAGATACGGATAAGTACAAGTTCAGCCACCTGTCCAACGCCCTGTATTTCCTGCCCTACGGGGTGGCGGTCGACGAATTCCAGCACTTCGTTTACGAACACCCCGGGGCTTCGCCGGCGGAACGCAACCAGGCCTGGCGCAATATCGAACGCCGGTATCTCCCGCACCGCGACTACGACGGCCATCCCTTCCTCGAAAACGGCGGTTACTGGCAGAAGCAAAGCCATATCTTCGTCATGCCTTTTTATTATATCGACTATACCCTGGCCCAAATCTGCGCCTTCCAGTTTTGGAAAAAGGACCAGGAAGGCCACCAGCAGGCCTGGAGCGACTACGTCCGCCTGTGCGATGCCGGCGGCAGCCGGTCCTTCCTGGAACTGGTGGAACTCGCCAACCTGCGTTCCCCCTTCGAAGATGGCTGTGTCGCTTCCGTGGTGGACGTCATCACCAACTGGCTGGATAAGGTGGATGATGCGTCGTTTTAAGGCGGCAGGGAGAAGCCCGCTGTGGGCCGTTGCCGGTTTGGAGTTGTCCGTCGCCGGCCAATTGCCCGCAATGCGGGAATTTTCCCGGATACCTTTGCGCGAATTATTCCTTAAAAAATGGTATATTTGTTTGCAACTATAGGAAAACTACTGAAATCATAATCCCCCATATGCTGTTCATACTGATCATCAGCTTTCTCACAGCGTTTACGCTTGCCTACTTTGCCATCCCCCACGTCATCAATATTGCACGGGAAAAGAACCTTTGCGAAGAACCCTCCGAGCGCAGTTCGCATACCATCAGCACTCCGGCCCTGGGCGGCATAGGCATTTTCTCGGCAGCTGTCTTTTCTATCGTCCTGTGGACGCCTTTCCGGGATTTTGGCAACCTGCAATACATCCTTTGCGCATTCATCATCGTATTCCTGGTCGGCGTAAAGGACGACATCTCTCCCGTTTCCCCTTTCAACAAGATCATCGGGCAGGCCCTGGCGGCCTCCATCCTGGTCTTCAAGTCCGATATCATGCTGCGGGGGTTTTACGGCTTCTTCGGGATGCACGCCGAATTGCCGATACCCTTCTACACCGGCCTGACCATCTTCACCATCCTGGTGGTCGTCAACGCCTTCAATCTCATCGACGGGATCAACGGCCTGGCGGGCAGCATCGGCGCTCTGATCTGCGGGACCCTGGGCTGCTGGTTCTTCTACGTCGGCAGGATAGAATTTGCCATCGTCGCCTTCACCATCGTGGGCGCCATCATCGCTTTCCTGAAATATAACTACTCCCCGGCGAGAATTTTCATGGGAGATTCGGGATCTTTGCTGGTCGGGACGGCCAGCGTCATCCTGGTCATCAAGTTCATCGATATGAACTACTTCATGGACGTGGGGCAGAAAGGCAAGATCATGGCCAGCCCGGTGGTAGCCATTGGTATTATGATCCTTCCGTTGTACGACACCATCCGGGTATTCATCACGCGGGCCCTGCGCGGGCAATCGCCGCTGCACGCCGACCGCCGCCATATTCACCACCTGCTGATCGATTACGGGTTCTCTCACATGCAGGCCACCGGCATCCTGGTATCGGTCAACGTGTTTTTCATCCTTCTGGTTTTTTCCTTACACCAGGCTCTGGAAATGCACTGGATGCTGGGCATGGTTGTCTTGCTGGCGTCGGCGCTGACCTTCTGGCTTCACAAGGCGGTACTCCGGAAGAAACAGAAAAAACTGGCTCTCCGATGACTCCGTATCTGCTGGTTTTTGTTGGTGGCGGATTGGGCAGCGCCTGCCGCTACGGGATCGCCCACTGGCTGGCGCGGCACCACCTTGCTTTTCCGTTGGCCACCCTCCTGGCCAATGCTCTGAGTTGCGTCCTCCTGGGATGGCTCGTGGGGCTAAGCCTGCGTGGCCAGATAACCGATACCTGTAAATTTCTGCTGATGACGGGGTTCTGCGGTGGGTTCAGCACCTTTTCGACGTTTACCAATGAGACTTTCAACCTGTTGCAGGCCGGCCATCCGGGGTTGGGATTGCTGAATATCGGCGGCAGCCTGCTCCTCTGCCTGGCGTGCATTTATGCAGGGATCAGAATGGGCATGTGAGGGGCGGCGAAGGCAGAGAACTGCACATCTTTTTAACTCCAATCCCTACTAAGCCTCTATGGAAATCAGCCAGATTAGGTATATTTACACCATGATTAGCATCAGCAGCAATACTATCCTTATCGGTTCCCCTCACGAAAGCAACCCAACGAATGCAGCAAAACGATAAGCAATCTCTGCCCGGCGACCCCAGCCTGCCCAGTTCGGAAGAGGTGTTGCAGAGCCTGATGGAGCTGGGAAAAGGCAATTCCAAATACACAGTCGAAGATTTTTTCCGTACGCCGGAAAAGGTGGCTTTCCAGCTGTCGCCGGGCGGAGGTTACCTCGCCTACCTGGGGCCTTATAAACGGAGGCAGAACATCTTTGTGCAAAAGGTCGGCGAGGAAAACGCCGTCCGCATCACCCACGAAACGGAACGGGATATCGGCGGCTTCTTCTGGTCGAGCGACAAACGCCTGGTTTATGTCAAAGACAGTGGCGGGGACGAAAACTTTCAGCTTTTTGCCGTCGACCGCGACGGCACGGACGCCCGGGACCTGACGCCCTTCGAAGGGGTAAAGATACAACTCATCGATGACCTGGAAGACAACGAAGACGAGCTCATCATCGGGATGAATAAGGAAAACCCCATGCTGTTCGAACCTTACCGGATCAACATCCGCACCGGGGAATATACCCAACTGGCTGAGAACAACAACCCCGCCGAACCCATTACCAGCTGGATGACCGACCACGACGGCAAACTGCGCGTCGCCATCAAAACCATCGCCGGCGTCAACCACAGCCTGCTCTACCGGGCCAGGGAGGAGGAGGATTTTAAGGTGGTCATCACCACGAACTTCAAGGAAAGCCTGGAGCCTATTTTTTTTGAGTTCGACAACAGCAGCATCGTCTATGCCGTTTCCAACATCGGCCGGGACCGCAGTGAGATCGTAAAGTTTGACATGGCTGCCGGAGAGGAGGCGGGGGAAGTAATCTTCGCCCACCCCGAGGTAGACGCCGGCAGCCTGATGTATTCCCGCAAGCGCAAGGTGGTCACCGGCGCTATATACACGACCTGGAAGCGGGAAATCAAATTCTTTGACGAAGAACGCCGAAAGCTGCAGGAATACCTGGAGCAGGAATTGCCCGGGCACGAGGTGGTGATCACCAGCTCCAGTAAAGAGGAGGATAAATTCATGGTGCGCACCTACAGCGACCGCTCCCTCGGCGCTTATTACTATTATGACCAGGCCGCGGGCAAGCTGGAAAAGATCATCGAGGTGAGCCCCTGGCTGGACGAGGAAGACATGGCGCCCATGAAGCCGATACAGTATACCTCCCGCGACGGCCTGGCCATCCACGGTTATCTGACGCTGCCCCGGGGTAAGTCCTCCCGCGGGCTTCCTGTAGTCGTCAACCCGCATGGCGGCCCCTGGGTGCGCGACAGCTGGGGTTACAACCCGGAGGTGCAGTTGCTGGCCAGCCATGGTTATGCGGTGCTGCAGGTCAATTACCGGGGCAGCACCGGATACGGGAGGGCTTTCTGGCAGAAAGGCTTCAGGGAATGGGGGCATGCCATGCAGGACGATGTCACCGACGGCGTGAACTGGCTGGTACAAGAAGGCATTGCCGACCCGAAACGCGTAGCCATCTACGGGGCCAGCTACGGGGGGTACGCCACCCTGGCCGGCATCACCTTCACGCCGGAGCTCTACGCCTGCGGGGTCGATTATGTGGGCGTTTCCAACCTCTTCACCTTCATGAATACTATTCCGCCCTACTGGAAACCCTACCTGGAAATGCTCTACGAAATGGTGGGGCATCCGGAACGGGATAAAGAAAGGCTGGAAGCAGGGTCGCCGGTTTTTCACATCGACCGTATCCGGGCCCCCCTGTTCGTCGTGCAGGGCGCCAACGACCCCCGCGTCAACATCGACGAGTCCGACCAGATCGTCCGGTCCCTGCGCAGCCGGGGCATCGACGTGCCCTACATGGTCAAATACAACGAAGGCCATGGGTTTTCCAACGAGGAGAACCGGTTTGAGTTCTACAAGGCCATGCTGGGCTTTCTGGAAAAGCATG
Organism: Phaeodactylibacter sp.; assembly: GCA_024102975.1. Lineage (GTDB taxonomy): Bacteria > Bacteroidota > Bacteroidia > Chitinophagales > Saprospiraceae > JACJXW01. The sequence goes on along the minus strand of JAGFJD010000329.1, from coordinate 5,719 downwards.
TGAAATAGGAGGAGGAGCAAGGGATGGTTATTAAGTTATTGATTATTATCCCGGCGATAACCGAACTGGTTGATTGCCGGGAATAACCAGTAACTGCGTTCAACCCGGGATGGTTTTCATAACTGCCCTGGAGCAACAACTGGCCAATAACCGTGCTTACGGCAATACCAGGCGCAATAACCAATAACGCATGAACAGGCACCTGTCACCGGTTTTCCTGCCCGGCCTGCTGGCCCTTGTCCTGGCAAAGCTGGCCCTTCATATTTACACCAATACCCTCTGGAGCTGGCACCGCGATGAGTTTCTCTACCTTTCCCTGGGGCGCCATCCCGACTGGGGGTACTGGTCGAACCCGCCGCTCATCGGGTGGGTGAGCGCTTTTTTGCAGTCGACAGTGGGCGATAGCCTCTTTGCCATCCGGCTGTTCCCCATGCTGGTTAGCTGTGCGCTCATAGTGCTGGTGGTGCTGATGGCCCGCGAGCTGGGCGCCGGCCGCTACGGCCAGTTTCTCGCCGGGGCGGCCATGCTGCTGACGCCGGCAAACCTGCGCCCGGGCATGTTGTTTCAGCCGGTCATGCCGGATATTTTTTTCTGGGCCCTGCTGGCCTATCTCGTCGTCCGGTATGTCAATACAGAACATCGTCGTTACATCTTATATTTCGGCCTGGTATTCGGGCTTAGCTTCCTGAATAAGTATTCCACGGTTTTTGCTCTTTTGGGGATTGCCGGCGCCTTGTTGCTCAGCCCCTATCGGCGGGTGCTGTGGAGCCCTCCGGCAGCTCTGGCGGCCCTGGCGGCGACCTTGCTGGTCCTGCCCAATCTCTTCTGGCAGTACAGCCACGGTTTCCCGGTCGTCGCCCACATGCGGGAGCTGGCGGAAAACCAACTGGCGAACGTTCGGGTTGTGGATTTTCTAACTGCCCAGCTGTTTATGAACCTCTCCGTGATACCGGTATGGGTGGCAGGGCTGATCTGGCTTTTCCGGCCGGCAAACCGCCGCTACCGTTTGCTGGGCTGGTATTTTGTCCTGGTTTTCCTGTTGTTGCTCCTGTTGCGGGGCAAGCCCTACTACACCCTCGGCCTGTATCCGCCGCTCATCGCCGCCGGAGCAGTGTGGTGGGAAGCCGCATTGCGCCGTGCCTGGCTGCAGGTGGCCTTTCCCCTCCTGATGGCTCTGATCCTGCTGCCGGCCCTGCCGCTGGGCCTGCCGGTTCTGCCTCTGCCGAAGATGTTGTCTTATTGCAATTACCTCATCGAAGAAGTAGGTTTTGAAGGGCCGATGCGCTGGGAGGACGGCCGCATCCATCCGCTGCCACAGGACTACGCCGACATGATGGGGTGGGAAGAACTGGGGCGCCTGGCGGTCGAAGCCTGCCGGGAAGCGGAAGGGGAGGACGTTTTTCTTTACTGCGAAAATTACGGCCAGGCCGGCGCGGTTGATTACTACGGCCAAGGGGAGGGCATCCCCCCGGCCGTCAGTTTCAGCGACACCTACCGCCTGTGGTTGCCCCGGACTACATCAGCCAACACTCTCATCTATATCAATGACGAGATGGGCGAAGAGGTAGCCGGGCTGTTTGAGGATATCCGGGCTATTGGCGCCATTGCCAACCCGCACGCCCGGGAGCAGGGCACTACCGTCTACCTATGCCGAAATCCAAAGCAGCCCCTCGGGCCATTCTGGGAGGAAAGGGTGGCGGAGGTGGCCGGGCGGTAATTGGGCCGGAGATGAAGGCGGTGCTGGCTTAGTGCCTTGCTTCGGGCCGCCTGAAGCTTGCCCGGCTAAGGCACGAAGACGGGGCAGCCCGTCCCAATCGAGTGGGGGTCCGAATGTGGCCTGGGCCTGTATTTATCTGTTTTCATTACGGGCCGCCTGAAGGCAGCCCGTCCAAAAAAAAAGGCCAGCAAACGGAACGAGCTTGCTGGCCTAATTACTTTCTGCCGGCCCGAAGGAGCCGGCAAGATTCCCCTTATTAGTTCTGCACAAGTTTACGGAGTAATGTCCAAATTGTTGCCGCAGGCGGTAAAAAAAATTACTCCTGAACCATCACCTTGCGTATGATGCGGCGCTCGTCCGCCGTTTTTAATTCCAGATAGTAAAGCCCCGGTTTCAGGTTCGTTTCTATACTGGCCTGCTGGCCGGCGCCGACGTTCTGGGGTTTTTCAAAAATGGTGGCGCCCAGTGTGTTCACGACCCGGATGTATTCAATGGCTTCCGCTCCCAGCGTATTGTCGATGTTGAAGTCGCCGGTATTGGGGTTGGGATAAACCCGCAACGGGGAGTTGCTGATGATCTCTTTCGTGGATACGAAGAACGGATTCTCGACAACAGCCCGGATCATGGCATCGGCACTTGTCCGGTATTTTGCCCAGGCGCCGGATAAAATTTCATAGGTGCGGTTGGCGATCGGCCCTTCTGCTTCTCCTTCGACAAGCAGCCCCACCGTATTGCCCTCCATAAACCAGCCGATGTAGAAACTTCCGTCGGCGATGGTGACGGGGCTGTCAAACGGGATAGCATTGAAGGCGCCTGCCGCATAAGTGCCGGCAGGAATGGTAACGGACGCCAGTACCGTACCCGGGCTGCCGTCGGGGCCGTCGTCGTCCAGAAGCTTCATAGAAAATCCATCGGATGAGCCGCCGGCAATGGCTACTTCAACTCCGGTGACCACCGCCGGATAAAAAGGCGGCTCTATCTCGATGCCGCCGCCGCTGGTGCCGTCGCCGCCGCCGCTCCATTGCATCACTCCGGTGGGCGTCTCGCCGAGGATATACCCGAGGGTAAGCGTCTCGGCGCTCAGGTCCACGACGTTCAGCTCTGTGATGTTGTGGTCGTTGTTGGGATTCAGGTCGTCGTCGAGGGCAGTCAGCACATCGAAGAAATAAGGGCCGGGTTCCCAGTCGACATTGACGGGGAGGAAGCTGGCCGTCTGTGATTCGCCAACTGCCAGTGGCGGAACTTCCTGGACATCCAGGTAAATCGACGTGCCGTCCAGCGCCTGGACGTTGGCCGCCACTGCCACCGGGGTGGTGACGTCTGTATTGCCGGTATTGGAAACTACAGAGGTGAGGGTCACCATTTCGTCCGGCAGGAGGAATACCCCTTCGTTTTCATCATTCTGGTTGGCTGTGGGCGCGACGTCAAGTATTTCCAGCGTGATCTCCTGTGGGTAATAAAATTTCACGGCATAGTTGGATGGGGGCACAACGCCGCTGAAAACCTCCAGCCCGATATCGCCGGTCAGGTTTTCAATGCCGACGGCCACTTTGCCGGACCCTGTGCAGGTATAGGTGAAATCGGGTTCCATGTCGGCATACTGGAAGGTGATAGAGCTGTCGGCTTTTGACAGGATGACCTGGAACGTATTGGAGCCAAAGATGGGGTTGGCCTGTGTCCAGAACGTCGCGTTTTCATAGGAAATGATATACTTCTCGTCGCCGGGGGTCTCGTCGTGGTAGGTGTACATCTTACCCGGCGAATTGTTGTCGAAATTGATATCCGACATCAGCGGGCAGATCAGGTTGTTGGCGCCGCCGGGAGTCGGCAGGGTTGGAAAACAAGAAGCGATGTTGGAAACGTTGTCAAAGCTCAGCCAGCCGTTGGAGCCGATCTTGATCTGGTCGAAATCCGACCAGTAGAAGTGGAAATCCATACCCATTGGGAAGGGCCCAACGGAATTGTCATCTCCGAGCCCCGTCACTTCTCTGCCTACGGAAGTAATGTCGATCCATTCGAAAACGGGCCCTTCGGGGTCATTGGAATCCTTCCAGGTGTAACCAAAAGCATCGGGTCCCTGGGCTGAAAGCCAGGAAACGGCTAACAGGCAGGTTAAGAATGCGAATAGCGGTTTGCGTACTGTTTTTTTCATGCTTGTCCGGATTTTTTAAATGAGAAAAAAATAAAGGTACGGAATTAGTGTTTATTCCGCATTGGTCTTTCCGGGGGTTTTATAAAAGCTGGCCGTTGGCTCTGTCCCGGGGCCGGATTTTTCCGCCTTTTCTTATCTTTATCCCGATCAATCCGAAACCATGACACTGGAAGCCATTACCGAACAATTCACCAAAACTGCCGCCCGGGTGCCTGCCCTGGGCAAGTCGGTCAAGTTCGTCTTCGAACAGGGGCCGGTACATATCGACCTGACCCATGAGCAGGCGGTGGTCACCAACGAGGACAAAGACGCCAACTGCGTGATCACCACCAAAATAGAGACGCTCGACGCCATCCGCCGGGGCGATATGAATGCCATGATGGCCGTGATGAGCGGCAAGGTAAAGATCAGAGGGGATATGGAGCTGGCGATGCAGCTGCCTTCGTTGATCAAGTGAGGGCTATATTCCGCTTCAATAGGTTTTTTACGCAAAGTACCGTTTTGAGAGGTAGTTCCCCTCCCTTCTTTCATAGCGCCCCGGCGACTGCCTCTGCCAGCCGATCCGCCGCCGGGGGAAACAACCGGAACCACATCTCCGGTTCGATCAGCTCGAGTTCCATCAGGGCGAGCTGGCCGTTGTTGTCCCGGATAAGGTCCGCCCGTGCGTAGATGGGCTGGGGAGAACAGGAAGCGACGGCTCGCTCGGCAAAGACGATCTCCTCCCGGGTAGGTTCATACGGATGAACCGCCCCGCCGAAATCGCTCTGCACCCTAAACTCTCCAGCCCTGGCTACCTTGCGCACTGCGTGGCTGTATTGCCCTGCCAAAATCATCAGGGAAAGCTCGCCCTGCTCTACTACCTGGCGCTGGAAAGGTTGCAGCATCATATCCTCTTCGGCGATCAGGGACTGGAACGTGGCTTCATAATCCGGCAGGTTGCCGGGGTTCAGGCGGTAAGTATGCCGGGCCGAGCCGGAAACGGCGGGCTTCAGGATCATATCTGGCCAGCCGGTGGACCGGTACAGTTTTTCCAGCGTGGCGTTGTCTCTGGCGTGGATGTAAACGGCAGGTGGGGTATGGATACCCCATTGGTTCAGGTCCTGGAGGTAATGTTTGTTCATATTCCAGCGGACCAGTTCGATAGGATTGATCAGGCGGGTTTGGGCAGATACTTTGTCCAGCCAGGCGGTAAATTCATCAATCCGGTGGAAGTAATCCCAGGTGGTGCGGAAAAGGGCGGCGCGGGCGCTGCTCCAGTCGACATCCGGCCGGGACCAGTCGAAACGGACGGTGCGCAGGCCTCTGCGTTCCAGGGCCTCCCGGACAAGCAAATCTTCCCGGATTATTTTTCGGGTATTGGATGAGCGCATCGCGGCCGAGGCATCCTCATAGCGGCGTTCGGTGAGCAGGATCAGGTCGTAGGGCATAAAATATGCAAAGTGGGGGCGTCAAGACTTGACAAGTTTTCGAAACTTGTCAAGTCTATTATAGCTTTGATTATTGCCTGTCCACGCTAATGGCCACTTTCACTTCCCCGGGCAGTTCAATTTCCTCTCCGTTGGATATTTCTTCTACCAGCTTCAGCTCAGTAGCCAGCGTCTCCGCTCTGATGTATTCCCCGTATTTTTCTACGGCAGAAACCAAAGCATCATGCTTCTGGAGCGCCACGCGAATCTTATCCGTCACCTCGAAGTCCTTGTCTTTCCGGATATTCTGGATGCGGTTGACGATGTCGCGGGCCATGCCTTCGGCCTCCAGCTCTTCGTCGAGGGTGATGTCGAGAGCGACCGTAATGTCGTCGTCGCTGGCCACCTGCCAGCCCGGGATGTCTTCGGCGGTGATCTCGAAGT
>JAGFJD010000167.1 GCA_024102975.1 Phaeodactylibacter sp. | reverse complement strand
TGGGCAGCCAGTTGCGCCCCCATATCGTCTGGTTCGGCGAGGCGGTGCCCATGATCGAACCGGCGGCCATAGAAACCATGACGGCCGATGCGGTGATCATCGTCGGCACGTCCATGCAGGTCTATCCGGCCGCCGGGCTGGTGGGCTTCGCCGAGCAGGCGGAGCGCATTTACTACGTCGACCCCAAGCCGGCCATCAATTACGAGCTCAGCCGGGCAGCCAGCCTTTCGGTAATCGCCGAACCCGCCACCACCGGGGTTCCCAAGGTGGTGAAAGAGTTGCTGGAACAGTAGGGCAAGTGGGAATGCCGCCCAAAAAAGCCGCGCCCGGTTATCCCGAACGCGGCTCCAAACCTTAAACTATGAAAAACTGCATAGAGTAGTTGCCGACAATAAGTTTTACTTAATCCGGTACAGAAACATAGCCCCGCCGAAGAGGTACCAGTCATTGGTATTTTGTTTTCCGGCGCTGCTCACTCCGTCCAGATAATCAGTAAAGGTTTTGCGCATGCCCAGTTCCAGGCTCAGGTTCATGCGTTCATTGATGCCCGCCCGCAGGCCGAGGCCCAGCGGCACGGCAAGCTGCACCTTGGAAAAATCGGCGTTGAGGTCTTCCTCGGCCTTTTCGTCCGGCACTTCTCCGTTGTTGAAGACGGGTTGTGGGTTGATGTATGCCGCGCCGGCTCCCAGGAATAAGTAAGGAGACATCCGTTGGCCCACGTCCAGCGACAGGTCCGTCAGGTTCTGCCCGAAGGGCACCCATTCTCCAACTACCGACAGTTCAGCCAGGGTTGTCTCAAAAGTTAACCCTCTGGGTTCCCGGATCTCGAAGTTTGAATCATTACCGGTAAGCTTACCGTAAATGAGGTTGCCCCGCAGGCCGTAATTAGCGGACAACCGGTGGCGAACGGCCAATCCAACCGCCAGGTTGCTCTCACTCAATTCAGGAGAAGTGTTCAGTGTAAAATCCCCCTGATAATTGGCCATGCCCAGAAACAGCCCCCCTTCCAGATCAGGCTGCGCCATAAGCCAGAGCGGGCAAAGCAGAATGGCCAAGTGTAAAGTAAAAATTCTCATGGGTTGAAAAATTTAAATAATTGTAAAGGGTTTAACTCGGGGGGCAATATGTCATTCCAGGCAACAGGCCAACAGGCGAAAAGCCGGATAATGATCCATAACAATATAATGAGGGGTATCAGAGCAGGCGGGAAAAAAGGATTGCTTGTAAATAGTATTGATTTTTTTACGGGAGCAGGCGCTTTTTGTTGCGGCCGCAAGAATTTTTTCGGAAAAAAAAGGAAAAGCCGCGTCGACATGGCCCCAGTCTTAACTGAAAGGCTTAAGTGACACGGCTTCACTCCCTATACTATGAAAAAAACTACTTGATCCGAATGAAGGGGGGGGATGGGTAGTGTTTCAATTTGAAAAAACACACAGTAGGGCGGCACTCAGAGGCGCGGAGGCGTAGAGTCATCAAGTCGTTGTTTTGCACCTTCGTGCCTCCGCGTGAAATTTCGCCCTGCGCGGGTGCGCAGTTTGAAATCAGAGTACCGGTGCCTCTTAAAGCTGATTTGAAAATCGGTTCGGAATAGAGTTTGGAGGGGGGCTGTTCAGAGATCGTTTTATTTAATACAGTATACGTGTACGGAGCTTTCAGGTTAGGGTTTCAAAACAAATAAGATTTTTTTTAATTTCAATAGCGTGGCAACAGCAGTTGTTTTTTTGGATTGCCACTGAACCCCGAAGGGGGTGCGATTCCCATTTGTACCCAATTAGCAGATAATACGGGAAAATGCCCCGAAAATTTGTAATTGTATGGTTTCCTGGCCCCCTTGTCCCACGGATAGGGGCCTACGCTACGGCATCAACACTGGTTTCAGGAAGCCCAGGAGGTTCCCTGCCATTTACACACTTACACTTTTCCACCTTTACACAAACAGCCCCAAAATGTCCGGCAGCATGACTTCCCCTATTTCTCCTCCTTAGCTTTAACTCTGGCTATAACCTGCTCAAAAGCAGCAACTTCCTGGTCTTTGCGCTGTTCGTACTGGCGTTTGAAATTGCGGCCGCTCATAAATTCCCCGCTGCGGTAAATGCTGCGGAGGAAGGATTCGTATCCCTTTCCGTGGTGATAATACCCCAGAGGGGCCAGCACATAACTGGCCACAAAATGCCCGCAATCCTGGCATTGTACATACACTTTGTCGGGCTCGCCCGCCTGGCGGAAAAGGATGTTTTTCAACTTGTCCGAACCGCAGTGCTGGCATTGTTGGACATGGAGTTCCATACTGTTCGATTTAGGAGGAAGGCTCGTCATAAAAACAACGGAAGATAGAAAATACTGGCCAAAATTGTAGCCGCCAGGGCAAATACCGTGATCCATAACCCCGAATGGAACATATCTCTGGCCGGCAGCAGGCCCGAACCGAAGGCGATGGCGTTGGGCGGCGTGCTCACCGGCAGGGCCATCGAGGAAGAACACATGATGGAAATAGCGACACAAAGCACCAGCTCGTTTCCGGGCAGCGAAACGGCCACGGGGATGAGCAGGTTGGCCGTGGCGGTGTTGCTCATCACGGTAGTCATGGTTGCCGCCATGAGGAGCAGGGCCCCGAAAATGGCATAAAACCCGCCCCCGACCGGGATGGCCTGCGCGATGGTATCGGTCAGGCCACTCTTGTTCAGGGCTACCCCCAGGCACAGGCCGCCGCCCAGCATGAAGAGGATGTCCCAGGAAATATTGCGGAAATCCGGCGTCGTCAGCAAGCCGCTCCCGAAAGCGGCGATGATGGCGAGCAGGCCCACCGTCCCCGTGCTTAGCCCCGACAGGCCGGAACTCAGCCAGCCCAGGATGGCCAGCAGAAAGAGCGCAATGACCAGATACTGGCGGATGCTGAAGCGGTCCTCTTCCTCTTCTTCCCCCAGCTTGATATCGACGCTCCCCGGCGGGTAAGACCGCAGCAGCAGCCACCAGAGCAGCCACAACAGCAGGGCCATGACCGGCACGGCGATCAGCATCCAGGTAGAAAAGGAGACGGCAATGCCCGCCTGTTCCAGGTAACCGATGGCGATGGCGTTGGGCGGCGTGCCGATCGGCGTGCCCAGCCCGCCGATGTTGCAGGCGAACGGAATGGCCAGGGCCAACCCCTTGGAAAAGGGCGATGTTTTGGGCAGTTGCAGGAGGACCGGGGAGATGATCGCAAACATCATCGCCGCCGTAGCCGTATTGCTCATCCACATCGACAGCAGGGCGGAAATCGCGATGATGCCGGCCAACACCCGCGGCGGCGCCGTGCCCGTCCTGCGGATCATCCAGTTGGCCAGGCGCCGCGCCAGGCCGTATTTGTTCAGGAGGGCGGACAGCACAAAGCCGCCCATAAAGAGCAGGGTGATGTCCCCAAAAAAGGCCTGGTAAAAATCGCCCTTTTCTACCGCCACGCCCGCGCCTTCCAGGATGGGATACAACCACAACAGGCTCAGCAGCAGCACCCCCAGGCTGGTGACGTAGAGCGGGATGGCCTCCGTCACCCAGAGCAGTGCCGTGCCGAGCAGGATGAGCAGGGCGGCCTCTTCGGCTTCGGCCAGGCGCAGCCAGCGCTGCAGGGCATGGAAGTGGTACGCCAGAGCGAGCAGGATCAATACGGTTATTGTCGGGAGGTTGGCTTTGAGTAAGCCGGCGATGGTTTTCATCTCTGTGTATCGAATTAGGACGAGTGCAAGTTTAGGGTTTTTGGAGGGGATAATTGAATGGTTGACTGAATTCCTGAAAAAATCGCTTCCTTCCCACCGGGCGCTCCACTTTTTACGTCGCCCTACCTGAAAACCCGTACGCCCCTATCCTGAAAACCGGGGATTCCGCGCAACAAATACCGGCTTATCTTTGCATCCGAAACCCCATTTCCCAAACACCACAACGACCCTTTCATAATCCCCATGACCGGCCGGCAGCACTGCTGCCGGTTTTTTTGTATAAAAACCACCGCTACAGCCGCCGAAAACAGTTAAATTCTATATTTTTAACTGACCTTTCGCAAGCGAAAGGTTTGGTAAATTGCTAATAAATATTATGGGCGTTATCTTGTAGCTCAAAGGAGCCTAAGATGAAAGACCCAAAATTACTTGACTTGTATTCGGATTATCTGT
>JAGFJD010000159.1 GCA_024102975.1 Phaeodactylibacter sp. | reverse complement strand
AGAAGGAGAGGTCCCGCCGCCTCCCTGCGAGCCTGTAGTTTCCAGTGAAGAGGAGGCGCCGCCTTCCCGGCAAAAAGCCTACGTTTTTCCCAATCCGGCACTCAGCTATTTCAAGGTGGTGTTTGAGCAAGCCCTGCGGCGGCCCGGGCGGGCGGTGTTGTACAACGGGCTGGGGCAGGTGGCGCTGGAGGAGGTGCTGGAAGCGGGCAGCCGGGAATTCCGCATTGAGCTTTCGGGCGTAGCGCCGGGCTTGTATTTTTATGGCGTGTTTCGGGAAGGGGTGGCCGTGAAGGGGGGGAAGCTGGTAGTTGCCGGCGGGCGGTAGGGCGGCAAGGCATCGGGAACTCCCTCTCCTTGGGACAGCCAATTCAAGTGCAAGTGTGCCTGCCGCGAGGCGCGGCCTTGCAGGCAGGGAAGACACAGAGCCACACAGAGGCTTGATTATCAACGGAAAACTTTGCGTATCTCTGTGTTGGACTCTGTGCGCTCTGTGTCCAAAACCATTTTGTCCAGTGGTGTGCTGATCACCTGCAATAATACGAGCAATACCCGCCTGGGCTTCCGCTTGAGGGGATGGGAGATGCGGTGATTTCTTCACCCTCAGAAAGCCAGCCCCACCTGCAAACGCGAATGCACCTCCACCAGCGTACTCGAATACGGGCCGGCCGGGTCCCATTCCCGGCCAAAGACGAACCCCAGCTGGTAGCCGAAGAAACCGTGCCGGAATATCCGGCGCTGAATGCCCCAGAGCGGCCCGGCGAGGAATTGGTTGTAATTGCCCGTTTCCAGCCGTTCGGGTACAGCCTGTTCCTGCCGGAAGGAGGATCTGCCCGCGCTTACCCGCAGCGTTACGTAATTGGCCGACAGGTTGCTGGCCGACCTGCCCTGAGCTATGCGCCTGCGCAGGTTGTAATAATACCGGGGTTCGAACGCCACCTGCCACAACAACTCGTGGCCCTGAAATTGGGTATAGTCGTAGGCGCTCAGCTCCACCTCCGTTTCCAGGCCGAGGGAGAAGGAGGATGGGCCGAGTTTGCGCTCGTAGGCCACCGCCAGGTTGCCCAGGTACCGGCCGGGGCCGGCGCGGCGGGCCAGGCGGATCAGGTCGATCCTGAACATCTGGCCGGCTTCCCGGAAGCACAGCAGCGCATTGCACAGCCGTCCCTCTTCCGGCTCGCCTCTTCCGAAGGCGAGCCCCAGGGCTGCCTGCAGCTGGAAGGCCGGCTGCCATTTGTCTTCCCGCAGGATTTGCAGCCGTTCCGTTTCGGGGTTGAAGGCGATGTCGATCTCTTCGTTGTAGGAGGCGCCCAGCCCCGCCCGTATGTCGATGAACCCCCGCTTCAGCAACCGCCGCTGCATGCCGAAGTTCAGGAAGGAATAGTAGCCGTTCCGGTGCGGCAGCCCCCGGCTGGCCGCCGGCTGGTAGTGGGAATACCCCAACTGGAGAGAAAGGTAGTTGCCGGACAGGTTGTCCGCCCGTTCCCCGGCTTCTATTTGCCGCCGCATGCCGAGATAGGCACGCGGCTCGACGCTCAGGCCGATATTGGCGACCTGAAAGCTGGCGCCGTCCCCGCCTTCCAGAATGCCATAAAAGTGGAAACCGGTGTTGACAGAGAAGGCAGGGCTGATTTTCTGTTCGAACGACAGGAAGGGGAGGCTGAAAGGGCTGCCCGGCTCGAAATTGCCGTCTTCCTGCAGGGAACCCAGAAGGGAAACCTTAAATAGGCTTCTCGTCCTGACCTGCTTCATGAAAACATAGTCGCGGGCCTCCATGAAAAAAACGGAATCGAACGGCCCCGTTTCGCGCCGATACTCCATATCGACGGAATCTGTCTGGGCGTTGGCTGCAATCCACAGCGCCAGGAAGGAAAGGAGCGTAAAAATCTTCTTCATATTTAAGCACTTTAGTGAACATAATTATTGGCCATTGGCAGCCAGGCTGCCGGAAGGTTATGTTTCAGCGTGCAGAAGAGCAGTAGAGGCTGGAGCGCATGCCGCCTGTATCCTGTGGATGAGGCCTTCACGGCCGTTTCCCTTCCCCCGGTTTCTCCTTTTCCAGGTACACATCGCCGAAGGTGACGGAGATGGTAATGCTGGGATAGTACTCCCGGTTCGGTTTGAACTGCATTTTTTTCAGCTCCTGCTGTTCGGTGAGCAGTTCCAGGGCCAGGTCGCCGGGGTAATTGACCTGGCCGTGCCGGGCAGTGAGCGTATAGGCGTATTCCCGCAGCTTGGGGTCGAACAGGTAGACGTTGCCCTGTTCCGCGTCGATACTGAGGTCGAGCAGGCCGGCGACGGAGAGGATGCTGACGGCGCCGTACTGCGCCTGTATGTCGAAATGGCCTTTGATCTCTTCGAGGGTGATGTCGGACCGGCGGGACGCGATGCTGACGTTGCCGTCCAGGAACTTGCCGAAGATGTCGCCGAAGCGGCTGCGCAGGTCGATTTCGCCCCGCACGTTTTCCATGTCTACCTTGCTGAACTCTCCGAAAAAGCGGAAGCTTTTGGTGAGGTTGCTCACCGTAGCCGCTCCGAAGTAATTCTTGAGGTAGACCGGGCAATCTTCCGGCACGGTGATCACGTACCGGGCGTGCAGGTTGGATTCCGGCTTGCTTTCGCCTTCCTTGATGGCGATGTAATTGCGCAGGTAGATTTTGTTTTTCACCCGCTCGGCCAGGTAGCGGATTTTTTCCAGGTCGGCTTCGGCGGTAGCCTTGTCCGGGTGGCGGGCGGACAGTTCCAGCCGCACGGCTACCTGCTGCTTGTCCCAGGTCTCCACCAGCACGTCCGCCTTTTCTCCTTCGATGTTGACCTCGTACCCGGGCTGGTAGGCAAAAATTTTCTCCAGGCGCTTAGTGATGACGTGCAGGTCGGTTGTCTGGGCGCCCAGGTTCAGGGCGCCCAGACACAGCAATACAATCATCGCATGAAAAACGAATTTTCTCATCTCCAGCGTTTAAGAAAATTTTGTGCCGGCGCTTGCCAGATTCTGAACAATCAGAATCCGGACCGGCCGGCATGCTGCGCGGGGTAAATAGAATGGGTAAAACCCATGTCCTTCAGCCGGCAGCACAATTTGATGATATAAGCGCAATATTTTGTCGTGTTCCCGCCCCCCCCGCTCGTTGAGCGGAGCCGAAACGAGCGGGGGGCGGAAATCCCTCACATCCCCACCGCCATTGCCTTCACCAACCGGGACCGCTCCCGTTCGATTTCGCCCATCTGGCGGACGAGGCGGGCGTCTTTTCCGTACAGTTCCATAATTTCTTTTACTTCGGCCCGGGCCTCTTCCAGTTCCTGCCAGTCTTCCAGCATCCTGCCGTGTTGGTTGTGCGTTTTTGCCCAGGGGTCCCGGGCGAACTGTTCGACGACGGCTCGCAGCGCCGCTTCGTCCGCATCCCAGTTGTTGGCAAACATGCCCGGGGCGGCCTCTTCGGTTTCGTAGGTATAAACAGGCTTAATGCCCGGCTCTGCCGGCAGGTAGAACACCACCCAGGCCACCACGGCGGCGACGCTGGCCGCGGCGGCCAGCCAGGCCAGGCGGCGGATTCGGGGCTGGCGTGCTCTCCGTTCCAGCCCGGCTTCAACGGCTTCCCAGACGGAAGGAGGCGGGCTGTAGGCCGGCAACTGCTCCAGGGCGTGGCGCAGGGGTTTTTCTTTTTCCTCCCGCGCCAGCTCCGATTCGATCCGGCCCCAGAGGCCCTCCGGCGGCCGGCAGGACGGGAGCCGGCCCAGGGCCTCTTCCAGCGTTTTGCGGTTGTGTTCGCGGTTGCTCATCTGTCCATGTATTTTCCCAGTGCCTGCCGCAGCCTTTTTTTGGCGTAAAAGAGCTGGGATTTTGAGGTTCCGACCGAAATGTCCATCAGGTCCGCCACTTCTTTATGCGAATACCCTTCTACTTCGATCAGCACAAATACCATGCGGTAGCCTTCGGGCAGTTCCCGGATGGCGCGCTCCAGGTAGTCGGCGTCGATCCGGTGCCCCCAGTCGATGGCCTCTTCGGCTGCGTGTTCTTCCAGCGGTTCGAAATTGGGCTGGCGCCTGACCTTGCTCAGGGCGGTGCGCAGGACGATGGTTTTTATCCAGGCCCCCAGGGTGGCCTCCCGGCGGAAGCTGCCCAGGGCGCGGAAGACTTTGAGGAAAGCTTCCTGGAGGACGTCGTTGGCCAGCTCGAAATCGTTGGTAATGCGGTACGCTACAGTATACATCGCCCGGCTGTAGCGGTCGTACAGCTCCTTTTGCGCCCGCCGGTCATTGACCAGGCAGCCTTCTATCAGTTCGTCTTCCGTCATTCTGCTTGCAGCGTAGACCATATGGCCGGGATCCCTTTTTTGCGTTAAAGAGCAGGAGGGAGGCCGGTTGGGTTGTATAGGAACATTTAAAAAATGTCGAACTTGTTTTTTAATCCCTGCATAGTATGAGAAAGAAAGGTGTTGTGGGTTTTCGGTATTATGGTATTGCGCCCCCAACACCTCAACACCATAACCCCCCAACACCCCAACACCCCAACCCCACAACACCACAACACCTGCCTCCCGCCTGCCTCCCGCCCACCGGTTCACTTGCCAAACAGCAACCCCACAGACACCAGCAGCCGTGCCGGGCGGTTGTCAAAAGCATATTTCTGGCCGTCGAAGGTGATGTGTTCTCCGAATTTCGAAAAGTTGCCTTCATAGCGCACGTCCAGCATGAGGTTCCACACGTCCAGGCCCAGCCCGGCGATCCAGCTGTAAGTGGCTTCCTGAAATTTTTGTTCGTAACCCGGAAAATCGAGCAGTTCCGAGCTGCTGTCGATGAAGAGCCGCGCCTCGGGGCCGGCATAGAGGCGGAACGGACGGGCCCGGAAGCCCAGCAAAAGCGGAATGTCCAGATACTGGTACTTTTCGGTGCGGATGGTAGTGGCCGCACTGCCGCCCCGCAGGTCGTCCACCTGGTAGTCTACCCGGTTGGAGTTGAACAGCACTTCGGGTTGTATCAGGAAATTGCCCAACTGGCCCTGAAGCACCAGGCCGCCGTGAATGCCGAAGTGCAGCTGGTCGATGTCGAGCTTCAGGAAGTTGCTGCCGCCCGGAGAAGGGACCTCGACCTCGTTCGTTTGGAGCAACGTCGTGCTCATGCCAATGCGCACGCCCAGCTTCAACTGGGCAGAGAGGGGCGTGAAGAGGCACGCCGCCAGGAGTAACATCATTGCCTTTTTCATCTCTTAAAGTTTTTGGGTACCCGCTGGTACAAATATGCGGGATTTTGCCGTGAAAACGGTATTATTGCTATTTTGAACCTGAGGTTAGTGCACAACATCCAGAAGAATCATGGATATTCACCAAACGGCTTTTGCCGGAAGTTATCCTTCGGAAGCCCAATGCCCCACAGACGGAAAGCCGGAGTATGCCTTTATCGGCAGGTCGAATGTCGGCAAATCTTCGCTGATCAATATGCTGACGGGGCGTAAAAATATTGCCCATACCTCCCGGACGCCCGGCAAGACCCAGCTGATCAATTATTTTCTCGCTGACGGCCAGTGGTATCTGGTGGACCTGCCCGGATACGGCTATGCCCGGATTTCCAAGCGCAAACGCCAGGAATGGCGGCGCATGATCGAGGGCTACCTGCAAAAACGGCAAGCCCTGCAGTGTGCCTTTATTCTGGTCGACGCCAATATCCCGCCCCAGCAAATAGACCTGGATTTCATGAACTGGCTGGGAGAGTCGCGGATTCCCTTTGTCATCGTTTATACCAAAACCGACCGCCTCAAACCGCAGGATCTCGAAAAAAATATCGACGCCATCCGGCAGGCCCTGCTTCAGTTCTGGAACGAGCTGCCACAGCAGTTTATCACTTCTTCCAACAAGAATATGGGCAGGGAGGAAATCCTGAAATTCATTGGTGAAGTGAACGAGCAGTATTTTAATATGCAAGAGCCATGAAAGAAGAACCCAAAGAATACGAACATGTCTTTCCCGACATTGAAGACTGGCCTATTTACAAACTGAGCGAGGACCGGCGCAATTTCGTCCGCGAGATCGACGAGTTCACCCTGGAGCGCTTCCTGCGCAACCCTGCCCCCCAGCTGACGGACATCATTTCCAGGACCATCTACCTGGAGCGCATCCGCATGAAGGAAGAACCCTGGAAGGTAGACCCGCCCAACGAACGGCAGTTCTGGCGCCGGATACAGAACAAGCTGGTGGGCCAGTCGCTGGACCGCAGGGAGGAAGAGGCCAGAAAGACCAACGAAGAAATCCTCCGGCAGATCATCCACCGCTATTCGGAGGAGATCGTCGGCACCTTCCGCATTGGCACCTTCCTCTTTGCCCGCCGTTTCCTGACGCTCTTCTTTACCCGCCTGCTCAATACGGCAGCCAGCCGGAACTGGCAGCGGATACTGGGTTCCAAACACCGCCTGGCCGACCGCCTGCTGGTGAAGGGCAAGGTGGAGGAAACCCGCAGCCTCATCCAAAAGGGCACGGTGATCATCGTGCCTACGCACTTCAGCAACCTGGACTCCATCCTGATCGGTTATGCGCTCGATGCCTTTGTCGGCCTGCCTTCCTTTTCCTACGGGGCAGGGCTGAACCTCTACAATACCGGATATACCGCCTATTTTATGAACCGCCTCGGCGCCTACCGCGTCGACCGCCGGAAGAAAAATGCCATATACCTGGAAACGCTCAAGGCGATGTCTAACCTCTCCATCCAGCGGGGCGTCAACAGCCTCTTCTTCCCGGGCGGCACCCGCTCGCGTTCGGGCGCCCTGGAGACGAAACTCAAACTGGGGCTGATGAGCACCATCGTGGAAGCCCAGCGGGCGCTGTATCAAAAAGGCCGGAATACCAAGATATTCATAGTGCCGCTCATCCTGAGCTACCACTTCGTCCTGGAGGCCCAGTTCCTGATCGAGCAACACCTGAAGCAGATCGGGAAAGAGCGTTATATCCGCTCCAAAGACGACTTCCACAGCATCCGCCGGCAACTGCGGTTTGCCTGGCAGTTTTTCTCCGAGAGCAATGACATCACGCTTTCCTTCGGGCAACCGCTGGATGTGCTCGGCAACCCGGTGGATATTGAAGGAGAAAGTTACGACCAGCACGGCAGAAAAATCCGCCTGGAAGAGTACTTCCTGTCGGACGGGAAAATAACCGAAGACCTGCAGCGCGAATCCGAATATACCAAAATGCTGGGAGAACGCATCGTGGAGCGTTATTTCAGGGACAACATCGTCCTGACCAGCCACCTGGTGTCTTTCGCCGCTTTTGAAATCCTCAAAAACCAGAACAACCGGCTGGACCTGTACGGCATCCTGAGGCTGCCCGCCGACGATTTTGTCTTTACGATGGAAGCGATGCGGGACGTGGTGGGCCAGCTCCGGGCCCGCCTTATCGATATGAGCCGGCAAGATAAAGTCAAACTGTCGGAACAAATCCTCTGGGATGTCGACCAACTGATCCGGGACGGCGTCTCCCGCCTGGGGACGTACCACCTGGCCAAGCCGTTGCGGTTCCGGAAAGATGACGAGATCGTCAGCGAAAGCTTCAAGCTTTTATACTTTTATCACAACCGGCTCGACAATTACGGCCTGGAGCGGACGATAAAGTGGAAAAAATACGCGCTGGAAATGGTATGACCTGTTATGTTGGAAAAGCTGTTTTTCTCCGAACGCAACATCATGGTGGCTATCCTGCTCAACGCCATCATCCTCTTTGCTTTGTACTTTCCGGCTTACCGGGACGACCCCACCCTGGAAACCATCGACCACGTTTTCCTGCTGTTCTTCGTTTTGGAGGCCATGGTTAAGATTTACGCCCTGGGCGCCAAAGGCTATTTCGGCAATGCCTGGAACCGCTTTGATTTCATCGTCGTGATGGCCAGCCTGCCTTCGGTGCTGGTCACGATTGTCGATATCCCGGATACTTCGCTGCTGATCATCCTGCGGTTGTTCCGCCTGATCCGGCTGATCCGCTTCTTTCGCTTTGTCCCTCATCTGAACAAGATCGTCGATGGCCTGGGGCGGGCCCTGCAGGCTTCCCTTTTCGTCCTGCTGGCGCTGATCTTCCTGAATATCCTGCTGGCTATTTTCACCTGCCATTTTTACGCCAGGATCGCCCCGGAGTACTTTGGCGATCCCCTGATGTCGTCCTATTCCATATTTCAGATGTTTACCGTAGAAGGCTGGAACGACATACCGGCGCTGATCGCCCAACGGGTAGAGCAAAACGGGCCGGGCAGCCCTTACCTGAGCACTACCTTTATTATCGGCCTCACCCGCTTTTACTTCGTATTTGTCGTGCTGGTCGGCGGCATCTTCGGCATGTCTCTGGCCAATGCGGTATTCGTTGACGAGATGACAATGGATAACAACCAGGCCCTGGAAGCGAAGATCGACAGGCTGCAGGAAGAAATTGCCGAACTGAAACAATTGCTGAAAGAAAGGAGTTAGAAAGAGAAGCTATTAAAACCACAGAGATTGAACTTCATCGTACTTGACCTGGAAGCGACCTGCTGGGAAGGGCGGCCGCCCTCCAAAATACAGGAGACCATAGAGATCGGAGCGCTGCGCCTGAACCGGTACGGCGAGGTGACCGGTTCCTTCAATAAGTTCATCCGCCCTGTCCTCAACCCCCGGCTTTCTCATTTTTGCCGGGAGCTGACTTCCATCGAGCAGTACTTCATCGACCGGGCGAATGAATTCCCGGAGGTAATCGAAGAATTCCAGGATTGGGCAGAGGTGTTCGAAGAAGAATACCTGTTGTGCTCCTGGGGCAATTTCGACAAAAAAATGCTGATCCAGGATTGTAAACTGCACCACCTGGATTACGACTGGATCGACGGCCACCACATCAACCTCAAAGGGCAGTATCACGACATCAAACGGCTGCGCCGGCCCCGCGGCCTGAAAAGAGCGGTCACCACCGAAGGGTTCGAATTCACCGGCACCCACCACCGCGGCATCGACGATGCGGAAAACCTCGCCAAGGTATTCGCCAAATACCTGGATGAGTGGCGGTATTGAGGATCGTGTATAAGTGCATTCGTGCATTTGTTAGAGAGCCTACGGGCCGGGTGGCCGGCCGCTTCCAGGGGCAACGAATGCACGCACGTCCGTCCTGCCGGGCCTTCGCCCGCCAAAGCGGCTTCGGCCCACGGAGGCGGGTAAAAATGCACAAATGCACGTCTTCGGTTACCCCCTCTTCCTCTTTTTCAGTTCATACATGGAGCGGATATATTTTTTTGCCAGGGGTATGATCTGTACCCGGCTGCTGGAGACGTCGTCTGTCCACTTTACCGGCAACTCAAATATTTTCAGCCCCAGCCATTCCGCCGTCGTGAGCAGCTCGGTGGAAAAAAACCAGCCGTCGTTGCGGGCGCCTGCTTCGTAGAGCCGGGGATATACTTCCCGCCGCAGGAACTTGAACCCGCACATGCCGTCTGAAAAGCGGACCCCCAGATAGAGTTTCAGCAGCAGGTTGAACACGCGGGAAGCCACTTCCCGTTTCAGCGGGCGGTTGATGACCCGGGCCTGCGGGTGGAGGCGGGACCCGTAGACAATATCGAACCCCTGGTTGGCGAGGGCGTCGTAAGCCTCCAGGAAGTGGGGCAGGTCGGTGGCCAGGTCGAGGTCCATATACCCGACGATATCCGCACCGGATTGCCCCCAGGACGTCTTCAGGGCCAGGCCGACGCCCTTTTCCGGGACTTTCACGAAGGTGATTTCCGGCACCTTTTCCGCCAGGGCCCGGGCGATTTCCGGGGTCCGGTCTGTGGATCCGTTGTCGGCGATGACGATCCGCCACTGCCCGCCATGCGGGAAGTGGCCCTTCAGGAAACCGTGCAGGATTTTGACGTTTTGCTCCAGCGTCGCCTCTTCGTTCAGTACGGGGATGGTAATTTCGAAATTCATAATCGGCGAAGATAAAGGCTTTTTTCAAAATTATACCGTTGGCATTACCTTGCAGGATTAAGTTATTTTTTCCTTACTTTGTAGATGGCTTTTTAAACTTGGCCTATTTGTTGAAACTATTACCTTTGCCCTGTCATATTATCCCAAAGCGATAGGCATATGAGCATGTGGAAAAATATCAGGTCGCTCTTTATCATTGAAGAAGAAACGGAGCCGCAGGAAGAAAAAACGCCCCCGAAGGCGCCATCCCGGCAGGAACCGGCCCCTTCGGCCGGGCAGGAGCCGGAAAACGCCGGAGGCAAAGTGACGGAGCAGTTCACCGAGGTGTTGTTGCGCGCTATGAGCGAGAACAACATCGAAGGGTTTGATTACCTGGAATATAAGAAGTCGCTGAGTTCGCTTCGGAAGATGCCCATGGATGAACCGACGCGTTACCAGTCGGCTTTTGCCATGGCCCAAACCATGGGCGCCCAGCCGCAGCGGCTGATCCAGACTGCCCAGCACTACGTTCAGGTGCTGGAACAGGAAGAACAGAAATTCCAGGCCGCGCTGGCCAACCAGAAAAAACTGCAGGTCGAAAGCAAGGAACAGGAAATCCGGAAACTGGATGAAACCGTGAAAAGCAAGGCCGAAAAAATCCGCCAGCTGACTCAGGAGATAGAAAGCCACCAGAAAGCAAAGGCGGGCCTGCAACAGGAAATCGGCGATGCCGTTGAAAAACTGGAATCGACCCGGCGCGATTTTATCGCTTCCTATCAATCGCTGGTTGGCCAGATCAGAAAGGACATGGAGAACATGAAACAATATTTGGAGAATAAAGAATAGTTATAACTATTTCCAGGCATTGCGGTGTTTCGGTGTTGTAGTATCATGGGCATTTTACTCGTCAGGGTAGCCGCAAAACCGAAACACCGCAAAACCGAAACACCGTTAATGTTATATAAAACGAGATAATGGACACGTATCACAAGGAATTCAAGCCGAAGTCATTCTGGCAGCGCCCGGAAGGGGCCACCGGGATGATCTTCCTGGCAGGCATCGTCTTAGGCGCCGGTTATCTGATCGCTACCAACATCGGCTGGATCATCGGCCTGGTTTCCAATACCATCTATCTGGCCGTCCTGCTGATCGTCCTGGCAGCTCTGTTGTACATGGTCCTCGACCCCAAGATGCGCAACCTGGTCTGGTACGGATATAAGAGCGTCATGCGCTGGGTGACCGGCCTGTTTGTCCAGCTGGACCCCATCGGCATCCTCAAATCCTATGTAGAAGACCTCAAGGACAACCTGCGCAAGATGAACAAGCAGATTAGCATCCTGCGGGGGCAGATGCACAAACTCAAGGAGATCATTTACAATAACCAGAAGCAGATCGAGAGCAACCTCCAACTGGCCAGCAAGGCCAAGGCCAGCAATAAGCAGGCCGTGATGATCCTCAAGTCGAGAAAGGCCGGCCGCCTGCGGGAGTCCAACATGCGCCTGGAAGACCTGTACAAAAAAATGGAAGTCCTCTACCGGGTGCTGACCAAAATGTACGAGAACTCCCAGATCCTGATGGAAGACATCAAGGACCAGGTCGAGGTCAAGGAACAGGAGCGCAAGGCCATCCACGCCAGCCACAGCGCCATGCGCTCCGCGATGAGCATCATGTCCGGCGACCCGGACCGGCGCGCCATGTTCGACGCTGCCATGGAAGCCATCGCCGACGACGTGGCCAGCAAGGTGGGCGAGATGGAACGCTTCATGGAAATGTCCTCCAATTTCATGGATTCTATTGACCTGCAGAATGGCATTTTCGAAGAGGAAGGCCTCAAAATGCTGGAGAAATGGGAAAAAGAGGGCGTATCTCTCATCCTGGGAGAAGAGAAGCAGAGCCTGCTGCTCAAAGCCAACGACGAAGACGAAGTGCTCGACCTGGACCAGCCCATCAAAGAGCCCGTCCGGGAGGCGGGGCACAGGAACCAGTACGATTCTTTTTTTGAATAGCGGAGGGCTGGCTAACTGGGGCGGGGGCGGCCTTTGATGATGGATTTCTGATTTGCAATGCGCCCTGGCACCGCAGCTCCATGTAGTGCGGCTCGCTGGAAGCACATCAAACATCGCACATCAAACATCGCACATCAAAAATCGCACATCAAAAATCGCACATCAAAAATCCACCGGCTGCCATAGCCATCCCCACCTCCCGGGCGGAGCTGCTGTTTAGCGCTCCGCCTCTGTTTTCTGAAAAGCGCCGCAGAGGTTGCGGGGCACGCGGAGCAGGAACCAAGCCTTGAAATATGTAAATTGCTAATATAATATTCCCCCCGGCTCCCGCGTTCATGCCAGTATGATGCAACGAACGACCCTTTTCCTTTTCCTGTTCATGCCGGTTTTCCTCCCGGCCCAGTCCTACAACACTGCTCTGGGCATGCGCCTGGGTACCGATTTCGGCGTTACCGTCAAACAGCGGGTGGCCAAAACCACCAGCCTGGAAGCCATCATCCAGTCGAGCCTCCAGCGGGAAGAAGCGCAGATTACTCTTCTCGGGGAGCAGCACTTTCCCCTGATCTCCCGCCGGTTCAACGTATACGCAGGAGGTGGCCTGCACAAAGGCTGGGTGACCCGGGAAGGCACGGAGGACGACCCGGCCTACAAAGACCCCTTCGGCCTGAGCCTGATCGCCGGCATCGAATTCTCCCTGGGCCGGCTGAACGTGTCCTATGACTACAAGCCAGCCGTCAATCTCGTCGGAGGCAAACACAATATCTATAGCCAGACCGGGGTGTCGCTGCGTTACGTCGTCGCCAAACGGCCCTGGCTCAGCGACCCCAAAGCGAAGCGGAAGCGCCAGCGGGAACGGGAACGGCGGCGGCGGAAAAAGGACGGCGACGGCTTCAACTGGAAATTCTGGGAGAACTGGTAATTCGTGCCGCGATCATCCTGATCGCAAGGCTGCATTGTTGCCGGTTTAGCCCTGGGGCCGCCGGAACAATTGGCTTCCCCAACTGGCAACTAACAACCGACAACAGCAACTTGTCCAGCGTTCGACCGAGCTCACGCCGAGGTCTCACGCCGAGGCCCTTAGGCCGGTATCCCCCAAGCCTGCGTTTACCTAACCGGCAAACTATAATCCTCCGTCAGGATTTTCTCCATTTTCAAAGCCTGCCCTTGCACCTGTTTGTCCGGCAATACTACCGTCCATCCTCTCGCTTCGCGGATAAACTGCCCCGGGCCCAGCCCGGAAGTAAAATTCAGCGTGACCAGGTCAATATCCAGCGCAGCCGCTGCTTCGGGCTGCATGGACGTCATCAGGATGTTCAGTTGGTTCACCGGAGGCAGGATGCCGTCGGTGGTGAAATATTCGGCCTTCAGGCTGTCTTCTTTCAGGCCGACAAACAGGATATGGGAGCCGGCCTCGCGGCTCAGGGCGTAGGTGCCTACCAGCTCGTCCTTCCGGGCGGGCGCCTTCAGGATGAACTGCCCGTCGGTAAAGGAAGCCACCAATTCATAGTGGTAGCTGTCCTCTTCCTGGCCTTCTTCCACCCATCCCTGATAAAAAGCGACGGAAGAATCTTCCTGTATGGCGTAGAAGTAATCGCCGGCGCCGGCCCACCAGCCGCCTGCGGCCGCCAGGGCAACCCGGGGGATTTCGTGGTCTTCGTAGGAAGCGGGCGGTATGGAGTCGCACCGGCTGATATTGCCCAGCTTCACTTTGTTTTGGTTGACAATTGCGTATACGGCGCTTTGCGGGAAGGCTTCGTCCTGGCTGGTGGGTTCGCACTGCAGCCGGACGTTGAGTTCTTTTTCGCCTGATTCGCCGGGAGCATTGTTCCGGCAGGCACTGAAAAGGATAATAGTGAAAAGGAAGAGGGAGGTTGTTTTGATGGCCATGGTTACCTGTTGTTGTGATTGGAGGCAAAATACGAGTTGGCGCCTAGAAAATAAAATTTGTATTGATCCCATAATGCCCCTGGTAATAGCTGCTGATCAGCCAGATGAGCGCCAGCAGCAGGAAGACGACGGGCGGTAGCAGCGAAACGCCGCCTTTGCGCTGCAGCGCCTCCTGCCGCCCTTCTTTTTCCTCTTCATTTAATATTTTTTCAACCTG
>JAGFJD010000326.1 GCA_024102975.1 Phaeodactylibacter sp. | reverse complement strand
ACCACACTCCTTAGCAGACCTCGACACGCGCCGACCGTCCGCACACCTCTTCTAACTGACAACACACCACACCACCTCATCTCCCCATCACCACCTCTACCCCTCCCCCCCTCCCCCCCTCTCCACCTCCCATCCCCCCCCTCCCCGCATACAACTTCGCATACCGTGCAATATACTTCCCGATGATATCGAACTCCAGGTTGACCGTATCTCCCGGTTGGATGTCCCTGAAATTCGTATGTTCGTAGGTGTAGGGAATGATCGCGACGGAAAAAAGGTCGCCGGCGGGTTCCACCACGGTGAGGCTCACGCCGTTGACCGACACGGACCCCTTATCCACCAGCAGGTGTTCTTCGGTAGGTTGGTAGCGGAAGCGGTAATACCAGCTGCCGTCCCGTTCGTCGACCGCAACGCAGGTGGCTGTGGCGTCTACATGGCCCTGGACCATATGGCCGTCGAGGCGGCTGTCGGCCTTCATGGCGCGCTCCAGGTTGACGAGGCTGCCGGGTTGGAGTGCGCCGAGGTTGGAACGCTTCAGCGTTTCTTCCACGGCGGTGACCGTGTGCGTTCCCTGCCCGAGGGCGACCACCGTCAGGCAAACGCCGTTGTGAGCAATGCTCTGGTCTACCTTCAGCGTTGCGGAGACGGGGCTTTCTATGGTAAAATGCACGTTGCTGCCTTCCTTGCGGAGCTGCCTGACCGTGCCCATAGCTTCGATAATTCCAGTAAACATATTTTTTCGTGTTCGTTGGTTTCTGCATAAAAAACAGTTGCCGGGAGCCTTAGTTTGGAGGGTTGAGGCAATTATCGCCCTTTCCTTTTTTGCCGCTTTGCCGCGCAACCGTTTTCCATAAATACCGTACATTTGTACTCAGGGAGATGTAACTTTTCACCGATGGGCCGTTAAGCGAAGGAACGCTTCTTCAAAGCCTTTTCGGAGCAAGAGATAGCAACATGGAAGAGATAAACCCGGAGAACCTGCTCTCCACCATCAACGAGTTTACCCAATCAATGGGGCCGCTGGAATGGAGCATCGCCGGCAGCGGCATCGCCATTATCCTGTTACTGGCAGCCAGCCTGTCCGCCGGCAAACGCCGAAAGCGGCGCCAGGCCCAACAGGCAGCGCCCTCCCTTGAGCTGGATGCCTTCCAGGTCTCCCCGCTGGGGCGCGACGCCTACTTCAAGGTCATGAACAACGGCCAGCCTGCGCGGCTGAGCAACCTGTCCATTAAGGGCAGGAAGGACATCACTGTAAAAAACGCCGTTGCCGGCCAGGAAATCCAAACCGGCGAATCCTACCGCATCCTGCTGGAAGCCACCGGCGCCCGGAAGCTGGCCGGCGACTTCGTTATCGAGTTATCCTATGTGGACCTCATCGGCAACGTCTATCAACAGGGGTTTGTCCTTAACCAGCAAGTTGCCAAACAGC
This sequence comes from Phaeodactylibacter sp., assembly GCA_024102975.1. Taxonomy (GTDB): domain Bacteria; phylum Bacteroidota; class Bacteroidia; order Chitinophagales; family Saprospiraceae; genus JACJXW01. The sequence goes on along the minus strand of JAGFJD010000326.1, from coordinate 16,592 downwards.
CCCGGCTGGTCCGGTTGGCCTGAACCGAAGAGAACAGGCCAGGCAAGCCATTGGTTATTTCTCCTTAGCGGATCAGAAGCTTTTTTGTCATTTCCGGTTGCTATACTGGCGAACGCGTGGTTTTGTCAGGAGCAAAACCAGCGATGCAAGTATATACTGACCCGGCGGGTTTTGTAGTCGACAAAACCTGCTGTGCGTCAGTATAAAAGCTCAAAACCGGGCATGCGCAACAATCAATCATACCCCGAGCGAATCGGGGGGAATCAAATAACTGCACAGGGCCGGCGGCCCTGCTGCCCCAGTGCGAAAAACCATGAAAGTAGACATTCTTGCTATTGGCGTTCATCCCGACGACATTGAGCTGAGTTGCAGCGGCACCCTCCTCCGCCATATCGCCCAGGGGAAAACAGCCGGCCTGGTCGACCTGACACAGGGCGAGCTGGGTACGCGGGGTTCGGCCAAGCTCCGGCTGGAAGAAGCGGCCACGGCCGCCAGCCTGATGGGCGCGGCTTTCCGGAAAAACCTGGGCATGGCCGACGGTTTCTTCTCCTACACCCGGGAGAACATCATCAAGATCATAGAAGTGGTTCGGGAACACCAGCCAGAGATCGTGCTGGCCAACGCCCTGGCCGACCGCCACCCCGACCATGGGCGCGCCGCCCGGCTGGTCGCCGACGCCTGCTTCTACTCGGGCCTGGTGAAAATACCGACAGCCGGCCCCGACGGCACCCCGCACGAACGGTGGCGGCCCCGCGCCTTATACCACTACATCCAGGACCACAACCTCGAGCCGGATTTCGTCGTAGACATCACTCCGTTCATAGACAAAAAGATCGAGCTGGCGCAGGCCTTCCGCTCTCAGGTGTTCGTACCTGGCGCCAAAGAGTTCGAGGAGGAACTGAACTCTCCCATTTCCGGGGAAGATTTTATCGAATTCCTCCGGGCAAAGGCCCGCGCCTACGGCAGGGCCGCCGGCTTCGAATACGCCGAGGGGTACAACGTAGCCCGCACCCCGGGAGTCAATGATTTGTTCAGCCTGATTTGAGGCGTCGGGGAAAAGAACAGTAAAAAGTAGCCCCCTTGCCTTCGGCGCTTTCCGCCCAGAACCGGCCGCCGTGGAGGGTAGCCACCTGCTGGACGATAGCCAGCCCTACCCCGGCACCTTCAAACTGATGGGCCGAATGCAGGCGCTTGAAGGGTTTGCCCAGGTCCGCGGCAAACTTCATATCAAAACCTACACCGTTATCCCGCACATACAGGACGGTCTGCCCTTGATCCTGATAAGAGCCAATTTCTACTCTTGGGGCAGCAGCGTACTGAGAATACTTTACGGCATTAGAGGCCAGGTTGGCCAGCACATGCCACAGCAATTTGGAATCTGCCTGCACCGTGTTCAGGCCCTTCAGGGCCAGCTCCGGTTTTTTCCCTTCCGGCCTTCCGGCCGTCTGTTCTTCCCAAACGCTCCGGACCAGGGGTTCTACTTCGACGGTTGTCACCTCCATCCCTCCTTTGCCAATGCGGGATAGCAGCAACAAGCCTTCTAAAATCTGATAAATCTTGTCATGGCTGTTTTTGACCTGCCCGAAAAACTCCCGGGCGCTCTGCTCGTCGAGCTCGCCGGCGTGGAAGCGGCGCTCCAGCAACTGAGTGAACGACTGGGCCAGGCGCAACGGGCCTTTCAGGTCGTGGGTTATTGCATAATTGAAGCTCACCAGGTTGTCGTTGGCGTTCTGCAACTCCTGGCGCTGACGGGCGATCTTTTCCTCCCGCTCTTCCAACTGATAGACGAAGTTGGACTTCTCCCGTTCCTGCCGCTCCTGAAAAAGCATGATGATAATGGCAAAAAAGGCGGTCAGGTAGATGGAAAAAATATACCCAAAACTGTCGGCGTTGCCGGCCAGCAGCAAAACCCCAAGCACCCCCATCGTCGCAATCCCGATATAGGCCATATACCTCCGCGCCCCGCCGGCAGTAATGGCGACGACCGGCCACACCGTCATGCAACCGACCGTTACGGCGAATTCCTGTTTGGGCGTTCCATCGGGGTTGGTGAAGATCAACCAGGCTATGGCACTCATCATCAGGATTAAACAGGACAGCATGAATGCGTGGATGTAAATGATGAACTGCGGAGACCGGATGAAATAGCGGCCAAGGAGAAAGGCCAGCGCGCCGGCCAGGCCGATACCCCGCCAGGGCAGGGTTCTTTCCAGCCCCAGGTCATTAATATCCAGCAGGTAAAAAGACGGGATCGCAATTATTGCCAGCAGGGCCAGAAAAAAACCAATACGTCTCGTTTTCAACGCGGCTTCCCGGATGTACCTTTCATAATGGATGGGCCTCATCATTTTCGAAAAATTATGAACTGGAATGAAGCGTTCAGTGAATAGCCCTGTTTATGGTTATGCTCCTTTGCGGTTTCTAAAATACTCCTTTTCCGGCAACGGGCAAAGATTTGGTCAATAATCCGGGAGTTTACCCTCCATCCGCTCCACGTATTGTACTTCCCCCAGGCGGAATTTGACCGGCATGCGAGCGGCTTTTTCCAGCTTCACTTCCCATTTGCAGAAGGCGCCGAGTTGATCAAAAGCCCAGGCGGCAGGCATTTCCGGAGGGGACAGGGCTTGCCGTAGGCGGGCAGCGCTTCCGGGATCGCGCCCGGCAGGCAGGAGCGACAAGAGTGGAAGGGCATACCGACAGGCCACCACGCCCACAGTATCAGACGGCAGGCGAAGCCCCCAGGGGGCCTGGGCAGCCCCCCGGCCGGCATGCAAAAAAAAGAAAAGCAGAAAAATACCTCCGCTAATTTTCATGATCCTCCATTTTTTTCTTCCGGCTTCCCCGGTACAACTGATATTGCTGGTATTTGCACTCCAGGGCGCCGTTGAAAAGGGTCATTTTCCGGGAGGGCCGCAGGCCTATCCTCTTCATAGCGTCCTTGTTGGAGGAGAGGATCCAGACCTCATATCCCGCGAAGGACTGCTTCAGCCGGTCGCCGATCATCTGGTAGAAAGCCTCGATGTCCGCTTTTGCCAGGCGCTCGTCGTAGGGCGGGTTCATCACGATGAAGCCTCCTTCGGCCGGGGGCTCCAGGCGTTCGAAGGGCTGGCGTTCTATCTGCACCTGCCCCTCCAGGCCAGCGGCCAGGGCATTGTGGCGGGCAATCCGCATTGCCTTGAAATCCAGGTCGTAACCGTACAGGCCATGCTCAAATGGCGCCACCCGCCCGCGGGCGTCGGCAAGCAGGCCGGCCCAGAGGCTTTCGTCATAATCCGCCCATTGTTTAAACCCGAAATAATCGCGCTGCAACTGCGGCGCCCGGCGGCAGGCATAGGTTGCCGCCTCGATGAGGATGGTGCCCGAACCGCACATGGGATCGACGAAAGCACAGTCGCGTTCCCAGCCGGCCAGCAGGATCATGCCGGCGGCCAGCACCTCGTTGATGGGCGCCTCCAGGGCGTCCACCCGGTAGCCGCGCTTGTGCAGCGACTCTTCCGAACTGTCCAGGGAAACGGTACACTCTTCCTGATAGATGTGCACATTAACCCGCAGCGTAGGCCTGTGCAGGGATACATTGGGCCGGCGCCCTTCTTCTTTGCGAAAGCGGTCGACTATAGCGTCCTTGGTTTTCAGGGCAATGTACTTGGAGTGGTTGAAATGAGGCGAGTTGACCGCCGCATCCACCGCCAGGGTGTCCCGCACGCCCATATACTGCCGCCAGTCGATATCGTAAATCTGCCGGTACAGGCCCTGTTCGTTCCGCACCGGGAAAGAATGGACCGGTTTGAGGATGCGCAGGGCGGTCCGCAGCTCCAGGTTGGCCCGGTATAGCAGCCGCTGGTCCCCCTCGAAATAAACGGCGCGGTTGAGGGGCTCGACCGCGGAGGCGCCCAGTTGTTCCAGTTCTCCGGCCAGGACGGGTTCCAGGCCCGCCATGGTTTTGGCAATAAGCTTCATGTACTTTTTTTAACCCCAATTTTCCAAAAATCCCCAACAAACTGTAAATTCGTATGCCGTGGCAGAGAAGAACAATCGCTCCCCCCCTGATCAGACTCCCGGCCTTGCCACGAATCACCAATTATGCACAATTCGGGTAGCTGTAAAGCTACAAAGAAAGCCGCAGGCCATAAAGCCTGAACCTTTCCAAATGGCGGATAAAAACCGGAGGGTTGCGTCGTTTTGCAATTTCTGCCGGATCATTCAGCAAGAGGCGCCATTTGAAGGATCAAGCCCCGGTGTCATTACTAACGGTCATAATCATCCAAACCATGTCCTTCAACAATTTTCTGAAAGCATTTTTGGCGGCTGCCTGCTGGGCGCTGTCCTCCCCGATCCCGGCCGCCGCACAGCAGCTCAGCCTCCCCCGGTTTTTCACAGACCATATGGTCCTGCAACGCCATCAGCCCATCAAGGTATGGGGCCGGGCGGAAGCCGGCGCAAAGATTAAGGTCCGGTTATCTGTTCTGGAAAGCACAGCGACGGCAAATGCGGAGGGGAAATGGCTGGTTACGCTCCCCATCATGGGTGCCGGCGGCCCGCACGTCCTGTCGGCCAGCAGCGGCGATCAAACGATCACCCTGAATGACGTGCTCATCGGCGACGTGTGGTTCTGTTCCGGCCAGTCCAACATGTACTGGCCTGTCAACCTTTCCGATAACGCTGCTGCGGAAATTGCCGCAGCCGACCACCCGCAAATCCGGCTCCTCACCGTCCCGAACCTCATGGACACCCGGCTCCGCGAAGATACCGGTTTTACCCGCTGGGCACCCTGCCAGCCCAGCACCATCCCCTTATTCTCTGCGGTGGCTTATTATTTCGGCCGCCAGCTCCACCAGGAACTGGGCGTCCCGATCGGGCTGATCGACGCTACCTGGGGCGGCACCCGGATCGAATCCTGGATGAGCCCGTTCTCCTTGCTGGACGACCCCGAACTGGGGCCGGCCATCCAGTCGACTTTTGGCATGGACCTCCAGGCCGCCATGGACAGCATCCGGCAGGCCATCCTGCTCTGGGAAGCCCAGATCGATCCACTGGATGCCGGGCTGGCCGGAAACTGGCAGGCGCCCGGCGACTACTGGAATGATTGGGCTTCGATGAACCTGCCGATACCCTGGGAGTATGCAGGCCTGCCCGGCGTCGACGGCGTGGTCTGGTATAAAAAAACGGTAGAGCTGCCCGCCGGCCAACTGGCCGGGCCGGCCACCCTCAGCCTGGGGCCCATCGACGATTCGGACATTACCTACGTCAACGGCGTAGAAGTAGGCAGCACTTTTAAAAACATCAATCAACCCCGACTCTATCCCATCAGCTCCGGGATTTTGCAACCCGGCCCAAATACCATCACCATAAGGGTGAAGGATCACGGCTATCGGGGTGGGTTCTGGGGCAGCGCCGCCGCCATGTCCCTCTATACCGGCCAGGAAACAATATCGCTGGCCGGCGAATGGAAGTATCGGGCCGGCACCCCGGCACTGGCCGGGCGCCCGGTACAGATCGACCCCAATGCCCTGCCTTCGGTACTCTACAACGCCATGGTCCATCCCTTTACGGCCATGCCTATCCGGGGCGTTGCCTGGTATCAGGGGGAGAGCAATACAGGCCAACCGTATTACTACCGGGACCGCTTTCTGCAATTCATCAACGACTGGCGCAGCCGGTGGGGGGACAGCAGCCTGCCCTTTGTTTTTGTCCAGTTGGCCAACTTCCGGCAACCCCCGCTTTCGCCCCAGGAAAGCGGATGGGCCACCATTCGCGAATCGCAGGCGCTGGGCTTGTCCCTCCCCAACACCGGAATGGCCGTGGCCATCGACCTGGGAGACCCCAACAACATTCATCCCGGCAATAAACAGGATGTGGGCTACCGCCTTTCTCTCTGCGCCCGGGCAATGGCCTACGGCGAGAACCTGATTTACAGCGGCCCGGTTTACCGGTCTCTCACAATCGGGGATGGCACTATCCTGATCGAGTTCAACCATTGCGGCGGCGGCCTGGCCAGCATTCATGGCCGCGACAAGCTGCGGGGGTTCGCCATCGCCGGCGCGGACGGCAGGTTCTACTGGGCGGAAGCAGAAATCAGAAGCCCCTGCCAGGTGGCCGTCTACAGCAGCCAGGTATCCGATCCGCGCTACGTGCGCTATGCCTGGTCCGACAACCCCGGCGAACTAGACCTGTACAACGCTGACGGCTTGCCGGCAGCGCCGTTCCGGACAGATACCCTGCGGGTGCCCTGGCAGCGGTAGCTATTTTCCCGCCGGGAACAGGCTGTGGTTGGTGGTTTGCGGTCAACGGCCCGAAGGCTGCTGCTCAGCCACAACAAAGAGCAAATGCTGACGCCCTGACGATAAATATCAGCACCAAAGGACAACCGCCCCCATTATTTGTTGCCGGCTATTAAAGCGCAGGGTATGATGTCCGACAGATCATCCACCAGCACATTGCCGTTGTACGGGATGGGGCGGCCCTGGTCGAAATAGGCCTCCACATAAAGGTAATCGTAAGGAGCAGTAGAGGTAAAGGTAAGGCGATATTCCTGCCAGTCGGTGTTGGCGACGGGTTCTGTTTCAGCCAGCATTTCGAATCCGTCCTTTTCCTTGTCTGCGTAGCCGCCCCAGATGCGGATCACGGCCGGCGTGTCGTAATTGACAGGGCGGTTCAAAGCCCGGCTCAGGCTTTTGTATGTCTCGGAGCGGCAGGCCTTGAAAGCCAGTTGGTAGCAGGTGTCTGCGAGCAGCGGCTGCGCCAGGGGCTGGGCGGCGCACTCCCAGGTGTCGTTGTCGCGCAGGACCAGGCCCAGGTAGGTATTGCCGTGGGCCGCTTCTTTTACCACCCCGAACTCGCCGTTGGGATGTACGTCGGGCGGGCTTTCGCCTTCAAAGCCGCAGTCTTCCCAACCCTGCGGGACGTGCGAGTGCCGGGGCGCGTCTTCAAAGGAGGGGTTCTTCAGCGGGATGACGGCGGCGGGCTGGGCGGCGAGGGCCAGGCCCCAGAAAAAAAATAAGATCAGGCTGGTGATGGTGGTTTTCACGTATTTCATTTTTTTGACAAATAAATCAGGTATCCATGCTCATCCATCCCCCACTCCCGCTTCCGGCCCGCCCGGTTCTGCAGCTTCAGTCCGTACTGGCTTTCCGCCAGCCCCGCCGCCCTACCGCTCCACCACCTGCATCAAGAACTCCCGCTCCTCCGGCCCCCACAGCCATTCCCGCCTGCGGTCCGAACGCCGGCGGGCGCGCAGGGTGTACTGCCGCTCGTCCAGCCCGGTATGCTGCATAGCGTATTCGAACTGGCGCAGGTGGGATTCCGCCAGGTAGCCCGACGAACCGCCTACGGCGACGAGCAGGCGCAGGCCGGGGAACTGCCTCAGGGCCTGCCCGATCAGCCAGATCGGCCGGTTGGTTTGGTGGTGGTGGCCCTGCTCGTCCGCAAAAAGGTGTTGTTCCAGCATGATCCCGTCGGCAGAAAAACGGATTTGCCGGCCCTGCTCCTGAAGGAAGGCGCGCAGTTCCGCTTCGGTTTCCAGCCGGGGTACAGCGGCAGCTTCCAAATCCGGTTCTTTCTGCTCTGTACTGCTGCATTCCACCAGGCTTAGGGGCGAAGCCTGGTCGATCAGCACATTGCCGTTGTAAGGGGTTGCCCGGATGGAATAGTACGCCTCGATCAGCAGGTGGGTGTACGGCTCGCCGGGCTGAAGGGAGAAGGTATATGGCTTCCAGCTGCTGCTGATGATGGAAGCCGTTGTCGCCAGCAGTTCCTTGCGGGCACAATTGACAAAGCCTCCCCAGATATGGATGGCAGCCGGCTGCTCGTAATTGGCCGGAGCGCCGGTGAGCCGGCTGATGCTCTGATAGGTTTCGGAACGGGCAGCGTAGAGGGTAAAGGAGTAACACCGGCCCGCCTGGAGGGGCGAAGCGAGCCGCTGGCCGATGCCTTCATGCGTGCCGTTGTCGCGCACGACCATGCCCACAAAAGTAGCGCCGTCCTGCGCCAGCCGCTCCACCCCGAAAAAGCCGCCGGGGTGAATGTCGGGCGGCGATTCGCCGGCCTGCCCGCAATAGTACCAGCCATGAGGCGGGCGGGCAACGGAAGGTTCGTCCTCAAAGGAAGGATTGTCCAGAAAAATAACCTGCTGTGCAGGGAGCGGCAAAGGAATAGCCAGCAAGAACAAGCATTTTTTGAATGCCTGCCCGGGGCTGGACAGCTTTAGTGCCGCCTTTGTGCCTTCGTGCCTTAGTGGCAGAAAAAGCCCGGCCCACAAAAAAGCCGAAAATAGAAAGAGCCAAAACGGAAACATAAATCGGAGTTTGGTCAGAGCGTACACCTGCCGATACCGACAAATATAGCAATCCAGACCAAACCTTTCAGGAAGAAGAACATAAATCCGGCCACGCCAACGCGCCTGAGCCACAATTTTAACTTATTATCCGACATGGTGATGCAGGTTTATATGCCTAAAAACAAAAACGAATGCTTATGGTTTCAAAATTGCCCGCTTCACCGGAGAAAAACAAGGGCGTATGAGGGGATGGAGGTTTTAGGCGAGTGGAATGCCAACTGATTTTTTCTCACCCTGAGGCGAATCGAAACTGACACTGTGTAGTGATCGACACCCAGGCAGGCCCTCCCCGCCCTTTCTGCCCAACTTTACCAAAAAAGGGTATATTGTCATGATTTAATTAATTTGCTACTTGTCAAAGCACCACTCACTATACCAGCAAAACATGAAGAACCACACTTCTTTATTTTTTACAGCTGCAATCCTTGCCGCTGCCTGCAATTCCAGACCTATTCCTGCAGAAAACGCGGCCGCCTCTATCTCTTTCCCCGAAAAAACAGCTCCCGGAACCATCTACGAAGTCAATATCCGCCAGCACACTCCGGAGGGTACCCTCAACGCCTTTATCAAAGACCTGCCCCGCCTGAAGGGCATGGGCGTACAGATGCTCTGGATCATGCCCGTACAGCCCATTGGCATCGAAAACCGGAAAGGGACGCTGGGCAGCTACTACGCCGTCCGGGATTATACGGCCGTCAACGAAGAATTCGGCACGCTTGATGATTTCAATAACCTCGTCGACAACGCCCACGAACTGGGCCTGTCCGTCATCCTCGACTGGGTGCCCAACCACACTGCCTGGGACCACCCCTGGACGAAAGCCCACCCCGAATACTACGCCAAAGACAGCCTGGGCAACATCATCTACGAAGCCGACTGGACCGACATCGCCCTGCTCGACCACACCAACCCCGCCACCCGGGCCGCCATGATCCAAGCTATGAAATTCTGGGTGGACAGCACCGCCATCGACGGTTTCCGCTGCGACCATGCCGGCCACGAAATTCCCCTCTACTTCTGGGAGGAAGCCACCGCTGCCCTGGATTCCATCCGGGATTTGTTCTGGCTGGCCGAGTGGGACGAGGCCCGCATGCACCTGGAGTTTGACGCCACCTACGCCTGGGGCCTCATGCACCTGACGAACGAAGTGGCCAAAGGCAAGGCCAACGCCGACAGCCTCCACCACTGGATCATGAACGACCTCCACCAGTACGGCCAGAAGGCCTTCCGCATGACCATCATCACCAACCACGACGAGAACGCCTGGCAGGGCACCGTTTTCGAGCGCTACGGCGAAGGCCACCAAACTTTCGCTACCTTCATCTTCACCGCCTACGGCATCCCCATGCTCTACAGCGGCCAGGAAGCCGGCCTGGACAAGCGCCTCCGCTTTTTCGACAAGGACACCATCGACTGGAGCGGCCCGGGGGGCCTGCAGCTTTTTTACCAAAAGCTCGTAGCCCTGAAGGCGGATAACCCCGCGCTGTGGGCCGGCGAATACGGCGCCATGCCGCAACGGATCAATGCCGATCCGGATATTTATGGGTTCAAACGGGTGAAAGGGGATAATACGGTGATCGGCATCCTGAATTTTTCAGGCGAACGGCAGGAATTCCATTTAACGGATGCCAGTGTTTCAGGAGTGTATAACGACTATTTCACCGGCCAGGAGTACGAATTGTCCGCCGGCCGGCCGCTGGAAATGGAACCGTGGGAGTATTGGGTTTTTGCAGGAAAGTGAAAATCCGGCTAGTAGTCTGTCAAGGTATAAATGTCGGGTAATCTGTGGCGTCTTTTGCCCCAGCTCTGCGTCGCCTCCTCGCCTTGGTAGCTAAGGCTACCAGGCTCCGGGGGCTTCTTGATCTGAGCCAAAATCCGCTGACACCTTACCCGACATTTATACCTTGACAGACTACTAGTGGCCAGGCGAACTTTCTCCGCCCGCTGAAGCAATGCGAAAGCGGGAAGTCGCCTGGCCACTAGCCGGGCTGTTTTCTGAATTGCCCGCCTCCCATTTTCTTCCTTACCCTACGTCTGTATCACCCCCGGATTAAACCTTTCCACCTCCGCATTATTCGCCGCCTCAATGCCCATGGAGATCGCCTGGCGCGTCTCCAGCGGGTCGATGATGGCGTCCACCCAGAGGCGGGCGGCGGCGTAGTAGGGCGTGGTCTGGTCTTCGTAGCGGCCCCGGATTTCTGTCAGCAGCTCTTCTTTTTCTTTTTCGGTCAGCTCTTTGCCCTGGGCTTTCATAGCGGAGGCCTGTATCTGCAGCAGCACCTTGGCTGCCTGGTCGCCCCCCATGACGGCGATCCTGGCGGTGGGCCAGGCGACGATCAGGCGGGGGTCGTAGGCTTTGCCGCACATGGCGTAGTTGCCGGCGCCGTAGGAGTTGCCCATCACGATGCTGAATTTGGGCACGGTAGAGTTGGCCACTGCGTTGACCATCTTGGCGCCGTCCTTGATGATGCCGCCGTGCTCGGAGCGGGTGCCTACCATAAAGCCGGTCACGTCGTGCAAAAAGACCAGAGGAATCTTCTTCTGGTTGCAGTTCATAATGAATCGGGTGGCCTTGTCGGCCGAATCGGAGTAGATGACGCCACCGAACTGCATCTCCCCCTTGGCCGTTTTCACCACCTCGCGGTTGTTGGCCACGATGCCGACAGACCAGCCATCGATGCGGGCATAGGCGCAGATGATGGTCTTGCCGTAGCCGTTTTTGTAGTAGGTAAGTTGGGAGTCGTCGACGAGCCGCCTGAGAATCTCTGCTGTCTTATAAGGTTTATTGCCTTCGAACGGGAACAGGCCGTAAATCCCGGCAGGGTCTTCTTTCGGCGGCGCGGGTTCCGCCCGGTCGAAGCCCGCTTTAGGGAAGTGGCCCATCTTGTCCATCAGGCCGCGGACGGTGTCCAGGCACGTCTGGTCATCCGGCATTTTGTAGTCTGTTACGCCGGAAATCTCGCTCTGGGTAGTAGCGCCGCCCAGGGTTTCCTTATCCACACTCTCTCCAATGGCGGCCTTGACCAGATAGGGCCCGGCCAGGAAGATGGAGCCGGTGCCTTCTACGATGAGGGCCTCGTCGGACATGATAGGCAGGTAGGCGCCGCCGGCGACGCAGCTGCCCATGATGGCGGCGATCTGCGGGATGCCCAGGCTCGACATGCGGGCGTTGTTGCGGAAGATGCGGCCGAAGTGTTCTTTGTCGGGAAAAATCTCGTCCTGCATAGGCAGGAACACCCCGGCGCTGTCCACCAGGTAGATGATGGGCAGGCGGTTTTCCATGGCGATCTCCTGGGCGCGCAGGTTCTTCTTGCCGGTAATGGGAAACCAGGCGCCGGCCTTGACCGTCGCGTCATTGGCCACGATCACGCACTGCCGGCCACTGACATAGCCGATCACCACCACCACGCCGCCGGCCGGGCAGCCGCCGTAGTCCTTGTACATCTCAAAACCGGCAAATGCGCCGATTTCCAGCACCGGGCTGTCTTTGTCGATGAGGTATTCGATGCGCTCGCGAGCGGTCATCTTGCCTTGCTTGTGCTGCTTTTCGATCCGGCGCTCTCCTCCTCCCTTATGGATTTTCTCCAGCCGGTGGTTCATGCGGGAGAGGAGCAGCTTCATGTGGTCGTCGTTCTTGCTTTGTTCGATGTTGATTTTGGCCATATTTGGTTAGCTTGTTGTTGAAAGGGGCGCGGCGTCGACGTGTGGCGCGTTTGGCGTCGAAGTCTGGAGACTTCGACGAGCGCGGCGCGGGCAAAAATACGAAAAGGAAGGTAGAAAGTGGAAAAGTGCATCGTCGAAGTCTGGAGGCGTGCATCGTCGAAGTCTGGAGATTGCATCGTCGAAGTCTGGAGATTGCATCGTTGCATCGTCGAAGTCTGGAGACTTCGACGAGCGCTATTCGATTGGAAAGGCGTAGTAGTATTCTCCCGGATAGCTTTCATACACCCCTTCCAGCATCACCTTACCGCTGGCCTTGCCCAATTCTTCCACCAGGGCGTCGACGGACTCCACCGGTTTGTTGTCGATCTTGGTGATGATGAAGCCCGGGTCCATATTGGTGCGTTCGATGCGGCTGCCGCGGTAGATGCTGATCACCTTGACGCCGTCCGTCTTGAGGCGGCGGCGTTCTTCGCGGGTGAGCTCGCGCAGCTCGAAGCCCAGGTTGGTGAGCACGTCGGCGTTCTTTTCCGTGACCAGGGCGGTGCTGTTGCTTTTGTTTTTCAGCAGGACGTTGGCCGTTTGTTTTTTGCCGTTGCGGATGAAGTCTACCGTCACGCTGTTTCCGGGGCGGTAGCGGCCCAGCTGTTCCTGCATCTCCGGCAAGGTTTTGGTGATCACCCCATTGATGCCGACGATGACGTCGCCTTTGCGCATGCCGGCGTCGTCGGCGCCGCTGCCGGGCGTCACCCGGGTGACGAATACCCCTTCTACGGCATCCAGCCCCAGTTCCCGGGCCCGTTCGCTGGTGACTTCGTCGATGAAAACGCCGAGGATGCCCCGCTGCACGACGCCGAAGTCTTTAAGGTCGCGGATCACCTTGCGGGCCAGGTTGGCGGGGACGGCAAAGGAATAGCCCTCATACCGGCCCGAGCGGGTGATGATGGCCGTATTGATACCGATGAGCTCGCCGTTGGTGTTCACCAGGGCGCCGCCGCTGTTGCCGGGGTTGACGGCGGCGTCGGTCTGGATGAACGACTCGATTCGGTCCTGGCCCTCCAGGATGTCGATGCTGCGGCCCTTGGCGCTGACGATGCCCGCCGTCACGGTAGATTCCAGGTTGAACGGGTTGCCCACCGCAACCACCCATTCCCCGACGCGCAGGGAATCGGAATTGCCGAATTCCAGGTAAGGCAGGCCCTTGCCTTTGATCCTGATCAGGGCCAGGTCGGTGGAGGGATCGGTACCGATCAGCTCGGCGCTGAATTCCCGTTTGTCGTTGAGGGTCACCTCGATGTCGTCGCTGTCCTCGATCACGTGGTTGTTGGTGACGATAAACCCGTCCGGAGAAATGATAACGCCCGAACCGGAAGCGGCCCCCAGGCTGTTGCCACCCCAAAAGTCGAAGCCGCCGCCGCCCTGTACGGTCTTGATATTCACCACCGCCGGCGTCACGGATTCTGCCGCAGCAATAAAATCCGTAGGGGAAGAAGAGAGAAAAATGCGTTGCTTGCTGACATCCATCGGGTCGAAGTTGGTATACCGGGCCGGTACCGTCTCGCGAATGATTACTTCTCTCGGCTCGTCAAAGAACCGGTAGATCATGATGGCCAGCAAGGCGCTGAAAAGCGAGCTGACGCCAATGAGAACGTACTGCTTCATGTTTCGTCGTCTGTACTATTTATTTTTATCGCTCATCACTGATAAACGATTTCTCCGAAACGAAATTTCAAGTTACTAAATTTTTACGGTTCCTCCCAGGAGTTGGATGCATTATGGGGGGAGAATATTCGGTATTCGCGGTTCGCGGGCCGCGGGCCGTTGAGCGGAGCCGAAACGGCCCGCCCCCTACTCCTCCCTCCCGATCCTGTACCGCAATCCCATATAAACATTTCTCCCGAACACCGGCCCCCAGGCCAGGGAGCTGTCGAAGTACGGCCCGAACGGGTTCTCGTTCGAAATAATGGGATCAGATTGAATAAAGTTGAACAGGTTTTCGGCACCGAGGTAAATTTCGAAATTTTTGTTCCATTCTTTGCTCACCTGGGCGTTGGCCAGCAGGAAATCGGGAGAATAATCCTGCCGTTGGAATTCCGGAGGGTTGGCGGCAGTGGAAGGGATGCGTTTGGCACCCTGCCAGTTCAAAGTAAAGTCGAACTTCCAGCGGCTGGGGGTATGGTAGGCAGTGTTGATGAACGCCCGGTGGCGGGAGATCAGCGGCTTTTGCAGTTCCCCGCCCTGGTAGTCGGCCCGGACGTCATTGAAACGATAGGCCAGGCGTACGTCCCAGCGGGGCAAAGCTTCCACATCCACCTGGGCCTGCAGGCTGGCGGAGCGGGAGTTGCCGGGCAGGTTGTAGAAGTGCAGGGCGCGGGGATCCTGGTCGTAATCTGCCAGAATCTGGTTTTCGAAGCTGGTGTAATATGCATCGAGGCTGAGCGCTCCGTCGCGGCCCGCCAGCCTGAAATCCTGCGTGAAATTCAGGCCGTAGTTCCAGGCCACTTCGGCATCCAGCCCGTAAGGTTTGCCGTTATCTTCGGAGTGGATCACGATATCCCGGGCGGAAGCCAGAGCGCCGATGTTTTCGGCGATGATGCTGGCGGTGCGTTGCCCCCGTCCGGCAGAAGCGCGCAATACGGCTGTTTCGTTCAGGGCATAGCGCAGGTGGAGCCTGGGGGTAAAGAAGGCCCCAAACAGGTTGTGGCGGTCGGCCCGCAGCCCGGCAACGGCCGTGAACTGCTCCGACGGCTGATAAGTATACTCAAAGAAAACGCCCGGCGCCCACTCGTCGCGGGTAAAGACGTCGGCGGCGAGTTGTTCGTCGTACTGGTCCCAATGGAAGCTGGCGCCCGTTTTAAACCGGTGGCGCGTATCCACGATCAGGCCCTGGTAGATGAGGTTGGCGTAGGCCGACCCCTGCTCCGCATCGTAATTGCGCAGGCCGAAGAAAGCGTCCTGATCGTGATAGAGGCCCGACAGCTGGAACCCCAGGCTGGTGCCGGGCCGGCCGGCAAATACCTTGCCCATCTTGAACCATCCCTCCATCCGGCGGGTGGTGATGCGGGCGCCCCAATGGTGGGCATGGCCGTTGTGGTCGCCCGGGTCAAAACCGTGTTGGCCGCTAATGTCATCAATGTAAGCGCCCTTGACGCCGAACTGGGCTTCCAGCCCGTTGCCGCCGTTGTATTTCCAGCGGTTCACCGCGATGTACTGCTCGGCCCGGGGCATATCCATAAAGCCGTCGTCGTTGCGGTCGATCTCTTTAACCATTTTCTGGTTCCGGGCGTGCAGCAAAAGGCCCGAGGACCAACGTTCACCGACCGGCTGGCTGAGGTTGAGGTTGCCTTCCAGGCGCCCCATCTGGTTGCCGTAGAGGTTGAGGTAGAGGCGGTCGCTGCGCTCCGGCTTGCGAAGCTCTACGTTGATCTGCCCGGCAATGCTCTCAAAGCCGTTGACGACAGAGCCCATGCCTTTGCTGACCTGTATGCCCTCCACCCAGGGGCCCGCCGTATAGGTCAGGCCGTAGATAGCTGACAGCCCCCGGACATCGGGCATGTTCTCCCGGGTGATCTGCACGTAGGGGCCGGCCAGGCCCAGCATCTCGATCTGCCGGGCGCCGGTCACGGCATCGGTGAAGGAAACGTCGACGGAAGGGGTCGTCTCGAAGCTCTCCGACAGGTTGCAGCAGGCGGCTTTCATCAGCTCTTTCTCCCCGATCTTCTGCACCTTGATTGGGTCGATAAAAGAGGTCTCCGTAGTGCGGGGGCGATAGGTTACCTCCACGGTGTTCAGCAGGGTGCCGGTACGCAGGACGATCACCAGGTCGAAATCTTCCTTCACCTGTATGGTATCCGTGCCAAAACCAACGAAGCTGATCACCACCTGTTCACTTTGAGCTATCAGCGGCAATTCAAACCGCCCCTTTTCATCGGTAAAGGTGCCTTCGCCGGCACCCAGCCAGCTGATGTTGGCGCCGGGAAGGGGTATTCCCCGGCCTTTGCCTTCCGCCTCGTAGACAGTGCCACCCAGATAAGCCCGCACGGTATTGCCTTCTACCCGGTGGGCGTTGCGGACCGCCTCGCTGCGGTACTTGCAACAGGCGTGCAGCGCTTCGTACGCCTCGTCCGGAGCATTCCTCTTTTCGGTGTCGTGGCCTACGCCGGCGATATTCCGGTGCAGGGCGGCCTCGTCAAAAGGCTCCGGAGACAAAGTCACCGTCAGGATTTTGGATGGAATGTCCCAGTCGGCAAAACGGACGCCAACCGTACCGAGCGCCGCATTTTCGATGCGCTCCTCACACATGCCGCATACGCCGTCGACCCGAAAACGGATGGTATCGCCGGGGCGGTAGACACTTTGGGAAGATGCATAGCAGAAGGGTATAAGCACTGTACACAGGCACAGCCAGAATATCTTGATGTTCATAGATGTATTATTTTGTTGCTGAAATATCAGGTTGCGCGCATCTTCAGGGTGAGAGCATGTTTGGAGGTGGTGCTTTTGAGGCGAAAATGTCAGATTTTGGGTTCTCACGAAGGCATTTTTCCGCCCCATAGCAGCGCTACGGGGCGGAAAAATGGCAAAGTGAGGTTCCAAAAGC
>JAGFJD010000132.1 GCA_024102975.1 Phaeodactylibacter sp. | reverse complement strand
AAGGTTGAGAACCTTGGCGGACGGGAGTCTACGGCAAGCCAGGCTTGAGGCATACTTGCCAGAGAATGCCGGGGTTGCGGCGGCCATCTCTTGCTCTCAGCCTCAGCCTTGACCTCAAACCTCACTTTAAATTTACCAGTGGCTGGCCCATCACCCCATCTGCATCGGTACATCCATCAGCAACACCTTGGCGTCACTGTCCGCTTTGACGGTTACCTGCTCCGTATCCCAGATGCCGAAGCCGTCCCGCTCGCTTAGGCTTTGCCCGGCGATGGTGATGTCGCCCTTGATGACGAAGGCGTACAAGCCATTGCCCGGCGCCTTGATGGCATAGGGCAGTTCAATGCCCTTTTCCAGGTTGCCCATGTGGAACCAGGCATTCTGGTGGATCCAAACTCCCTCGTCATCGGGGTTGGGGGAGAGGATCTGGCTGAACCGGTTCTTCAGGTTTTGCGCCCCGAGCGTGATCTGATCGTAGCGGGGCGTGACGTTCCGTTTGTTGGGAAAGAGCCAGATCTGCAGGAATTTCACATTCTGATCCTTGTTCTTGTTGTATTCGCTGTGGTAGATGCCCGTGCCGGCGCTCATCACCTGCACGTCGCCCTGTTTGATCACGGCTACGTTGCCCATGCTGTCCTTGTGTTCCAGGTCGCCTTCCAGGGGGATGGAGATGATCTCCATATTGTCGTGAGGGTGCCGCCCGAACCCGCGCCCGGGGGCGACGACGTCGTCGTTCAGCACCCGCAATACGCCAAAGTGCATCCTTTCCGGGTTGTAGTAGTTGGCGAAGCTGAAGGAGTGGTGGGTGTTCAGCCAGCCGTGGTCGGCGTGGCCGCGGGTGGAGGCCTTGTGCAATACGGTTTTCATGCCTTTGATCTCTTTGTTGGGTAAGTGGTTGAAACCGACTTGTTCCATAAGCTTGTCATAAGTGCTCTTTTCCGGCCGGCTGTTGGCCTTCAACAGGGAATTTCCCGTCAGTGCGGCAGCTGTTCCCAGGGCTGCCTTTTTCAGAAAGTTCTTGCGGTCCATTTTGCAGCTTTTTTAGTGAAGCATTTTCCGAAAACGGTTTCAGGTGCAATAATAGCAAAAATTCAGTGTTTAAACAACATTTGTATATACATTAATTTTAGGAAGGAAATATGACATAAAAAACTCATGCGAGAACTGCCGGGCGATTCTTCGCCCCGGGAGGGAGATTGCTGCGTGTTCTGTTCCTGCGGTTCGGTAGCCTGTCCGCCGGCGCAGCAGGAAGGAAAGGACAGGTGTGGTTGAAGGGTAAACCCCAAACCCGCAAAATTTTCAACTCTGCGGTTTATCCCCCATCCTCACCTGAATAATTCCGGCCGATAGAACGGTCAACACTCCGATCACCCCAACTGCCCAGCCCAGCCCCAGCACGTCTGCCACCACGCCGGACAGCAGGGCGCCGATGGCGTAGCCCAGGTCCCGCCACAGGCGAAAAACGCCGATGCTTTCCGCCCGCTGCCGGGGAGGGGAATAATCGGCGATGGCCGCCAGAAAGGTCGGGTATACAATGGCGGTGCCCGCCCCCAACAGGACGGAGAGCGCGGCGAATTGAGCAAAGGTAAGCGCGAAGGCCATCAAAAGGAGGGTGCAGCCCTGTAGCAGCATCCCCCAGAACAGCATTTTCTTTTTGTCGAGATGGTCGGCCAGCTTGCCGGCCGGCAACTGCCCCAGCCCCCAGACGATGGGATAGAGGGCGACGATTTTGCCGGTATCTTCCAGCCCGAAACCATGGGCGGCCAGCAGCATGGGCAGCACCCCCCACACCATGCCGTCATTGAGGTTGTTGGCCAGCCCGGCCTGGGTGACCGAGCCCAGGTTGGGGTTCTTCCAGGTGGTTTCCCGGAACACATTTTTCAACGGCGGCGCCTGGCTCTGCCCTGCCTCCAGCGCCACGTGATGCTCCGTATCTTTCACCAGCAACCAGCTGCCCAGCAGGCCGGCAACGGCAAAGCCGATGCCCAGGTAGAAAGGATAGGGGCGGAGGCCGTATTCCGCTGCGATCCAGCCGGTGAGGAAGGCCACGGCGCCCACCGCCAGGTAGCCGGCCGATTCGTTCAGGCCCATGGCCAGGCCCCGGTCTTTTTCCCCCACCAGGTCGATCTTCATTACCACCGTGCTCGACCAGCACAGCCCCTGGTGGATGCCGAGCAGGATGTTGGCGAAAATGACCCAGCTCCAGGCCGGGGCGCAGATCAGCAGCAGAGGCACGGGCAGGGCGATCAGCCAGCCCAGCGTGAGCAGGTTCTTTCTGCCCACCTTATCGGCCAGGGCCCCGGTGTAATAGTTGGTAATGGCTTTCGTGATGCCGAAAACCACGATAAAGGAGAGGACGGCCGTTTTCGCGGCAATGCCGAAATCCGCCCCGGCGATCTCCGGCAGTATAGTACGCTCCAGGCCCACCATGCCGCCGACGAAGGCGTTGATGATCACCAGGAGGGTGAATTGCTTCCAGTTTTGCCGAAGGCCGAGCTGTATCATTTGCCGCCATTCTGTTATGGAGGAAAAGGTAATAAACAATTGAACATGCCTGAATTGAAAATAAGGCTTTTTAGCTCAAATATTTGAATATATGTTCATGTATTTAAAATTGCTTTGTTAACTTAACACAAAGCAACACAGTAGTATTAAATATGGGTTGTGAAAGAACGGCAAAATGAGTTTGACGCCCGGGGCAACCGGGATTCGGTCTACAGATAAAAATAAGGGAAGAAATAAATGTTAGGCACGGCCATATCCTCCGGCATGCCCTCTTCATCTCCTTCGGCCGGTTCCCTGCCGGCAGCTTCTTCAGGATACCCGGCTTCTACCCACTGCAGGAAGGATTCGGCCAGGTAAGCGGCGCAGCCATACAGGGCCGAGAAAATCCGTTTTGCCGGTTGGAACAGGATGCTTTTGCTGGAAACGGAGGAGGTATTCATGTCAGAAGTTTTTTTAGGTTAAACGAACAATACAAAGGTGCCGGCTTTTGTCAGGCCCTGCGCCCACTATTGTTCCAAAAGGGTGGAGTATTGTTGCAATTGCGTTGCACCGCTCAGTTCCTTACTTTTAGGCAGTTAACCGCCGTGGGGAGCCTGTGATGTATTTCCACGTATTTCCACGTATTTCCATATATTTCCACGTATTTCCACCTATCCCCCTCCAACCAAAATCACCAGAAAAAATTAATATGCCACACCACCACCAGCACTCCGGCCGCAGCCTCACCATCGCCTTTTTCCTCAACCTGGCCTTCACCGTCCTGGAAGTCATCGGCGGCCTGCTGACCAACAGCGTGGCCATCCTCTCCGACGCCCTGCACGACCTGGGCGACAGCTTCTCCCTGGGCCTTTCCTGGTACCTCGACCGCAAGTCGAAACAAGGGCGTACCGAGCAGTACTCCTTCGGTTACCGGCGTTTTTCCCTGCTCGGGGCCCTCATCAACAGCCTGGTGCTCATTGGCGGCTCGGTGTACATCATCTACGAGGCCGTCGGGCGCATCCTGGCGCCCCAGCACTCCAATGCCCAGGGTATGGTGCTCTTCGCCATCCTGGGCGTAGCGGTCAATGGCTACGCCGCCTGGAAACTGAGCAGCGGCAGGACGATGAACGAGCGGGTCGTCTCCTGGCACCTCCTGGAAGACGTGCTCGGCTGGGCGGCGGTGCTGGTAGTGGCCATCGTGCTCCTGTTTAAAGATATCCATTACCTCGACCCGGTCCTCAGCCTGGCCATCACCATATATATATTGTATAATGTGGTGCGCCGCCTCCGGGATACCCTCCACCTCTTCCTGCAGGGCGTGCCGGAAGGCGTTTCGGCCGGGGACATCGAGCGGCAACTGCTCGCCGTGCCCCATGTGGCCTCCCTTCACCACACCCACCTCTGGTCGCTGGAAGGGGAACACCACGTCTTCACTACCCACGTCGTGCTGGAAGACATCGAAACCTTCGGGCAAATCCTGGAGGCCAAACGGCAGATGAAAGACATCCTTAAAAACTACCCCTTCTCCCACTACACCATCGAAACGGAGCTGGACGAGGAGAGCTGCGAGCTGGCGGGGTGAGGGGGAAGTCGGAAGCTTGCCCGGAAGAGCGATCCCGATAGCTATCAGGAAGACGGGGCGGAGAGCGGAATTATTCGGGTCGGGTGCTGCCACGATGGGGCTGAGAATACTTCTACCATAAGAAGCTGTTGAAATAAAGGATAATTTGCGCGGGGTTATTCCCGGTCTGCCAATTTATCCCTATGTTGGCAGTTCTTCAAAACCCTTCATTATGATGAAAGAATACCGCGACAAAGCCCGCAGCCTCGTACAGCAGATGACCCTGGAAGAAAAAGCCGGCCTGTGTTCGGGGCAGGACATCTGGTCTACCAAGCCGGTAGAACGCCTGGGCATCCCTTCCATCTGGCTGGCCGACGGGCCGACCGGCCTGCGCAAGGCGCCGGCCGGCGGCGAGGGCGGGCTGGGAAACAGCCTGCCCGCCACCTGTTTCCCTACGGCTTCTGCCCTGGGGGCTTCCTGGGATGCCAAACTGGCCTACGAGGTGGGGCAGGCCATTGGGCGGGAGTGCCAGGAGCAGGGCGTGCAGGTGCTGCTGGCGCCGGGCGTCAACATGAAGCGGTCGCCGCTGGGCGGGCGCAACTTCGAATATTTTGCCGAAGACCCGGCGCTGGCTGGCGAACTGGCCGCAGCTTTTATCCGCGGCGTGCAGAGCGAAGGGGTAGGCGCCTGCCTGAAACATTTTGCGGTCAATAACCAGGAACACGGCCGGATGTACATCAATGCTGAAGTTGACGAGCGCACCCTCCGGGAAATCTACCTGCCTGCCTTTGAGATCGCCCTGGAAAAGGGCCGCCCCTGGACGGTAATGTGCGCCTACAACAAGGTCAACGGCACCTATGCCTCCGAACATCCGTACCTGCTTCACCAGATACTGAAGACAGAGTGGGGCTACAAGGGCATTGTCATGACCGACTGGGGCGCCGTCAATGACCGGGTGGAAGGTATCCGGGCCGGCCTCCACCTGGAAATGCCCGCCACCGGCGGATACCATGACCGCAAGATCGTGGAGGCCGTCCGCACCGGCGAGCTCTCCGAAGCCCGCCTGGATGAGGTGGTGGAAGAATTGCTGGCGGTTATCCTGCTGGCCGGCGCTTCCCGGAAGGAAGGCCTTTCTTTGGAATATGCCCGGCATCATGAGCTGGCCCGCCGCGCTGCCGCCGAATGCATGGTGTTGCTCAAGAACGAGGAGGATATCCTGCCCCTGCCGGCGGAAACCTCCGTTGCGGTGATCGGCCGTTTCGCCAAAGAACCCCGTTTTCAGGGCGCCGGCAGCTCGCAGGTTGTCCCTACCCGGATAGATAACGCCTGGGAGGCGCTTCAAGGGCATTTCGACAACCTCGCTTACGCCCCGGGCTATGAGGATCCGGACAAGATCAGCCGGGAGCTTATCGACGAGGCCTGCCGGGCGGCCCGGGATGCGGAAGCGGCCATCGTATTTGTCGGCCTGCCCTCTCAGTACGAATCGGAAAGCTTCGACCGCCGCCACATCAGCCTGCCGCCGGCGCACAATGCCCTGGTGGAAGCAGTGGCCGGCGTTCAGCCCAACACGGCCGTAGTGCTTACCAACGGCTCCGCCGTCGGCATGCCCTGGCACCGCGATGTAAAAGGGATTCTGGAAGGCTGGCTGGCCGGACAGGGCGGCGGCGGCGCCGTGGCCGATATCCTGTCCGGAAAAGTAAACCCGTCCGGCAAGCTTCCGGAAACCTTCCCGCAGCGCCAGGAACACAACCCCGCCTACCTCAACTGGCCCGGCGCCAACGGCAAGGTCCACTACGGAGAAGGTATCTTTATCGGCTATCGCTATTACGATACCAAGGCCATCGAGCCCCTGTTTGCCTTCGGGCACGGGTTGTCCTACACCAATTTTGAATATTCCGGCATGAAAATAAGCGAGTCCGCCCTCGGCGAGGAACTCCACATTACGGTCCGGGTGTGGGTTCACAACAGTGGCAAACGGGCCGGCCAGGAGGTTGTGCAGCTCTACGTCCGGCAGGAAGGCTGCCGGCTGCAGCGGCCGGAAAAGGAACTGCGGGCCTTTGCCAAGGTGCCATTGGAGCCGGGCGCACAAAAGGAGGTCATCTTTCACCTGAACCGGCGGGATTTCGCCTATTACGACCCCACTGCCGGCGCCTGGGTAGCCGAGAGCGGCATCTATTACATCATGGCTGGCGCTTCCAGCCGCGATATTCGCCTGGAGCAATCCATCGAACTGCAAACCGGAGAGCAGCCCTTTGCCCCCTTCAACCGCTACACCCCGATCGGCGATTGGCTCCGCCACCCCCGCTCGGCTGAAACCATGGAAGCCATGATGTCCCGGGTGTGGCAATACCACGGCGGCAAACCGGAAGACAAAGAGGCCCTGGCCATGATGGAGGCGCACGTCCGCGACCTGCCATTGATCAAACTGGTGGCTTATTCGCAGGGGGAGTTTTCTCTGAACCAGTTGGATGAGATGGTGAGGAGCGCGAATGGGGGCATCTGAAAGTGTAAGAGCTTGTTTGGAGGTAGTCATTTGGGCTGCAAATGGCAGCTTCTGGAACCTCATTTCGGCTATTTTTGGCCTCGTAGCGCTGCTATGAGGCCAAAAATGAGCCTCATGAGAACCCAAAATCAGCCATTTTCGCTGCCAAAGCACTACCTCCAAACAAGCTCTAAAGGTGTAAACGTGGACATGTGTAAAGGAGGCACGATGGGGCTGCCTGCTGATTGCCGCCGCACCTTTACACCCTTACACTCACGCACTTTTACACTTTTCACCCCCACTCCGTCCTCGCTACCGCCAGTTCCTTCCCGTCCTCGGTACGCACCAGGCGGTGCAGGAATTGCCCTTCTTCCTCCAGAGGGTGTACTTCGGCGCGCACGTGGTCCTGCCACTGGCATTCAGCGCGGTAGTTGATGTCGAGCTGTCGGAGGCGGCCGTTTTCCAGGACGGGGCCCGGCAGGGGTTCGAGCAGCCACTGTATATATAAGGTATTGTTGAGGTGCTCGTTGAAGTCCAGGTCGTGCCAGTTGACTTCGAACTCTTTGGCGGACCGGGCTTCCCCGAATCGGGGCAGGCGGCCGCCGGGGCGGGGCAGGCATTGCTCCGGCGGCGGCATTTTTTCCCGGAAGGCGAGGATGTGGTCCGGGATGGGGGCCATGCTGCGGCTTTGGGTATCCATCAGCAGCCAGGTGGAGGCGGAAGCGGCCAGGAGTTCCTCATTCTCCCCATACACTTTATAATCCCGGTAGGTGAACAGGCGCTCAAAGCCGGCCGGGCAGGTCATCACCAGGATGCGCTCTCCGAGCCTGGGCAGGCGGTGGACGCGCAGCTGCTTGCGCATCAGCACCCAGGAGATGTGTTCGGGTTCCAGGTCCCAGACCGACAGCCCGAGTTCGATGACGTTCTGCATAGCGGCTTCCTGCATCAGGCGGACCAGGGCGGGGATGGTCATGCGCTTGCGGCTGTCGATCTCGTAGGTGCGCACTTCGTAACGGGATTGGTAGCTTATGGGGGAAACGTACATGAGCGGCGGCTTTGGGTGTGGGTGTTTTGGGGGCTAAAGTACGAAAAAGATGGGATAATCATCGAAGTCTGGAGACTTCGACGAGCGTTCGAGCGTTCGACGAGCGGCTTCGGACGCGCCAGATTCATCTGGTGCGTATGGACGTATCGTTCAAGTACAGTCCACTCGTCGAAGCTGCGTTTATAACAAAACAACCGTGGATCAGCGCCGCAAAAAAGGCACCGCCCGGAAATTTTCCGTGCGCCGCCGCCTCAGGAGGCAATATTTGGCGAAGGCCGCCTGTAGGCATAGAAAATTTGATTGCTTGCCGAAGCCTCCAACCTTCAGCGCGGCGCAGCTTCCAGGCGGCCACTTGAAAGTATCCGCTCCGCACAATAATTTTAAAACGGGCTTTTGGATTTAGGGAAAAAAGCTATACCTTTGCAATCGCTTTTTGAGCAAGGTATTCCTATGTTGTTGATAAAGCATTGTTATACAGACTAAATCACGAAGAAAAAGATGCCTACTATTAATCAACTTGTACGCAAGGGCAGGAAAAAAGTGGTAACGAAGAGCAAATCTCGTGCGCTGGACGGATGCCCGCAGAAGCGCGGCGTTTGTACCAGAGTGTACACGACGACGCCGAAGAAGCCAAACTCCGCTCTGCGTAAGGTTGCGAAGGTGCGCCTGACCAATGGCCTGGAAGTCATCTGCTACATCCCGGGCGAAGGGCACAACCTGCAGGAACACTCCATCGTGCTGGTGCGCGGAGGAAGGGTGAAAGACCTGCCGGGAGTGCGGTACACCATCGTTCGCGGCGCACTGGATACCGCCGGCGTGGAAGGCCGCCTGCAGTCCCGCTCCCGCTACGGCGCCAAGCGCCCGAAGAGCTAGCATAATAATAATTATGTTTCAATCCAATTGCGAAACCTCTAATTCGGATAAAGAGTAATGAGAAAGAGAAAGCCTAAACTTAGAGTTATTCAGCCGGATCCCCGCTACGGGGACGAGATGGTGACCCAGTTTGTCAACCACATGATGTGGCAAGGCAAAAAGACGATCGCGCTGCGTATCTTCTACGATGCTATGGACATCATCAAGGAGCGCACCAAGCAGGACGAGCACGCGATGTGGAAGAAAGCGCTGAATAACGCCATGCCGCAGGTGGAAGTCCGCAGCCGCCGCATCGGCGGGGCCACTTTCCAGATCCCGACCGAAATCCGCGCCAAGCGGAAAGTGTCCATCGGGATGAAGTGGCTGATCAAGTTCTCCCGCCAGCGCAGCGGCAAAGGGATGGCCGACAAACTGGCGGCAGAGGTTATGGCCGCCGCCAAAGGCGAAGGCGGCGCCGTGAAGCGCAAGGAAGATACCCACAAGATGGCGGAATCCAACCGGGCGTTTGCTCACTTCCGCGTGTAAGGATATGGAATGAAGGAATGTCCGCCTTCGCCAAGGCTACGGCGGATAAGAAATGAGGGAATGATTGTAACAACCATTTAATCAATAAAATCCTGACTGCATAGTCATGGCACAGAAAGATCTCAAGTTAACCCGAAATATTGGTATTGCGGCTCACATCGACGCCGGCAAGACGACGACGACGGAACGCGTGCTTTTCTACACCGGTATCAGCCACAAGATCGGCGAAGTCCACGACGGCGCCGCAACGATGGACTGGATGGAGCAGGAGCAGGAGCGGGGGATTACCATCACCTCGGCTGCTACCAAGACCAACTGGAACTGGAAAGACCAGCAATACACCATTAATATAATAGACACCCCGGGCCACGTCGACTTCACCGTGGAAGTGGAACGCTCCCTGCGGGTACTCGACGGCGTGGTAGCGCTGTTCTGCGCCGTATCCGGCGTCGAGCCACAGTCCGAAACGGTCTGGCGCCAGGCCAACCGCTATAAAGTACCCCGTATCGGGTTTGTCAACAAAATGGACCGCTCCGGTGCCGACTTCTTCAACGTCGTCAACGACGTGAAGGAAAAGCTGGGCGCCAATGCCGTGCCCCTGCAGGTGCCCATCGGCGCCGAGGAGACCTTCAAGGGCGTCGTCGACCTGATCTCCAACGAGGCCCGCATCTGGAACGAGCACGACATGGGTATGACCTATGAGGTGGTGCCTATTCCGGATGACCTCCTGGACACCGTCGCCGAGTACCGCGAAAAGCTGCTCGAAGCAGTCGCCGAGTACGACGAGACCCTGCTGGAAAAATACTTCGAAGACCCCGATTCCATCTCCGCCGACGAAATCCGCGCCGCTATCCGCGCTGCGGTGATCGACATGAGCATCGTGCCGATGATGTGCGGGTCTGCTTTCAAGAATAAAGGCGTTCAGGCCGTTCTCGACGCGGTCTGCGCGTACATGCCTTCTCCGGTTGACGTAGAGGCCATCACCGGCGTCAACCCGAAGACCGACAAGGAAGAGAAGCGCCGCCCGGACGTGAAGGAACCTTTCTCCGCCCTGGCATTCAAGATCGCGACCGATCCTTACGTCGGCCGCCTGGCGTTCTTCCGCGTGTACTCCGGTACGCTCGACGCCGGCTCCTACGTGCTGAATACCCGTTCTGACAAGAAGGAGCGCATCTCCCGCTTGTATCAGATGCACTCCAATAAACAAAACCCGATCGACCGCGTCGAAGCCGGAGACATCGCCGCCGCCGTGGGCTTCAAAGACCTGCGCACCGGTGATACCATCTGCGACGAGAGCGCGCCGATCGTGCTGGAAAGCATGACCTTCCCCGACCCGGTTATCGGCCTGGCCGTCGAGCCCAAGTCTCAGAAAGACCTGGACAAGCTGGGCATGGCCCTGGCCAAGCTGGCAGAGGAAGACCCCACTTTCCGCGTGCGTTATGATAACGATACCAACCAGACCGTGATCAGCGGCATGGGCGAGCTGCACCTGGAGATCATCGTCGACCGCCTCCGCCGCGAATTCAAGGTTGAGGTCAACCAGGGCGCTCCGCAGGTCAACTACAAAGAAGCGCTGACCGTCGCTGTCCAACACCGCGAGCGCCTCAAGAAGCAGACGGGCGGTTCCGGTTTGTTTGCCGATATGCAATTCGAGATCGGCCCGGCAGACCAGGAGTTCCTCAACAGCGAAGAGTTCAAGGATGGCAAAGTGAAGCTGCAGTTTGTCTGGGATATCGTCGGCGGTTCGATCGACAAGAACTACCAGAAACCGATCCGCGACGGCTTCACCGCCATGATGGAAAACGGTATCCTGGCCGGCTACAACATCGACAGCATGAAAGTCCGCGTGTTTGACGGCTCCATGCACCCGGTCGACTCCAAGCCGGTAGCCTTCGAACTCTGCGCCAAGGAAGGCTTCCGCGAAGCGGCGCCCAAGTGCAAGCCGGTGATCCTCGAACCGATCATGAAGCTGGAAGTCGTAACGCCGGAAGAATTTACCGGCTCGGTGATCGGCGACCTCAACCGCCGCCGCGGCCTGCCGAAAGGGCAGGAGCCCCGCTCCGGCGGTGCCGTAGCCATCCAGGCCGACGTGCCCCTGTCCGAAATGTTCGGTTATGTAACTGCCCTGCGGACAATCACCTCCGGCCGCGCCAGCTCGACTATGGAGTTCGCCCGCTACGCGGAAGCTCCGACGAACATCGCCAAGGAGATCATCGAGAAAGCCAAAGGCGAAGTGAAAGTGTAAGGATGTACGATGTACGGGCCAAGCGCGCCCGGGAGTATATACGATGTACGAAGCCTCAAGCGGCTTAACCAATAACAAACGACTATTTATTAATAAAAGGCATGAATCAGAAAATCAGAATCAAGCTCCGGTCTTACGATCACAACCTCGTAGACAAGTCTACGGAGAAGATCGTCAAGACGGTGAGGAACAGTGGCGCTGTCGTTACTGGGCCGA
>JAGFJD010000321.1 GCA_024102975.1 Phaeodactylibacter sp. | reverse complement strand
TTTTGGAACCTCACGGCGGTTATTTTTTGGTCCGTAGCTAGGCTATGCACCAAAAAATGAACCTTGTGAGAACCCCAAATCTGGCATTTTCGCTTCCAAAGCACCACCTCCAAACATGCTCTAAGGGGCGGGGCGAGCAAATGCACTACTTGTCCCTCGGGAAAACTTATTGCAGCGGAGTTATAACCCGTCTGGCAGCCTGAAACGAGAATTGCCGGGAAACAACCTCACACATTACAAAAAAATGCTATGGCATCCTTTTTGCCTTTGTAATGGCAATAAGGCATATAGGGCCGGAAAGGAACATCCTTCCGGATAGCCTCCTGCCCTAATCGACGGCATTTACAAACATACCCGTAAAAAGCCCGCCTTATCCGTAATTGTAATTTTTTCTGCTAATCGCGTACAACCGAAAAACATGATTCATGAGAAGACCTCTTCCGTATGGAAGGATATTCGGTTCTGGCTCGTCCTGGCCTCTTTATTGCTGCTCCTCTGGATGGCGGTGAGGAGTTTTCCGGTGTGAGGGGAATTGTGGAAATATATAGAAATACATGGAAATGGATGGAAATGGATGGAAATACATGGAAATGGATGGAAATGGATGGAAATGGATGGAAATGGATGGAAATGTGTGGAAATGCATGGAAATGTTTCCGTACTGAACAAAGCGGATGGTTTTCGCCTTCCAGAAGGAAAACCATCCTTCTATGTTATCCGGATTATTCGACAATGCAGCCGAGTGGCTGAAGCTCCTGATGCTATTTGGAGGCGCGGCGGTTGCCGGCTTTCTGGTTGCCTGGACGGCGTTCAAGCTGTTCCGCTGGTACGGCCGGAAGCGCGACATCCTGCTGCTTCGGTCCGTCAACGACAACCTTCGGGCGCCCGTACTCTGGCTGGTCCCGATTCTGTTCGCCCTGGCGGCCCCCTTTGCTTTCGGCATCCCGCCCGGAAAGGTAGAGGGCATCACCTTGTTGCTGGAAATACTGATGTACATAACCGCCGGCGCCCTGACGGTGCAGGTGGCGGACGTGGTGAGCGACCTGGTGCGCGACCGCTACCGGATCGACGTGCAGGACAACCTGGAGGAGCGCAAGATCATCACCCAGTTCCAGTACATCAAGCGGGTGATGACCTTTGTGGTCATCATCGTGGTCATCGCCTTTATCCTTCTCCAGTTCGACCGGGTGCGGGAGCTGGGCGCCGGGCTACTGACCTCGGCCGGGGTGGCGGGCATCATCATCGGCCTGGCGGCGCAGAAATCGATCGCCAACCTGCTGGCGGGCTTCCAGCTGGCTTTCACCCAACCCATCCGAATCGACGACGTGGTGATCGTGGAGGGCGAGTGGGGCAAGATCGAGGAGATCACCCTCACCTACGTCGTCGTCTGCATCTGGGACGAACGCCGGCTGGTGGTGCCCCTCAACTATTTCAACGAAAAGCCTTTCCAGAACTGGACCCGAACCTCCGCCCAGCTCCTGGGCTACGTCTACCTGTACACCGATTACCGCCTGCCGCTGAAAGCACTCCGGGAGTTCTACTTCGAGAGGGTCGAACAGCACGAAAAGTGGGACGGCCGCGTCAAAAACATCCAGGTGACCAACTCGGACCGCCACGCTATGGAAGTACGTTTCCTCATGAGCGCCCGCAACGCCTCCGACGCCTGGGACCTGCGCTGCGACATGCGCGAGCAGCTCATCTCCTTCATCCAGGAAAACTACCCGGAATGCCTGCCGCGGACAAGGGTGGAAATGCCAGGGAAGGGAGCTTAGTGGGGGTATTGGTTCATGGGTTCACTGGTGCATGGGTGCATTGTTTTGGGGGCCATTGGCCCATGAACCCATGAACCGGTAAAACCATGAACTACCTTCCTACCACCAGCTTCTCCACGGTTACTTCCTGGTCCTTATGCAACTCCAGCAGATACAGGCCAGGTGTCCAGTTTTCGGCGTTGAATTCGTGGTCGCCGACATCGAGCTGCCCGGTTTCCAGGATCAGCTTGCCTTCGGGGTTGCGGATGGCCAGGCGGCTGATGCCCTCTTCCAGCCGCAGGTAGAACGGGCCGGCGGCGGGGTTGGGGAAATATTTCGCCCGGATCGGCGGCAGGGCGGGTGGGAGGGGGCGCGCCGGAGCGGCTTCGGGTTCTTCGCATTCCGTTGGCCGGCAGCACGGTACGCGGACGCCATCTACATAATAACCGCAATCGCAGGAGCGGCAGCTACGTATATGGATGTCCTGGCCGCCATCGTTTTCCGCCCCTTTTGGGCTGCCCCAGCAGGCAGTGGCAGAGGCCAGGGCGTTGAGGTTGCGGGTGGGCAGGTTCCGGATTTGCTCGCTGGTAATGTAGCAGTTGGAATAGCAGGTTTCCCGTTCCACCAGAGGAACTTTATACCCGCACACCACTATTGTTTCCAGGACGATGCCCTCGGCAGACATTTCCATATCCAGCCGGTTGGCCTTCCCTGCCCGGGCATTGACATCCGTCATCCGCTTTTTGGCAAAACCCACGTAGCTGGCCTCCACCGCATAAGTGCCGGTGTCGATCTGAGAAAAGGCGTAATTGCCGTCGAAGTCCGTCTGCGTGCCGGCGATCAGCACGCCTTGCTTATACAGCGCCACGGCGGCAAACATGACGGGGTCGCCGGTTAGGGCGTCGGTGACTTTTCCGGAGAGGCTGGTTTGGGAAAAAGCCGCCGCGCCGAACAGGCAGGCGGCGAGTAACAGAGAATAAGTTTTCATAGCTTTTTGTAATTGATGTGGCTGCCGGGCAGCGAAGGGAAAAATCTCCTTCGCGCTTCCCGGTGTATGGTAGAAAATGTTCTCAATTGGCGTTCCGGGCAAATGCAGTCGGGTAAGTATTATGCCTGGAGTTCAAGGATTGTCAAAAGCTGGCTCGCTGGTTTGGGATGGCCGGTTGAGTTCCGAAACCCTTATTTTACCCTTGGGAGACCTGGGCGGTTATTGGTTATTGTTCAATGGGTTTCCGGAAGCAGTTAATAACCGCCAATAACCCTCCAGTATACCGGCGCGAAGGCGGCGCCGCCGGGGCGGCAGCCGCTTCGCGTCCAGCAGAAAAGCTTTCATAGCTAATTTAAAAACACATCTGGAATTCTGGGGCCATAAAGGGCAATAGGTGTTGGTGTCATGAATCTCTTCTGTTTCCAAAAGTAGGGGTTTCCGGGGGAGAGGGGTAACCAACATTTGGGTTATTGTCAGGTTTTAAATTTCAATATTTCATTGAAATACAAACGCTGCTCCGCCCCTCAAAGGTTAATTTTTAAAGTGACAAAATAGAATTAGAGCTTGTTTGGAGGCCAATCTTTGAGATGTTAAGGTCATTTTTTTGGTGGCACGGCGTTGGAAAAATCCTTTATTATACTGGCGAACGCGTGGTTTTGTCAGGAGCAAAACCAGCGATGCCAGTATATACTGACCCGGCGGGTTTTGTAGCCGACAAAACCTGCCGTGCGTCAGTATAATAATCAGGTTTCATTCTGTTCAAAGCAGCCAATGGGCTGTCTAAGGTTGTCGGCCTTCCAAAAAAAACTTAACTTGTGCAACAGCAAAATGGGCAGCAACAATGACAATAACCGAAAAATATCCGATCACGCTCAAGGAAAGGCTGGAGCTGGGCCCGGAAGAACAGGCGTTCGAGGGCACCCTGGAGGAATTCGGAGCATTGGCGGAAGCCTGCGAGTATCCGGTAGAATACGAGGAGGGGAAAATTATTGCTATGAGTATTGCTTCTGACGTTCATGAAAGGATAGTGGCTAACCTTTTAGGAGTGCTATTCCTCGTCCTGAAAGGCCATAAGGAATTTATTCGTTACGGCAGCAACCACCACATTTACCTGCCGGAGTTTCAATGTGCCTACGCCCCCGATGCTTCCGTGGTAAAAGGCGAACCGGAAGTTTTCGAATACGCTTCGGGCAAAACGGCTAACCTGAATCCCTGGTTGCTGGTGGAAGTGCTCTCTGAAAGCACCCGCGATAAGGATTTGGGCAGGAAGCTGCCGCGGTATAAGAAAATTAAGCCTTTACAATATATCCTCTTCATCGAACAGGACGTGCCGCTGGCCACTTTATACCACCGGATGGAAGACCCCACCCGCTGGGCAAGCATAGATTACAATAGCCTGGAGCAGTCTTTTGACCTGGCCGGGCATACCATTTCTCTCGCCGATATTTACGACAATATCCAGTTTGTGCCGGCCGGGTAGCGGCACAGGCAATTATTGCCTCTGAAAAGGCTCGTTCGCGGCCCGGTTCCCAGAAAGTATTATATTTGAAAAAAAAACTCCAGGTGCCAGACCCATACAAAGGTTTCGATCTCAGCGGCGAAGCCGGCAATACTCCCGGCGGCAAAAACTACCTGCTGGCAATTGCCATCGACGAGTACGCCCACTGCCCGAAGCTGAACAACTGCGTGAAGGACGCCCGGGAGTTCATCGAAGTGCTGACCGCCAGGTACCAGTTCGAGCCGGAAAACGCCATAACGCTCTTCAATGCCGAGGCCACCCACCCCCAAATCCTCGCGGCGCTTAAAAAGCTGAAGGGCCAGGTAGGCCCGCACGACAACCTGGTGATCTACTTTTCCGGCCACGGCGAAACCGAAGATAACATCGGCTACTGGGCGCCAGTAAATGCCCATCCCGGCCAGGAATGGGGCTATGTTTCCACCGACGACATCCGCCGCCGCCTCGACGCCATCGACAGCTTCCACACTTTCGTCATCGTCGACGCCTGCTTCTCCGGCACCCTGTTCGCCACCTATAAATCCGCCACTCCCGGCTACGAAAACAAGCGCTCCCGCTGGGGCCTGGCCGCCAGCCACAGCCGCGAGCGCGCGCTGGACGGCACGGCGGGGGACAACAGCCCCTTCGCCGCCACCCTGCTCCGCCAATTGAGGGGCAGCCCCGGCCACCTGCCCGTGCAGGATCTGGCCGCCGCCGTCATCCGCCAGGTGGAACAGGCTACGGAGGGCCGACAGACGCCGGTCTTCAAGCCGCTGAACGTGAGGGGGGACGACTCGGGGCAGTATGTCTTCCGGCTGCGGGCCAACGAGGCGGCCGACTGGAAGGCCTGCCGGGAGGCGGGCACGGTTGGGGCTTACCGGGCATTCCTGGCTCAGTACCCGGAGGGGGCGCATGCCGGCGCCGCCCGCGCCACGCTGGCGAAACTGGAGGAAGAGGCGGCCTGGGCAAAGGCCAGCGAAAAAAATGCCGTCGCCTCCTACAATGCTTACCTGGGCCGCTTCCCCGCCGGCCCCCATGCCGACGAAGCTTTCCAGCGCATCCGGCAACTGGAAGACGATGCCGGCTGGTCGGAATCCAAGCGGATCGACCGGGCATACGCCTATTGGGACTACCTGCGGCGCTTCCCCGGCGGCCGCAACCAGGAGCAAGCCCGGGCGCGTATCCAGTAACTGGAACAACCGGCTTACGGCGCGGCAGAAAGCGCTGCGGTGGCTAGGGCGGAGGGGACAGCCATGCCGCCGCCGAAGCCTAAAGCAGCAAATAAAGAGCAGGCTCCGCCCGCGCCCTTCCGCTGGCGCAGGAACCTGTTGGCGGGGCTGGGCCTGGCCGCCGTGCTGTTCCTGGGTATCTGGGGCGTAAAACAGTTGTTGGGCAGCCCGCCGGCGGAAAATGAAACTCGCGGCCAACTGGAGTTATTCTCCTCCAATGGCAAATACGGCTACCGGGACCAGTCGGGCAAGGCAATCATCGCCGCTACCTACGACAGCGCCGGCCTTTTTCAGGACGGCCGGGCAGAGGTCGCCCTGGATGGCCAAACCTTTACGATTGACAGCACCGGCGCCTGCGTGGCCGGTTGCCCGGAGGATAAGGACAAGGCGGCCTGGGCCGAGGCGGAGGACCTGAATAACATCGATGCCTATAAGCGCTACCAGCAGGAATTTCCAAAGGGGCAGTTTTATGGCGAGGCGGGCAAGCGGATAAAGGCATTCGAAGCCCAACTGCTGCGAGACGAAGCGGCCCGGCAGGACCAGCAAGCCTGGGAAGCTGCCCGGAAAAAGGACGACATGGCGGCGTACGAAAATTATCAGAAATCCTACCCAATCGGCCAGTATTACCAAGAGGCCCAAAAGCGGATCGACGTGCTGAAGAGCCAGGAGCGGCAGGCCGAGGCGGCGCGCAAAGAGGAGCGGGCCTGGCAGGATGCGAAAAGCAAAAATACCATATCTGCCTATAAATCTTACCAGGCCGCCTATCCGGGGGGGAAATACTATAGCGAGGCCGGGAAGAAAATCCGGGAGATGGAAGACGCTGCGAAACAGCCGGACATCCCCGGAGTCCGCCTGAACGGCCTGACCTGGACGGCCCAAAACCTGGACATCGACGTGCCGGATTCGTGGTGCTATGAGGGCAAAGCGGCGAATTGCCGGAAGTACGGCCGGCTGTACACCTGGCAGGCGGCGAAGAAGGCCTGCGCGGCGTTGGGAGGGGGCTGGCGGCTGCCGACGGATGAGGAGTGGAGTGCCTTACGCGACAAATATGGAGGCAGTGAGGGCGCTTATAAAGCTTTGATCGAGAGTGGGAACAGCGGTTTTTCTGCGCTCCTTGGCGGCTGGCGGAACACCGATGGCCGCTTCTACTACCTTGGCGACTACGGCAACTACTGGAGCGCTACGGAGAGTGGCGGCAGCAGCGCGTGGAGGTACCGCTTCAGCCGCTACTACGGCGAGCTGAACCGGCTCGACCGCAATAAGGGCTTCGGGTTCTCCTGTCGTTGCGTCCAGGCTGCGCCGTCTAACGGCATAGATTGAGGCTGGCGAATAGCTTTTCAAAAGAAAATCGCTTAAATTTGTTTGAAAAGTAGAATAACGGTTAATAAATGATTACAGACGACAAAGGAAAACAGCTTCACGACAAAGCCTCGAGGGGGGAAAGCCTGACAGCCGAGGAGCATGCCCAGTTGGAAGAATGGTATGCGTTTCAGGACCATGCCGAAGCAGCGGCATTAGGGGTGAACGAGCGAGAAAAGGTTCAGGCAAACCTACAGGCACAAATCGAAGACGCCCTGGCGCAGCTCGTCAGGATTTCGAGCCGCATACAACAAACAGCTTCTGAAAATGAAGCGCTACGCCGGGAGAATGCTGCCCTGCGACAGCAATTAGCACATCTTCCGGGATCCTCCTCTGTATGAGTATTTCCAGGCAAGTCCGGGATTTAGTGCGGCGAAAGGCAAATTTTGCTTGCGAATTCTGCGGCGTCACAGAAACAGATGCCGGAGGTGAATTGACTATAGACCATTTCCAGCCTAAAGTAAAAGGCGGCACTGACAGCTTAGGCAATCTTATCTATTGTTGTAACCGATGCAACCTTTACAAGCTGGATTATTTTCCTGCTTCTGCTGACGGCCCTGTTTTATGGAACCCAGGGCAGGAACCTTTTTCCACGCATTTCATCGAACTTGACGATGGGAGGTTACACCCACTTACGCCGACGGGAGCTTTTACTATCAACCGCTTGCGCCTTAACCGGCAGCCCCTCATAGCTTATAGGTTGAGAAATCAGCAACGAAAAGAGGATAACCGTTTGCTGGCGCAGTATAGAGAAATGCTCCGGCTACAAAGGGAATTAAACAACCAATTATCTGCTTTAGCAGAACAACAACAGCAGTTGCTTGAGGAACAGCAACTGCTGTTGAGATTACTGTTGGGGTGAGGCAAGAAATAGAAGGTTTGCCTGGCGACGTAGATTGACGCTGGCAAATAGCTTTTCAAAAGAAAATCGCTTAAATTTGTTTGGTTGCCCCTTTTCCCAAAAACAATTATCTTGCTAGATCGGCGGTTTTATTTCAAGGCGCCAAAATATAAATGAATGCAAAATGACTGGCAATAACCAGTAACCAATAACTCTGCCCCCTTCCCTCCACAACATTATCCCCTCCCCATTATCCATTTCCCGCCCGAATGCGTACCTTTGCGCATCTTTTTAACGGCTGCTCGCTGTTCGCGCATCGGGCGCGGGTTGTCGAACTTAGATTACAATCCAATCATTCCGGCAACTGTTGCCGGAAAGCCACAGCTCAGAAACCATGGCATCAAAAAAGATCAAATCCGCACTCATTTCCGTTTACCATAAGGACGGCCTGGAGCCCATCGTCCGCGAACTGCAGAGGCTCGGCGTCAGGATATACTCTACGGGCGGCACCCAGCGCTTCATCGAAGGGCTGGGCGCCGAGGTGGAGGCAGTGGAGCAACTGACCTCTTACCCCTCCATCCTCGACGGCAGGGTGAAGACCCTCCACCCCAAAGTGTTCGGCGGCCTGCTGGCCCGCCGCGAAGCCGGCCACCTGGCCCAACTGGAGCAGTACGACATCCCCGAGATCGACCTGGCCATCGTCGACCTTTATCCTTTTGAAGAAACGCTGGCCGGCACGGACGACGAGGCCGAGATCATCGAAAAGATCGACATCGGAGGCATCGCGCTGATCCGAGGCGCCGCCAAGAACTTCAACGACGTGGCCGTCGTCCCCTCCAAAGCCGAATACGGCCTGCTGCTCCGGTTGCTGCAGGAGCAGGACGGAGTGACCAGCCTGGCGGACCGCAGGGAACTGGCGCGCCGGGCATTCCTGGTTTCTTCCCATTACGACACGGCCATCTTCCATTATTTCAATGGCGATCGGGCAGGGGAGGCCTTCAAGCAGAGTATCCTGGAAAGCCAGCCCCTGCGTTACGGGGAGAACCCCCACCAGGAGGGCGTCTTCTACGGCCGGCTGGAGGATATGTTCGAAAAGACCGGCGGCAAGGAATTGTCCTACAACAACCTGATGGATATCGACGCCGCAGTTGGCCTGATGCGGGAGTTCAAGGATGCAGCCCCCACCTTTGCCATTCTCAAGCACACCAATTCCTGCGGCGTAGCCACCCGCCCCACTATCCTGGAGGCCTGGGAGGGCGCCCTGGCCGGCGACAACGTTTCGGCCTTCGGGGGCATCCTGATCAGCAACGCGGCTATTGACCTGGCTACAGCGCAGGCTATTGACCAGATATTTTACGAGGTCCTCATCGCGCCGGCTTTCGAAGCCGACGCGCTGGAGTTCCTCTCCAAAAAGAAAAAGCGCATCCTGCTCCGCATCAAGGGCTGGCATGCCAACCGCCGCAGCTTCAGGAGCCTGCTCAACGGCGTCATCGGGCAGGATACCGACCTGAAGGCCGAAACCGCCGAGGAGCTGAAGACGGCCACCCGCCGGGCGCCGACGCCGGAAGAAGCCGAGGACCTGCTTTTCGCCAATATATGCGCCAAGCACCTGAAGTCGAACACCATCGTGCTGGCGAAGGGCCGGCAGCTCATCGGCATGGGCTGCGGGCAGACCTCCCGGGTGGACGCCCTGAAACAAGCCATCCTGAAGGCGCGCAGCTTCGGCTTCGCGCTGGAGGGCGCCGTGATGGCCTCCGACGCTTTTTTCCCCTTCCCGGACTGTGTGGAGATCGCTCACGAAGCAGGCATCACCGCAGTCATACAGCCGGGCGGCTCCATCAAGGACCAGGAGAGCATCGACTATTGCGACCAGCACGGCATGGCCATGGCGCTCACCGGCGTACGCCATTTCAAGCACTGATGAACCTGGCGATCGACATAGGCAATACGCGGGTAAAGGCCGGCGTTTTCGACGACGGCGCCCTGCAGTACCGGAAAACCTGGGAAACCTGGGAAATTGACGATCTCGTGGCCCTGGCAACCAACCACAACGTCAAAAATATCATCTTATCTACGGTGGCGGGAGCGGTGGCCGAACCGTTGCGGACGCATTTTTCCAGCCGTTTTTTTTTTATGGAACTGGACGCGACCACTCCGCTGCCGGTTAAAAACCAGTACCGGACGCCGGAGACGCTGGGCAAAGACCGCCTGGCGGCTGTGGTGGGCGCTTTCGCCCTCTTTCCCGGCGAGGCCTGCCTGGTGGCGGATGCCGGAACCTGCATCACCTACGACCTGCTCAGCGCCGATGGCGTGTACCTGGGGGGCAACATTTCGCCGGGCATAGCGATGCGGCTGCGCGCCATGCACGAATTCACCGCCCGGCTGCCCCTGGTGGCGCCGGGGCCGCTGGAGAACCGGGTGGGCGACAGCACCGAAACAGCCCTTCGCAACGGCGGACAGGTGGGTGCCCTGCTGGAAGCAGAAGGGTATATTCGTTACTGCCGGTCCCGGTTTGGGGCGTTCCGGGCCATTTTCACCGGCGGCGATGCGGATTTTTTTGTAAAGAACCTGAAAAGCGAGATATTTGTGAATCACAATCTGGTCCTGATAGGGCTGGATCAAATCCTAAACTATAATGTCAAGCGTTTGGAGTAGAATTGTTGGAACAGCAGCGCTCTGTTGCTGCACACTGGCCGTGTTGGCGCAAAACGCTTCCTTTTCGATCACGCCCAAGATCAATTCTCCCTATTCCCGCTTCGGGCTGGGCAATTTCGTGAACCAGTACTACGCCGGCCCTGCCGGGATGGGCGGCCTTAGCGCCGCTTTCCACGACCCCTATCACCTCAACCTCCGCAACCCGGCCTCGCTGGCCAATTTGCAGGCCACCGCCTTCGAAGTGGGGCTGGACGCCCGGTATTCCGCCCTGGAGGGCGGCGGCGCCTCCCAGGGCATCTGGAGCGGCAACCTCAGCTACCTGTCCCTCGGCTTCCCGCTGATCAACCCGATCAACGAAGCGCTGGACCGCAAGCGGTCCGACTTCGGCCTGGGCATGGCCTTTGCGCT
The DNA here is from genome assembly GCA_024102975.1 of Phaeodactylibacter sp. Classification (GTDB taxonomy): domain Bacteria; phylum Bacteroidota; class Bacteroidia; order Chitinophagales; family Saprospiraceae; genus JACJXW01. The sequence goes on along the minus strand of JAGFJD010000321.1, from coordinate 12,463 downwards.
GCAGCCCTATACCCTGGTCGGCTACGACATCAAACTGACCTCTACGCAGGAAGAGCTGGGGCAGACCACCAATACCCTGAAAGGCACCGGAGGGACCAACCGCCTGCTGTGGGGCAGTGCCATCCGGTATAAGGGCCTGAGCGGCGGATTTACGATAGGCTACCTGTTCGGGCAACTGACCAACAGCCGGGTAGTGGCCTTCGACAGCATCGAACAGGCCTACTTTACCGAGTTCCTCGACGAGATCAGCCTCAACGGCTTCTTCTGGGAGGCCGGCCTGCAGTACACCTACGATTTTAAGAAACTCAACGTCAACGGAGAGCGGGAGCCTTCCGGCCGGCGGCTCATCGTCGGCCTGTACGGCAACTCCGCCGACAATTTCAACACCAACACCCGGCGCTTCGCCGAACGGTACAATTTTGACTACAACGTTCAGGATACCATCCTCAACCAATCCGGCCTGGAACAGTCCGGAACCCTGCCCGCTGCCTTCACTTTCGGGGCGGTATACGAGGACATCAACGATTTCCGCTTCGGCCTGGAATACGGCATGGAAAACTGGAGCGGATATATCAACGAAGCCAAACCCGACTCCTCCCTCTCCGATACCTGGCGCCTGCGGGCCGGCGTGGAATGGATTCCGGACCACCTGTCCTACAACAATTACTTCGAGCGGGTGCGCTACCGGCTCGGCTTTTTCTACCAGGCCGACCCGCGCAGCTTCAACGGCGAGCAGCTGAGCGAGTACGGCGTCTCGGTGGGTTTCGGGTTTCCCATCATCATGAGCCGGCAAAGGATTTCTTTCGTCAACCTGGCCGTAGAGGCCGGGCAGTTCGGCCTGGCTGATACTTTACGGGAAACTTTCGTCAAAATGACACTAGGGTTTACACTCAACGATAACACTTGGTTTTTCAAACGAAAATTTAACTAATCATGAAGGTATTACGCATTTCGTTCATAGCGTTCGTACTGCTGGGTTTCTTCTCCGCCTCGCTCCGCGCGCAGTGTGAGACGTGGAATAATTCTCCGAAGAAGGAGGAAGCAGAAAATGCTCACATGCTTTATCGGGGCGTCGTCAAGGGAAAGGATGCCGCTGAGCTCGAGCAACTCTCCGCCGAAGAGTTCAACCTGGCCTACAACAACTGGAAAAAAGCCTACGACATCGCTCCGGCGGCCGACGGTCAACGCCCATCTCACTATTCCGATGGCCGCAACCTGCTCAAAGTAAAGTACAAGCGCGCCAAGGATGAAGCAGAAAAGAAAGAGATCGCCGCCAAAATACTGGAGCTGTACGACCAGCAGGCGCAGTGTTATGAAAACGAAGCCTTCCTGATGGGGCGCAAAGCCTTCGATATGTTCTACATGCCGGAATACGGCTTTCGCGAAGCGACCTATGAGGCTTTCAAAAAAGCCCTGGAAGTAGGGGAGAAGGATTCCGAATATATCCTGCTGGAACCCATGGCCCAGGTGCTGGTGTATTTCTACAAGTCCAAAAAGATCGACCAGGCGGAAACGCAGAAGACTTACACCCAGTTGGAAGAAATCGCCGATTACAACATCGAGAACAACGACCGCTTCGGGCAGTACTACGAATCTTCCAAGGCACGGATGTCCGCTCATTTCAAAGAAATCGAAGATGAGGTGTTCGACTGCGCCTACTTCAAGAAAAAGCTGGTGCCAGATTACGAAGCGAACAAGGACAGCCTGGAGATCATTAAATATGTCTATGTAAAACTTCGGCAGCAGGGCTGCGACTCCACCGAGGCGAAGATGGTGGAAATCAAATCTACTTATGAAGCTCTGGCTGCTAAGATCAACGCCCAGTTGGAAGACGACCGCCGTAAGAACAACCCCTGTTACGATGCCAGCCAGCTGCAGCAGGAAGGCGAATACAGCCGCGCGCTGGACCGCTACGAGGAATGCCTGCAAACGGCCACCGACGCCGAAGCGCGTGCTCAGGTGTACTACAGTATCGCATCCATCAAGCTGTATCGCCAGAATAACACCGGGGGCGCCGTTTCCGCCGCCCGCCAGGCCGCCAGCCTCAAATCCGGGTGGGGGCGCCCTTACATGCTTATCGGCGATGCCTACGCCAAGATGGGGCGCGGCTGCGACGACTGGAACTCCCGCCTGGCCGTGCTGGCAGCTATCGAGAAATACAGCTATGCCAGGTCTATCGACTCGGAAGTTGCCGACGATGCCAACAAGCGCATCGGCCAGTACTCCGACGCCCTGCCCGCCCGCCAGGACGGCTTCATGCGCGGCCTGAAGGAAGGCCAGTCCGTCTCCGTTGGTTGCGGTATTGGCGAAACGGTTAAGCTGAGGTTCAAGGATTAAGCAGGTTCGCTGTTCGCTATTCGCTATTCGCTTTGGAAACCGCGAACAGCGAATAGCGAACAGCGAAAAACCCCTCATCCCCCTCACGCCAGATACTTCCCCACGATCGGCATCCGCCGCCCCATGCCGAACGCCTTGTCCGACACCCGAAGCACCGGCGCCATCTGGTGGCGCTTGAACTCGTTGACGTTGACCAGCCTCAGTACCCGCCTCACCAGTTTCTCGTCGTAGCCCATCTCGATGATGTCCTGCGGGCTCTTTCGCTTTTCGATGTAGTGGAATAATATCTCATCCAGCTCCTCGTAGGGGGGCAGGCTGTCGGTGTCCTTCTGGTTGGGGCGCAGCTCGGCCGAGGGGGGCTTGGTGATGGTATTTTCGGGGATGACCTCCTCTTCTCGGTTGATGTAGCGGGCCATTTCGAAGACCTCGGTCTTGTAAAGGTCGCCGATGACGGACAGCCCGCCGCACATGTCGCCGTACAAGGTGCCATAGCCGACGGCCGCCTCGCTTTTGTTGGAGGTATTGAGCAGGATATTGCCGAATTTATTGCTCATGGCCATCAGCAGGTTGCCGCGGGCGCGGGCCTGCAGGTTCTCCTCGGCGATGTTGAACTCCTGGCCCCAGAACTGGGGCTTCAGCGCGTCCATAAAAGCATTGTAAATGCCTTCGATGGGAATGATGTCGTACTGAATGCCCAGGTTTTCCGCCAGCTGCCGCGCATCGTGGATGGAATGGCCGGAGGAGAACTGGGAGGGCATCAGCAGTACGCGCACGTTGTCCGGCCCCAGGGCGCGGGCCGCCAGCACGGTGGCCAGGGCCGAGTCGATGCCGCCTGACAGGCCGAGGATGGCCCGCCGGAAGCCCAGCTTGCGGAAGTAATCGCGGATGCCGGTGACCAGGGCGTCGTGCATGAGCTGCATTTTTTCCTTGGGTTGCTGGTTTTCCCGCCCGCCTTTTTTTACCTCCTCCAGGTCGTAGGTGCGGACGCACTCCTCGAAGTAAGGCATTTCGTCGAAGACGTGTTCGTCAGGCGAGACTACCAGGGAGCCGCCGTCGAAGATCAGCTCGGTCTGTGCGCCGCAGTGGTTGACGTAAAACATGGGAATGCCGTAGCGCAGCACGTTGGCCTTTACGATGCGGATGCGGGTCTTCGCCTGCGTGTAGCTGAAGGGAGAGGCCGACAGGTTGAGGATAAAATCCGGCCGCTGGGTGATCATCTGGTCCATGGGGCAGACGGTGTAGAGGGGGTTTTCGTTGCCGATGTTCCAGATGTCCTCGCAGATGGTCAGGGCAATGCGCTTGCCCTTGTATTCTACCACCTTCCATTCGGTGGCCGGCTCGAAGTAGCGGTATTCGTCGAAGATGTCGTAGGTGGGCAGCAGGGTTTTGTACTGCACGTGCTGCACGCGGCCCTCCGCCAGGAAGTAGGCGGCGTTGTAGTGGTCTTTGCCTTCCACTACCGGGTTTTTGGTGGGGGAGCCTACGACGATAGCAATGCCGTGGGCGGCTTTGGCCAGTTCCTGCACCGAGTGTTCGGCCAGCTCGATGAAATCTTCGAACTCCAGAAAGTCGCGCGGCGGGTAGCCGACGGTGGCCAGCTCGGCGAAGCAGACCAGGTCGGCGCCCTGGCTTTTGGCCTCTTCTACGGCTGCGAGCATCTTGCTGAGGTTGCCTTCAAAGTTGCCGATGTGGAAGTTGAGTTGGGCGATGGCTATTTTCATCTGTGATGCATCTTCTTTTTGAAGGCACAAAGATAGGGTTAGTTAGTTTAAAAATAAAACTAAGTTTTGGGAGATGACGCTTTTCCTCAGGCCTTTACCGTTCGGGCTTCGGCGTTTGGGGGCCGTCGGGGCAACGGCAACGACTTCCGTTTGGCGCGGCTTATATCGAAATGACATACATTGTGGAAGGAGAAATTGAGCTGTGTTTCGTTTGTACTATGCTAAGCAGCTTCCTTCAACGATTCCGTGAATTGCAAAATGTCAGCCCGGAACAAATCAAAATCAAAATCCGGGACCTGTGGTTTTATTTTTTCGATTGCCTTGTCCAATTCGGAAGAAAACTGGTTGATGTCCGGGCCGGAAACTACGGAAATGTATAATCCGCGTTTGTTTTTGTCGAACCTGGGCCGGTCGGGTATAAAAGTCTTGGGTTTTTTGAAAAACCCGACTTCAAAAAATAACTTCCTGACCCCATTGCCGTACTTCGACAAATCAAAGGCGCTTGAGAATTCCGGAATGTCCCCTTCGGCAATTCCGGTGTCAGAATACACCCTGAACCTGGTTTTTTCTGCAAAGGTAGGGTTCGTTTCCACCGCTTGAAGCATAGCTTTTTTTAATGCCTCGAAATCAAAATCTTTAACCTTGCCGGAAACTTTGTCGAATAACTCAAAAAGAGCATCGCATACCAACCTTTGGGCGTCTCGGCCAACATATTTAGAAGCTTTGGAATAGTCTACGGGCAAGCTGCCTTCGATCTTTTTGCTGCGCCGGTTGTAGCCCCAGAAAGGCACATTGATCTTGCTGGGTTCTTGATAAGTCAAAAGATAAAAAGAAATCTTTTTAACACCACTTCCAAAATCTGACAGCTTGATATTGTTGTTCAGCGTATCTTCTGTAACACTTAAATCGGAGGTGTCCGATAATTCGCCCATGGTAGGTATAAAAAAGTCTTTCTGTTCCATTTTATCTTAGTTCTTTTAATAATTTCCTCCAATCCCGCTGTGACACTCCTACTGAATTGCCTGGAGGCAGAAACAAACGACATCCTTCTTTTATTGCCTCGGATCTGGTGAAATAGGTTTTCAGGTGAAGCTGTTCCTGGGTCGTTATATACCCTTCTGTACCCCGCTTTATCCCTTTGTAGTCCAAATCCAAGGCATCTATTATTTTTTGATGCTCTTTCTTTCTTTTGCCTTGTTTTTGACAAGTTTTACCAATGTAATAAATTTGGCCTTTTGAAACAAGTATCTGTATCTTTTCAGGGTCCATACACCAAACCGGGCATTTGACACAAGGCCTTTTCATTGTAGATCTGGCTATCAAATAGTATAGTTCACACTCCCTGTCATCATCATCCGGCTGGCCGTATTTTTCCGTAAAAGCCTTTTTCGCATGATCCGGCAGTTTGTCAAAAAGTTCTCTGTCACCGGGTACCTCTATCTTTAGAGCAGGATTCTCTTTTATAACCCGAGAGGCCACGATGATGCCTGCTGCTATAAAAAAGAGTATCCACCAATATTTTCCGCCTCCGGGCTTTTCGGGTGCATAAGTGCCGTTCTGATTAACTTGAGGTTTTGTTAAAACTTCCATGCCTTCTATCATTCTATTTGAAATTATGCGGAGCAACCTGCCATATATGACATGATATGAACCATTGAGGCATAAGCCGCCCACGCGAAGCACGTCAACTTCGCCGTTCCAATTCTTTTTTTTAGCTGTTTTTGAGCAGATGTTGCCGGGCATCCTCGAAATGGCTGCGCCTCCGCCTGCCGACATTAACCTGGAATGGATTATTGCTGGGGGCAGCGGTAGTTGCAAAAAAGATGCCGCTCCTAGGGTTTAAAGTTTTATAAATTAAATTTTATCTATTTTTATTGTAAAAATAAATGATTTGAGTTTAAAAATAAAACTTTTATCGGTCTTTATCGCTGTGAAAGAAAAAAATCCCGCTGGCGGAGTGTCTTATGACACATTGCTGAATCTTTTAAATAGACACAAAGTTGTATCCTGTTCGTGAGGGACTGTGTCCCGATACGTCTAAACCGGCAAGTCTCCAGACTTGCGTAACCCAAAAATCGCAAGTCTGAAGACTTGCAAATTATACTGCATCGGGACACAGTCCCTCGCAAACGACATTGCTATTGAAATGGATATAACTTACTGTCGATTTATGGTATACAACATTGCGTCGCAAGACGCGGGAGTTAAGGGGTAGAATCCAAGTAAAATTTCCCGTTTTCAAGTGCTAGAGACCTAAAGTGGACTTTCCGGAGCGCCCTTTTACATGTGTGCATATATACAATGGCCCCAAAATACCCAGCAGTGTGGATATAGGTTCAATATCATTGTCAAAAGCGGAAAAAATCTAATAACCCACCTTCCCCAGATTAGAATATCCCCCTCCTTTTTTATATTTGCTTTCCTGTTCCCCCTGTGAAATAAAAGGTCGCTCCATTGGGGCTATTTCACAGGGTAAATCCTGTGCATCCTGTCCAAAACCCTACGCCAGTGGTAGCCGCCAACGACATACCAGGCCGTCAAAAAGAAATCAAACAGCTCGTTGCCCTCGGCAACCTGGACGAAGCCGTAAAACGCCTGCTGGATTTCACCAACGACCTCTGCCCCTCCCTGGAAAATGAAGCCCTCTCCATCAGCGGAAGCTATAACGGCCTGGAGCAAAAGGAAAGAAAGGGCATCCTATCCTTCGAGCAGGCCGAACAGCAAAGGAATATCGTCAAAGACCGGTTGCTGGCCTTGCTGAATGAGGGCATCGAACAAGTCACTGCGGGCCGCAAAACGCCGGAGGGCCAGTACCCCATAGGCAATACAGAACTGCTCATTTAACTCGCCGAAGAGATCAGGCAACGGGAAGTGCCCGGCCAGGTATACTCGGCGCCCAAAACCTCCAAAAAAGCTACCCCAGCTCGGGCTTCCAACTGAAGCTGGAACACCTGGACCTCCGCCTGGGCGAGATCACCGGGCTGGTGGGCGAAAACGCCACGGGCAAAACCACCCTCTGCCGCATACTGGCCGGCGACCTGAAACACGATAAAGGAACATTGCGCTACCCCCTCTTCCAGAAAGGCAGCCGGCTGGATTGGCTCCGCCTCAAACGGTTGATCTCCTACGTACCCCAGGAAATTCCCAAATGGCACGGCTCTCTTTTGGACAATATCCGGTATGAGGCGGCGATACATGGGATGAAAGGGCAGGAAAACCGGAAAGCCATAGCCTACATCATCCAACGGCTGGGCCTTTCCGAACATGCTGAAAAAAGCTGGGTACAACTATCCGGCGGCTACAAATTGCGCTTTACCCTGGCGAAGGCACTGGTATGGAAACCCCGCCTGCTCATCCTCGACGAACCGCTGGCCAACCTGGACATCAAAACCCAGGTCGTCGTCCTGAATGACCTGCTCAACCTGGTCAAAAGCCTGCGCCACCCGCTGGCGGTGTTGATCAGCTCGCAGCAGTTGCACGAGATTGAGGCGGTGGCCGATCATCTATTGTTCATGCAGGGGGGAGAATTGGCGCACCAGGGCCGCACGGCGGATTATGGCGATGCCCGGCAGCACAACACCTTCGAATTGGGCTGCGCCTTGACGTATGCCGGGTTGGCCGGGTGCCTGGAAGGTTTCCCCTATGAGAAATTGTGGTACAACGGCATGAGCTATTTCATCACCACGCCTTTGGAGGTGTCGGGCTTTGATTTATTACAGCATCTAGCCGGACAACAAGTGCAATGCCATTATTGCCGGGACATCAGCCGGTCCATCAAAACCAAATTCTATGAGGCGCATCTCTGATTGGCTTTTGCCGGGCTTTTTGAAGCGGCGGGATCGTTTTTTGCTGGAGCATTACCCCACGGTGTGGCGGACGCGGATTCATTTTGTTTTATTTTATGGGCTGCCGGCCTTTGCGCCCCTCTTTATCGCCGGGATGCTCTATCCCATATCCATAGGAGAGAACAAACTTACGGTTGATCCTATTGAGCCTATCCATATCAGTTCCGAAACCTATTTTTATATCTTTTCCGGCTTTGCTATTCTCGGAATCCTTTTCTGGGGGTTTTCTCAGTATAATTTGCAACATCAAACCAGCTCCTTTAAATCCGTTTTTATCCGGCTGCTGCTTTATGCTGTCGGGTTATTTGTTATCCTCGGATTGGATACGACGGCTTTTCGGTTGGGTACGATTACCCGGACGGCTTATGGTTTAATGGATGATGAACATATAGAAAGAGCCGATAGCGTGCAGTACTTCCGGTACGGCTTTGTTTACAGCCAGAATTCAATTGGTTTGGATGCCGCTGCCTATTACAAAAGAGGGGAAAAACTGCTACAAATCTATTGCTTACATGAGGACACCATCTTGCAGAACCGATACAATCAAAGGTTCTTCGACCTGTTTTTTGACCGTTTACATCGTTCGGGCATTATCGATTGGTCGGATCGGTCGGATTTGTCGTATTTTCCTCCGAATCTGCCGGATTTGTCATATTTGTCCTTTCTGTCAGATTTGTCGCATCTGCCGAGTCGATCGAATCTATTGTATCTGCCGTATCTGCCAGGTCGGTCGCATCTGACATATCTGTCATATCTGTCGGGGCGATCAGGCCGGTTGATCCTGTCAGTTCAGTTGATTCGGTCAGATGTGTCGTATCGGTTGGTTCGGTGGTATCGTTCAGTTCTGTCAGATCGGCCGGTTCGGTGGCATTTATCGGATTTATCGAGTCGACCGCTGCAGGCAATATCCGATTATTATTCCTATTTTCAATTAACCAGTAAGGATACCAGCCTCTTTGTCGAAACTGGCATTAGCCTATCAGAAAAGGATACCCTATGGCATGGGTATGGAGAAATACCCTTTATTTTTCCACTCTATCCCTATCTGCTGGAAGATGGGGTGCGTTCGGTGAAACATGCGCGGTTGTACCTCCGGGAAGGGATTGTGTTCCGCCATTACAAAAGCCTGCTGATACATCTACCGCTGATCGTAATTTTGTTTTTTTCCTTTTCTTTTTTGAGCTATCCGAAGAGTTTGGGGACATTGGTTCTTTTTGGGGCGATAGGAATAGGGGTGGAAAATATTGGGGTTACCTTTGAACAATACAACTCTCTTCTTTTTGCCTTTCCTCTTCTGGGTTTATTGCCTTTAATATATTTTGCCCTCCGCCAGCGGCAGCTTCCTTTTGCTTTCTGGGCCTTTCATTTTGTCCTGTGGGGCGTGCTGAGTGTCTTGTTTTTTGCTCTTTTTGGATCAAACTCTCGCGAATTCCTTTCCCGCCCCAACGACTTCGCCTTTTTCGGCGTAGAGCTCATCGGGTTGGCGGCGGTTGTGTTGATGGCTTATGTATCGCGGATGCCGAAGAGTGGCTGAGTGGTGATGAGGGCGGCATTTTATCTCGGGCGGCAAAGTGGCGTAAAGCTCAAAAAAAGAGTTGTGTGGGTGCAGTTTCGATTTGTCGCCGTGTAAAAGCTCTAAAATATTGGTTTTTAGGTAGCGCCCCATAGCCGGCTCGAGTACTGGAGCGCGGACCTCCAGGTCCGCGAAGGCTGCCTCGGGCAGCCTCTGAAAAGACAATATTGTATTAAAAACCTGCTTGAAGCAGATAGCCGATTGAAGATGTGTATAAAAAGGCGTATTTTTGTGTAAAAAATGCGTACCAATATTGAAATAGATTCGAGTTTAATGGAACAGGCGCTCCAGTTGAGCCATCTTAGGACCAAAAAGGAAGTAGTACATCAGGCATTGGAACATTATGTCAGGCGGCTCAAGCGCCTGAAGTTGCTCTCTTTACAAGGCCAGGTTAAGTGGGAGGGTGACCTGAATGAAATGAGGGGAATCTGATGAGCAACAGGGTATTGGTAGACACTTCTGTTTGGATTCCTTTTTTTAATGGTATTGAAAGCCCTCAGGTAGAATACCTGAAGCAAGGAATCCGGGGCGACCAGCCATTGTTCCTGTGCCCGGTTATCATCCAGGAGATTTTGCAGGGCATTCGTTCTGAGGAGGAATTCGAGCAGGTAAAAGACAGTATTTTGTCCTTTCCCGTCCCGGACTGGAATCCTGTCGAAGCCTCCATCTCTGCCGCGCAATTGTATCGGGGCCTCAGAAAAAATGGCGTTACTATTCGCAAATCCAATGATTGCCTCATTGCCGCCTTCGCTCGGCAATTTGATCTGGCAGTGTTGCATATAGACCGGGATTTTTCTCTTATGGCTGAGCAGGGAGTTATCCAGGCAGTTGTTTTTGAGAAGCCCTGAAAAAAAACCCACAAGCTGGCGCCAGGTAGATATTGAAAGAACGCTCCGGAAAGGCTCTGCTCCACCTGCAATAATTTCTTATCTTTGAAGGTAGAGATTTTTAGCCAATATTTGGTTTGAGGAATTTTTCTGCCACCAAAACACAGAAGCACAAAACTTTTACCCGGCCGTATGGACGGGCCCGCAAAAATTTAGTGCGGATTTAGCGTTTTTGTGTTTTCGTAGCAAAACCAATGGAGCAGTAGCATGAGCAACTTCATAGTATCCGCGAGAAAATACCGGCCCGTCCGGTTCGACGACGTAGTAGGCCAGGAGCACGTATCCCAAACCCTGAAGAACGCCCTGAAGAACGAGCACCTGGCGCATGCCTTCCTGTTCTGCGGGCCGCGCGGCGTAGGCAAGACCACCTGCGCCCGCATCCTGGCCAAGGTGCTGAACTGCCAGAACGTTTCGGCCGATTTCGAACCCTGCAACGAATGCTCCTCCTGCAAAGCCTTCAATGCCAATTCCTCCTTCAACATCACCGAGCTGGACGCCGCCTCCAACAACAGCGTGGAGCACATCCGCGCCCTGATCGAGCAGGTGCGCTTCCAGCCGCAGCAGGGCAAGTACAAGGTGTTTATCATCGACGAGGTGCACATGCTCTCCCAGCAGGCCTTCAACGCCTTCCTCAAGACGCTGGAGGAGCCGCCCCCCTACGCCATCTTCATCCTGGCCACCACCGAGAAACACAAGATCATCCCGACTATCCTGTCCCGCTGCCAGATTTTCGACTTCCGCCGCATACAGGTGCCCGAGATGGTAGAGCATCTCCAGGCCATCTGCCGGGAGGAAAACATCGAGGCCGACAAGGACGCCCTGCACATCATCGGCCAGAAGGCCGACGGCGCCCTGCGCGACGCCCTGTCCATCTTCGACCGCATCGTGGCCTTCTCCGGGAACCGGATCAGCTACGAGGACGTGATCACCAACCTCAACGTCCTGGATTACGACTACTACTTCCAGATAGTCGACGCCCTGCTGCTTGAAGACAGCTCCAAAATCCTGCTGCTCTTCGACACCATCCTGCGCAACGGCTTCGAGCCCGACATCTTCATGAACGGCCTGGCCGAACACCTGCGCAACCTGCTCGTCTGCAAAGACGAAGCCACCCTGCAGTTGCTGGAGGTGAGCGACGGCTTGCGCGCCCGCTACCTGGAACAGGCCCGCCTGTCGCCCGCCGGCCTGCTGCTCACCGCCCTCAACCTGGCCAACGACTGCGACGTCAACTACAAGCTGGCCCGCAACAAACGCCTCCATGTGGAGATGGCCCTGATCAAAATGGCCTACATCCCCCGCGCTTTCCAACTGGCCGGGAACGGCGCCGCCGCCTTTGCCCCGGAAAAAAAAACGCCTGAGCTGAGCACTTCTACCGAACCGCAGGAGGTCAGCCGCCAACCTGCAACCAACAACCAAAAACCGCAACTTCCAAAAACAAAGACACCCGAACCTGAACCTGAGCCTCAGCCTCAGCCTGAACCTGAGCCTCAACCTCAACCCAAAACCCTCCAGAAATCCGGGAAACAAGACACCCCCAAGCTGATGGCCCTGGAAGCCATGCTGGCGGAAGTGAAGGCCGAAGAAGCCCACCTGCTCACCCAGGAAGTGCAGGAACTGACCCAGAAACGGGTAGAAGAAGCCTGGAACCTCTACATCGAAGCCCAGGAGCAGGAATCGGTGAAAGTGATCATGCGCAATTCCGAACTGAAGCTGGAGGGCCGGAACCTGGCCGTCACCGTCACCTCCGCCCTGGCCGAAAATACCATCCGCCAGGAGAACAGCCTGATGGACTACCTGCGGGAGGTGCTCACCGCCCCCGAAATGACGATGACCATCGAAATCGACAAAAGCAAGGCCGTGGAGCCGCCCAAACGCAAGCGCATGCTCAGCAGCAAGGAGAAATACCTGGCCATGCGGGAGACGAACCCGAATATTACGGAGCTGCAGAAGCGGTTTGATTTGAGGCCGGATGAGTGAGAGCATGTTTGGAGGTGGTGCTTTTGAGGCGAAAATGTCAGATTTTGGGTTCTCACGAAGGCATTTTTCCGCCCCATAGCAGCGCTACGGGGCGGAAAAATGGCAAAGTGAGGTTCCAAAAGC
>JAGFJD010000320.1 GCA_024102975.1 Phaeodactylibacter sp. | reverse complement strand
GCTTTGGCCTTCTGGTGCAGCTCGGTGCGGTACTCATCCGGTTTGAGGCTGAGGCAGCGCTCGAAGGCGGCGCGGGCTTCCGCCGGCTCGCCTTCCGATTCGTGGATCAGGCCCATCTGCAGGGCGGCGTTGCAGGCGTAGAAGCGCGGAGAACCGGTGCCTCTGTCGATGGCCGACTGGTAATACGGGACAGCTTCGTCGTAGCGGCGCAGGCCGTGGAGCAGTCGGCCCATGCGGTAGTAGTATTCCAGTTGGCCATCGGGGAAGGTAAAGCTTTCTGGCGGGCGGGCGGCAAGGATCTGGTATCCTTTCTGAAAGTAGCCTCCGTCGAAGAGGAGGCGGGCTTTGAGCAGGGTGAGGTCGGGCGCTATGCCTTCTTCCGCTTCCTGGAGGGCGTTTTTGTCGCCGCCGGCGATGGCGGTGCCTTCAACCAGGCAGGCTTTGATGTAGCGCCGGTACCCGTCCGGATTGCCGTTGACCAGTTCCTGCCAGGCCATCTTCTGGTAGGCTTCCTTAATGAAGTTGCTGCCCTGGTAGTGTTGGACAAACCGCTGAAAGCAGGGGTTGGCGTCGCGGTCCAGGCGGCGCAGCCTGGCCAGCCCCAGCATGTAATCCAGGTAGGGGAAGGGGAAGAAGGCCGCCCCCTGGCGGCGCTGTTCCAGCAGCTGGATGGCCCGGCCGTTGCGGCCGGTGCGCATGGCGATATTGGCCATGATAAAACAATGCATGGGGTTTTCTGCCGGCTGCAGGGAACTGCCCGACACGGCCTGCCAGGCCTCTTCTCCTTTGTTGTCCAGGTGAAGCAGCAGGTAGGCATAGAGCACGACGGTCTCCTGTTCGAAAATAAAATCGTTTTTCCGGGCATAGGCCAGCACCGCTTCCACCTCGCGCCGCCCCTGGGCGATGGTGCCGTCCAGGCCCCCCAGTAGTTTGACGCCCCACTTGTATCCGTCCGGAATGGTGCCCACCATGGCATGCAGGATGCCCAGGTCTTTCTTGTTCGGCATAAAACCGGGGAACAGATCCTCGTTTTCCTTCAATAGCTTGTAGGCCTTGCTCACTTCCGTAAAAGCGCCCAGGTAATCTTCAAAGCGCAGGCGGACCAGGGCCCACTGCAGGCGGATGTCGGCCTGCACGAACAGGTAGTACGGCGAAGTGCGGTCGCCGGCCTTGACCTTTTCCAGCCGGTAATCCCGGTTCTTCCTGAGCTGCCGGTAGGTTTCTTCGTCTTCCTGAATGTACAGCGTAAAAAAATCGATGTAATTCTCGATGTGGTGTACGATGAGGTTGTTGGGGTCCTCCAGTTTCATCTGCGCCAGCAGGCTGTAGGCCTCGCCAAAACGCAGGCTGGTGGCGTATTCATAGGCCTGCCGGGCGTTCGGGGTGAACGCAAAGTACTTGGCTGCCCGCAGGGGCAAAGCAAGGAGAGAGAGCAATATAAAAGCGAAGCATGGCCGAAACATGGGCGCTGATTTTAGGGTAAGGCAGGTATTGTTTTTAGGCGCCGGCGGCCGGCAGTTGCCGGGAGAACCGCCTGCGGCCCGGCACAGTAAAGGGGTTTCGGGAGCAGGACCAGTACGAATAGCTACAAAGAAAAAGAGCCTTAAAGGTATTTGCAAGTATCACAAAAGAAAAGTTTATCTTTTCCAATTGTTATTTGCGCCGACCTTCAAGGCTCCCGGGGCATGGCGTTCCGGCAGGCAAGGGAGAAATAACTTCCCGGAGTGGGCCCGCCGGAGCGGAAGTTATTTTAACAAATTCAGTTCGCCTCCTGTTTCTCGGCTTCCTCCTGGCCCACATCCATGATGTAGTCGTCGACCAGGATGCGGCCGCAGTGTTCGCAGGCGATGATCTTTTTGCGCATGGAAATCTCGAGCTGCATCTGCGGAGGGATCATGTTGAAGCAGCCGCCACATGAATTCCGCTCGACTGTCACCACGGCCAGGCCGTTGCGGTAGTTGTTGCGGATTTTGTCATAGGCGCGAAGCAGGCGCTCTTCGATATTTTTGCGCACTTTTTCCGTTTGCCTGGCCAGGCGCTCCTCCTCTTTTTCTGTTTTCTGGATGATCTGCTCCAGTTCTATCTTTTTCACGTCGAGGTCCTTCTGCTTGGCGGCCAGGCGCTCTTCAGCCGCAGTCAGGGTATCCTGCTTGTTCTGGATGTCCTTATTCGCGCTGCGAATCTTTTTTTCCGACAGTTGAATATCCAGGTTCTGAAGTTCCAGCTCCTTCATCAGGGCGTCGTATTCCCGGTTGTTTTTAACATTGTCGAGCTGCGACTTGTAGCGCAGGATCAGCGCCTCGGATTCCTTGATCTTGGCCTCCTGCCGGCTGGCTTCTTCCTCCATTTCCCCGATCTGGCTCCGCAGGCGCCCGATACGGGTTTCCAGGCCGGCGATGTCGTCTTCCAGGTCGCTCACCTCCATGGGGAGTTCTCCCTTCAGCACCTTGATTTCATCAATCTTGGAGTCAATCTGTTGGAGTTCGTACAGTTCTTTGAGCTTTTCAGCTACAGTGGGTTCTCCTGCCATATATGCTTAATTGTTATATTGTTTTTTCCCTTCAATAATAGTAGTGAACAGGGTTAGTAACTGCCTCTGTGCAACGAGCCGCAAAATTACTAAATTTCTGACAAATAATATCATAGAGCAGTTCTATTGTGAACTGTTCGCTCTCATAATGGCCGATATCGGCGATGACGAGCTGTCCGTCGGCGTCGAAGAACTCATGGTATTTGTAATCCGCCGTCACGAAAAACTGGGCGCCGGCGGCTTTGGCGTTGCCGAGCAGGAAGCCGCCGGCGCCTCCGCAGAGGGCTACGGTTTCCACTTTTTGCCCGAGCAGGCGCGTGTGGCGGATACAGTTAGTGTTCATCGCCTGTTTGAGGTGTTGCAAAAAGGCTTTTTCTTCCATGGGTTCCGCCAGGCGGCCTACCATGCCGGACCCGACGGCAGCATTGGCGTTCTCTATAGAAACAAGTTCGTACGCCAGTTGTTGGCCGTTCCCGGCGGCGGATAAGGCGGTAAGCATCCGGCCTTCCTTCCCGGAGGAGAAAAACGCCTCCAGTTTCACCCTCTCCTGGCCGCTGCCCGCCCCGGCCGCGAAGCTGAGCTGCCCGGCGGCCTCCACCCGTTCGGCGCCGGCTGCAAAGAGCGCCTCCCGGAGCGGTTCGCTGCCGGCGGGCGGCACCAGCACGCTGAGTTTCTTCAGGTTGGCCTTCGGCGCCAGCAGCCGGGTGTCCAGCAGGCCAAGGCGCCCGGCGATCCTGCTGTTAACGCCCTGGAAATACACATTGTCGAGGTTGGTATGAATGGCGTAAATGGCAATGCCGTGGCGAATGGCCTGCATGACCACCCGCTCCACGTAATTCCGGCCGGTAAGCCGCTTCAAACCCCGGAACACGATGGGATGGTGGGCGATGACGAGGTTGCACTGCTTCCGGATGGCTTCTTCTATTATGGCTTCCGTCGAATCCAGGCAGAACAGAACTCCCCGCACCTCGGCGTTGGGATCGCCGACGATGAGGCCGGCGTTGTCGTAGCTCTCCTGGTAAACGGGAGGAGCGATGGATTCCAGGTAAGCAGCCACTTCGCGGATCTTGGTCATGATTTTGCGTCCTTTTTCGGGTAAATATCCTGATTTTTCTTTTGTATGGGCTACATGTTCAAGAAAAAGTCCGGCCCTTTGTTCATCCTGCCGTTGCCCGTGGCCTTTGGCTGGCGGCAAATTTGCCGGGCATGGCCTGCCGGCAACCTCCTGACATCAGTGCTAACCTGAAGCCAATAACCCCGCAGGGCAAAATCCGGAGGCACAATATTTGCCGCAGATTTCTTACCTTGGCTGACATTATGCCCATAATGCATGCTTCATCCGATGTGCCCGGCAGCCCCAAACCATCCTGGCCCCTCCACGGCCGGGCAGGCCTGGCCCTCATTATCCTCTTCTGGTATCTCAACTGGCATTTGCCGGGCCTGCGCTCCCACTGGGCTTTTTTCCCGCTCTGGCTGGGATATATCCTCACGGTGGACGCCCTTGTCCATTATCGACGGGGCAGTTCCTGGTTTACCCAAAACCCGAAGGGGTTCGCCCTGCTCTTCCTGCTTTCCGCCCCCTTCTGGTGGGTTTTCGAAGCGCTCAACGCCCGGACGCAGTACTGGGTTTACATCCCGATCGAATCCTTCAGCGACCTGGAATACTACCTGTATTGTACCCTGAACTTTTCCGTCGTCCTGCCGGCAATACTGATCACCTCCCAACTGTTTCAAACCTTTTCCTGGCTGCGCAACCTGCGGCCAGGCTGGCGGGTGGGGAAGCGCCCGGCCACGGTATGGCTGTTTTTCTTTCTCGGCTGGGCCATGCTGGCGGCCACCCTTATCTGGCCACAGTACGGCATGGCCTTCATCTGGATGTCCCTCTTTTTCATCATGGACCCCGTCAACTACTGGCTGGGCAGGCCGTCCCTCCTCCGCAGAACGGCGGAGGGCGACTGGCGGCTCGTCTTCGCCCTCTGGCTGGGCGGGCTTACCTGTGGCTTCTTCTGGGAGCTGTGGAATTATTATTCTTCTCCCAAGTGGCTGTACCAGGTGCCGTATGTGGATTTCTGGTATGTTTTTGAGATGCCGCTGCTGGGGTATCTGGGTTACCTGCCGTTTGCACTGGAGTTGTATGCGATGTATGCGTTTTTTGAGGGGTGGCTGCCAGGAGAGGGCAGGACTGCCCTGCGTTTCGCGTCCTGATCTATAACACTTATCCTCCGCGTACAAACTCGGGATATCCCCCAGGTTATTCACCTGATAACTTTTTCATTCAACCAGCAGGAGAAAATCGCCCCAGCCTTGGTATTAGAAGGAAATCAAAGGCAAGGATGTTCATAGACGTGGGTGAAAAACAGCAGGGGAACTCGTTTCGAAAGCGTTAACCCGCCTCCACTTTCAGGATAAACCCCACTTTAAAAACATTCTCAATAGCCACATCGGAATCCTGGCTGAGAAATTTGCGCAGGCGGGAGATAAATACGTCGAAGTTCCGCCCGTGGAAGTAATCGTACTGTCCGTAGATCCTCTCCACGGCCTCCTCCCGGCGCAGGATTTGGTTTTGGTGGAGGCAAAGGAGGCGGAGCACTTCGTTCTCCTTTTCGGTCAGGCGGCGGGCCTTGCCGCGAAGGCAAAGTTCCCGGAGGTTGTAGTTAAAAGTATATTCGCCGATGGAGAATTGAGTAGGCGCCGTTTCACGGGGAAGCTCGGCAGTACGGCGGAGGATGACCTTAATTTTGCAGAGCAGTTCCTCCTCGTCGAACGGCTTGGTGATGTAGTCTTCTGCGCCAATAGCATAACCCCGGAGTTTATCCCTTTTCATAGTGCGGGCCGTCAGGAAAAGAAAAGCAGCGTGCCCTTGCCCGTATTTAACAGCTCGTTAACAAGTGCCTGACAACTGGCCTACAGCTTTGCCTGCCTGCTGCGGGTACCTTTGCGCCATTGTTTAACCCGTAAGCTCAGCGGCCCTGAGCGAGCGCAAAATCCTGTAACCATGATTTGTTGCAACCGTTGTTTTGACCTGCAACTGGTTTCCCCGCATGTCCGGACAGGCATACTGCTGAACCCTGCACCGTAAATAACGGGGAAACCAGTTCCATCGGGTCAATTATTTTTCCTATTTTGGCAGGGCATCAAAAGTCCCAACCATGAAAAAAGCCAGCCTCCTGCTATCCGCCCTGGTCCTGTTTTCCCTCCCTTCCTGCGCCCAGGAAAAAACGCCCGACGCGGAAGCCCAGATCGGCGCCGCCGTAATGGCCGCACCCGAGGATGTAAGGGCCGGCGCCACCGTGTACGGATATACCAACAAAGGAAACTTAACCCTGCTCCGCAAGGGCGCCAACAACCTCATCTGCCTGGCAGACGACCCCAACCGGGAAGGCTTCCAGGCCGTCTGTTACCACAAAGACCTGGAACCGTTCATGGCCCGCGGCCGGGAGTTGAAGGCACAGGGAAAAAGCAGCGGCGAGATTTTCGACATCCGGGAAGCCGAAGCCAAAGCGGGCAAGCTGAAGATGCCGGAGCAACCCACCACCCTCCACCTGCTGGAAGGCCCCGGCGGCAAATACGACCCGGAATCGGGGCAGGTAACCGGCGCTTTCTACCGCTATGTGGTCTATATCCCATGGGCTACGGCAGAATCTACGGGACTGCCGCTTCAGCCCATCGTGCCCGGCGGGCCGTGGATCATGGACCCGGGTACCCACCGGGCGCATATCATGATTACGCCGCCGCCGAAGGAATAAGCAGTATTGACAGATGCCAGTTCATTGCAGTTATCTCCAATCATTTGGACTGACAAAGGAATTTTTATGCCTTTTTTGTTTTTACAAGTGAAAATTATTTGTATTTTTATTGAAATTATTTGCATTTTTATTACTTTGCTGAATCAAATCAGTTCCCTGGTTAGCACATCCAGGTTTGTTAGTTGTCAGTTAGGGAACCCAATTGTTCCGGCGGCCCCAAGGCCAAACCGGCAACAAATAACATATTCCGCTTTTAATACTGAAAAGCGGGATCCAACGTCACATGGGTAGCCCTCAATTCCTTACATGCCGGAAAATAAACATTGGGTTGTGGAACTTTCATGCCGTGATTTTCATTTTGGCAATTTGAAATTTGTTAGAAATCAAATCCCGAACTGTTGACGAATACAACCAAACCCGCTATGGAGGAGATCGAAGAACTCCCCATCGCAGAGGCCCCGGCACGGCGTTCCATCTGGCTGGAACTCAGGGACGCCATTAAAGGCACCGAAGCCGACTACACCCAGATCAGCCTCAAAAAGGCCATCTTCCTGCTGGCCGTACCCATGATCCTGGAACTGGTCATGGAATCAACCTTTGCCGTAGTGGATATCTACTTTGTCGGCAAGCTGGGGCCGTCGGCAGTAGCCACAGTGGGCCTCACGGAGACCTACCTGTTCCTACTGTATTCCATCGCGATGGGGCTTTCCATGGCGATCACTGCCATCATCGCCAGGCGAATCGGCGAGAAAAATAAAGAAGAAGCGGGCACTGCCGCCGTCCAGGCCATATTTTTAGCCCTGCTGGCTTCTGTTCCCTTCACTGTCGGGGGCATCTTCTTTGCCAGGGATTTGCTGGCCCTCATGGGCGCCGACCAGTGGAGCCTGGAACACGGCTACCGCTATACCCAATGGATGCTCGGCGGCAACGCCGTCATTGTCCTGCTGTTCGTTATAAACGCAGTCTTCAGAGGGGCGGGCGACGCCGCCATCGCCATGCGTGTGCTGTGGGCCGCCAACCTCATCAACATCTTGCTCGACCCGGCGCTTATCTTCGGCTGGGGCCCGTTCCCTGCCTTTGGGGTGGAGGGCGCCGCCATTGCGACCAATATCGGCAGGGGCGTCGGCGTGGCGATACAGCTATGGGCGCTATTCAGAGTAGGCAAACACATCCGCATCGCCTTCTCCCAGCTCTATGTGGAAACAAAGACCATGCTCCATATTTTGCGCACCTCTCTGGGCGGCATAGGGCAAATGATCGTAGCCATGACCGCCTGGATTTTCCTGATGCGCATACTGGCAGATATCGGCAGCGAAGCCGTCGCCGCTTCGACGACGGTCATCCGCATCATGATGTTCACCATGATGCCGGCGTGGGGGCTGTCCAATGCCGCCGCCACGCTGGTGGGGCAAAATCTGGGGGCAAACAACCCCGAACGGGCAGAATCGTCGGTATGGACGATTGGCTTTTACAATATGATCTTCCTGGCCTGCGTGTCCGCCGTATACTTTTTCTTCAACGAGTTTTTGATGACGATCTTCACGGATGACCCTACGGTGATCGCCATCGGCGCCGAATGGATTCGCATCCTCTCCTATTCCTACTTCGTCTACGGCTGGTGGATGGTATCCGTACAGGCCTTCAACGGTGCCGGCGATACCAAAACCCCCACCTGGATAAACGTCATCTTTTTCTGGATGATACAGATTCCCCTGTCTTACCTCCTGGCCCTACAATTCGGGTGGCAGCACTCCGGGGTATTCTGGGGGGTGTTTATTTCAGAGACCTCGGTGGGCATATTTACGCTGATGCTCTTCAGAAGGGGGAAGTGGAAAACGGTGCAGGTTTGACAGGATTCCATCACGGAGACACGTTGCGGTTGAGGCGCAACGTGTCTCCGTGATGGAAATTGAAAACAACTACTTCAGTTCCGCCGGCTTCAGGATATTGTCCACCGCCCACTGTCCTACCTGATTGCCCAGGTGCTGGCCGGCATCGCAGGAGAAGCGGAAGTGCAGCCCGCCGTACACCCGCGAAGCGGCGTTCTCGTCGGCGGCAGCCAGAAAGCCCGGGAAAGAGCGGCTGGCTTTTTCGGCGCCCAGCGAGGCGGAGACTGTGGTAAAGGCAAAATTTTCTCCCAGCAATGCCGTCAGGACGGTAGCCCCCGCGTTGCCCAGCGCGCTGTGCGTGGAGGGGTAGTCATGTACAGGGGGCGTCGGTTCGGCCGACTGCCAGTTTTCATCCGCAGCAGTCTGTTCGTTTCCGTCGTGCGCAGCCTGCCTGATGGCCGTGTACGGCCTCCAGAAATTGTGGTGAAACTTGCTGTCCCAACCCGCCAGGTAAGCATCGATCAGCCCGACGTTGAGCAGGGCGAAGAGGCGGGCGGCTTCCCAAAGGGGTAGGCCCCGTTCTGCTGTTGCAATGCGGCCAATGCGGTTCCATCCCAGTTCCGACAACTCGTACCAGAATTTGGCGGCATCGCTCTGCTCCCGTGTCCGCTGAGCGCTGCCATCCTTGCCAATTGCCTTCACTTCGGTAAACCCCTCGGCGTATTCCTCGCTTCCCAGCGCAGGCGGCGCCAGAGAACGGAACTGGCTGACGGTGTACAGGCCAAAGGGCTGCATCGTTTCCCAGCCGGCGCCGTACAGGTAGTCGAGCGGCGGCACAACCTGATACACGCCAGGCGCTTCCGACGGCTCGACGGTGCTGATCGGGTCGCCGAAGGCGTCGTCGCCCTTCCGTAGGGCCAGGATGGCTTCGGCTGCGGCGAATCCGAGCCTGACGCCCTTCGTTTTGGCCTTCCCGTCGGGGACCGCAGCCAGCGATTGCTCGTAAAATCCTTTGTACTGTGGTTCTTTGTCCGGATAGGATGTCCTGAGGACCAGATAAGCGGCGCTCGACAAGGCGACGACCGGATCAGCGCCGGCATCCCTGCCGCTGAAGGCGTAAGTGGCGAACTGCGGATTCACGGCATTCAGCGCGTCGTGCATGGCCAGGTGCATCATCGTATTGGCCCGGGCGGTAAACAGCGGGTGGACAAGGTCTGCCGTCGATTCGTAGGCGAGGCGGTTCCAGTCGATGACGATCTGGCCGGAGAGGTCCTTGTAATGATCGTTGCCGGCGGGCGCCTCCTCCTTTTTGCAGGCAAAGCCGGCGGCCAGCAGCAAGCTCAGCAGGAAATACTTGATCTTTTTCATTTGCATTTCGGGTTTAATTCACTACTATACTGACGCACGGCAGGTTTTGTCGACTACAAAACCCGCCGGGTCAGTATATACTGGCATCGCTGGTTTTGCTCCTGACAAAACCACGCGTTCGCCAGTATAAACACGTTTCGGGTGAATAAATCGCCCAGGCTGTCCGCAAGCGGCGTCGGCAGCAGCCTGGTATCGGCAGCAAAATTGTACTTGTTGGCTTTCATTTGCAGGCCTTTTCTATTAAACGGTAGGTTTCTCATATCCCCTGTTCAGTATTTTTAGCAGCTTGTCACACACCGAATTCGAAGAGAAAGCCCAGGATTCGAATATGGTTTCCTCGTTTTTATTCTGTATATTTAACGGAAACTCAATCCGCATGACAATAACGAGCTTTACCCTCAACGGCAAACCCGTGCAGGTGGAAACAGCGGCCGACGCCACCCTGCTCTGGACGCTCCGCGAAACCCTCCAGCTGACGGGCACCAAGTACGGCTGCGGCGCCTCCCTCTGCGGCGTTTGCACCGTCCATCTCGACGGCATGCCCGTGCGCGCCTGCATGACGCCGGTAACGATGGTAGCCGGCCGCTCCGTCACTACCATCGAAGGGCTGGCGGAAGAAGAACTGCACCCCCTGCAGCAAGCCTGGATCGACGAACAAGTCCCCCAGTGCGGCTACTGCCAGCCCGGGCAGATCATGCAGGCGGCCGCTCTGCTGCGGGCCAGGCAGCAGCCCAACCGCGAAGAGATTCTCTCATATATGAACGGCGTGCTCTGCCGCTGCGGCACCTATCTGCGCATCATCAAAGCCATCGAACGGGCATCACAATCCAGGTAGCTATGAACGGACAAAAAGAAAAAAAACAACAGGCCATTTCCCGCCGCCAGTTCCTGGCAACCGCCGGAGGCATCACCTTCTTTGTTGCGGCCGGCGCTTTCGCGCCCAAAATCTTTGCCGGGGAAAGCCGGGGGGAATTTGAAGGGGAGAAACAAATCACCGCCTGGGTGCGCCTGGAAGCGGACGGCCGGATTACTATCTACAACCCGGCCGCCGAAATGGGCCAGGGATCCATGACCGCCCTGGCCGTCATCATTGCTGAAGAGATGGACGCCGACTGGGCCGACGTCCGCATCGAACATTCACCCATCGAGCCGGATACCTACGGCCTGCAGTGGGGCGGCAAGCTGGGCGGCCCGATGATCACCGTCGGCAGCCGGACGGTGCGGGGCTACTACCACGCCCTCCGCCATGCCGGCGCACAGGCGCGCTACGTGCTGCTGCACAACGCCGCCGAAAAGTGGGGCGTCTCCCTTGAAGAACTGGAAACCGGCCCTAGTGTCGTCCTGCACAAGGCCGGCAACCGGCAGATGAGCTACGGAGAGATTGCCGCTTTTGCCAAAGCCCCTGCCGAACTGCCCGAAATACCGGAAGCCCAATGGAAAAAACCGGAGGATTTCCGGCTGATTGGCACCGTTATCCCTCGTTTTGACATTCCTGCAAAAGTGGACGGCAGCGCTTTGTTCAGCATGGATGTTCAGGTGCCAGGCATGGTTTACGGTGCCATATCGCGCTCGCCGGTGCATGGCTCAAAACCGGAACTGCTCAATGAAGAGGACGTCCGCGAAACGGAAGGGCTGATCGATATCGTCCGCCTGGATCACGGCATCGGGGCCGTCGCCGAAACGTTCGAGCAGGCCCTGAAGGCCAAAAAGAAGATGCAGATCAACTGGAGCAAAGGCGCCAAAGCGGAAGGGTATAACAGCGCGGAAGCCTATGAGCTCTACCATAAAACGGCCAACGACCAAAGTCTTCAGGGCGAAGTGGTGAAAAGCGAGGGCGATATAGGCCAGGCCATGAAGGCAGCGCACAAAACCTATGCCATCGAATACAAAACCGACTTTGCCTACCACGCCCAGATGGAACCCCTGAACGCCGTGGTTTCCGTCGCTCCTGATGGGAAGAGCGCCGAGGCCTGGGTAGGCTCCCAGGCGCCCGACACGGCCCGGCGGGCCATCGCCAAAGTGCTGGACATCGATTTCTCCGACGTAAAGCTGCACCCCTGCTACCTGGGCGGCGGCTTCGGCAGGCGCTCATTGGCCGACTATGTGGAAGAAGCAACGATATTGTCCAATCAAATCCGCCGCCCGGTCAAGCTGATCTGGACCCGCGAGGACGACGTGCAGTACGGTGCCTTCCGCCCTATCTGCCTGCAGCGCATGCAGGCTGCCGTTGACGATAAGGGAAACCTCAGCGGGTGGGCGCATATCATCGCCGGCACCGGCGGCGGCCTGCTGGATTCCGGCGCACAGATCAACTACTACACCATACCGAACCAACGGATCGAGGTGCGCAATATCGACGAAGGCGTGCGCACCAAGCACTGGCGCTCTGTCGCCCACGGCCCCAACAAATATGCCATCGAAGTCTTCCTCGACGAAATCGCTGTGGATCAGGGCATCGATCCATACGAACTGCGCCGCCGGCTGATGAAAGATCATCCCCGGGAGCTGAAGGTACTCGACGAAGCGGCCGCGCTTGCCACCTGGGGAGAGATCGACAAAGTGGGCCGCGCCCGCGGCATTGCCTTTTGCGAGCGCAGCGGCTCCTTCTCCGCCGCTGTGGTGGAGATCTCCCTCGACCGCAGCAGTGGCCAGATCCGGGTGCATCGCGTGTGGGCAGCCCTGGATGCGGGAGTGGTCGTACAGCCCGATAATGCGATCGCGCAGATGGAGGGCGGCATCGTCATGGGCATCAGTAATGTGCTGCAGGAGAGCATCACCTTCCGCAACGGTAAGGTCCGACAGTCCAACTTTCACGACTACCCTATTCTGCGGATGGCCGATGCGCCGGAAAGCATTGAGATCCGCCTGATACCTTCCCAGGAAGCGCCGCAGGGCATAGGCGAGGCCAGCCTGCCGCTGATGGGCGGGGCTATTGCCAACGCCTTCCTGAAGCTGACGGGCAAGCCGCTGCGGCATATGCCGTTTACGGCGGAAAGAGTGCTGGAGGTGCTGGAAGGGTGAGTCGCATTATTTGAAAAAACAATCCGCAAGTTGCCTCCGGCCTGGCATCAGAACCAGAATTTTTGTATATTCAACTGTCGAATTTGGATACCCATCCTAACCTCCGGCACCTGGCTTTGAAAGTTGAGCTGACTTAACTTCAGCTGCCTCATGAATATAGCCGGCCTTTGAATTCAGTCTGATCGTCCTGTCCCTGCTGCCTGATTGGCCACCCTGATGCCTTGTTTTAAGGAAACAGTTGACGCTTGTGCGTCCACGATCCATATTCAGCCGCAACGAAGCATACGCCCGATCTTTAACCAAAAAGAAAATATCATGCCAGTAAAAAAATTAAAGGAGTATCTGGACAGCCACCACGTCCGGTACGTCACCATCAGCCACTCCAGGGCCTATACCGCTCAGCAGGTGGCCGCCTCCGCTCACATCCCGGGCCAGGAACTGGCCAAAACGGTCATGGTGAAGGTGGACGGCAGGATGGCCATGGCCGTCCTGCCCGCTTCCTATCAGGTCGATTTCGACCAGCTGAAAAAAACGGCCGGCGCCCGCAAGGTAGAGCTCGCCAGCGAGGAAGAGTTTAAAGATTTCTTCCCGCAGTGCGAAGTCGGAGCCATGCCGCCCTTCGGCAACCTGTATGGTATGGATGTTTACGTCGCCGAAAGCCTCACGGAGGACGAGGAGATCGCCTTCAACGCCGGCACGCACACGGAGCTGATCCAAATGGCTTACAAGGATTTCGCGCGGCTGGCCCAGCCGAAGGTCCTGAAGTTTTCGGGGCATTATGCCTGATTCGTGCCGCGATCATCTTGATCGCACGGCCGGCTATTAATCGAGGGACTTCGGAATGAACTCAGCGTTCGGCCGGACTCGCGCCGAAAGGGGCAAAACTGTGCCGCATTCAAAATGCCTGGATCGCCTCAAAGCAAGGGCATGCTCTTTCCGGGCTGTCTGGTAATTTAATTTCCCTAACTACTTCATGATCGAAGATCACCTATCGCATGCCCGAAACATCTGGGCTTTTTTAGCTCCGGAATATACGGCCACAAAATCGGATTTCATGCTGGTCATGGGAAGCAGCGACCTGGGCGTTGCCGAATATGCATCAGCGTTCTGGTTCAAAGGCCCCGCCGGTTACGTCGTTGTATCCGGTGGCTCCGGTAAACTGACCAAAGAAATGTGGGCCATTTCTGAAGCGCGGAAATTTTCTCAGATCATGATAAAGAACGGTGTACCGGAAGACAAAATCTTCCTGGAGGAAAAAGCTGCAAATACCGGCGATAATATCTTAAATACCAAAAAACTGATTGCCGGCCTTGGGCTTCCGTGCAGATCGGGAATCCTCGTTACCAAGCCGTATATGAAACGCAGGGCGTTTAACACGGCCGCTAAGCAGTGGAAGGAGGTAAACTGGTCAGTGGCGGCAGAAGCGGTTTCCTTTGATGAGTATTTAAGAAGGCAGGATGATCCGCAGAACTTTATATCAGTTATGGTTGGCGACCTGCAACGGATTAAAGCCTACGCGGAGTCCGGTTTTCAGATCAGAGACGAAGTGCCTCGGGATGCCTGGGAGAGTTTTGAGGCGCTGGTGCAAGTTGGATATGATAAATATCTGATTTAGCTCCTCATGGCCCCCGCTGGCGTGGGGGGCTCCACATGCAGGTCGATGCGGTCCAGCAGGGGGCCGGAGATCTTGTTGAGGTAGTGCTTGATCTGGCCGGGAGCGCAGACGTAGTCCTTGTCGGGATGGTTGTAGTAGCCGCAGGCTTGTGGACATCTTTTCCAATATCGTTCTTATTGGCAACAAACCTGCAATTGATTACTCGACAGAAAGTCAATCTTAGGCCGCCGCATAATCCGTATACTGCCGATAATCCGGATGTTTCATGCCAAGGACAATTTCAGAAGGGGGAATACCTTTTTTTACCAATTCCTCTTCAAATGGATATTCCGTTGTATTCCATTGAATCCATATTTTCCCTTTTTTGATATCCGTGTGCAGAAGGCTTTGAAAGATGTAGTCATCTCCTCGCCAACCCAGCATAAGCAATTGATAATGAAGATGTTCTTTATCTAATACTAAATGAACATCTAAAGGGTTGGTAGTGCCCTTGTAGGTTTTAGCGATATCTTGATAAATTTCTATTATCGATTGTTGATATAACTTTATCTTATCCATCGTAAAATGGTTTTTGACCTTGGATCGAAAATAATCATGGATACGCTATAGTGTTCAACAGATAATTTAGCCAGAGGGTTTCGTTGAATTTCTTTGTATGCCTGCTGGCTAATAGCAAGATACAATTTTCTGTCCTGTTCTTGGTTCTGAAGGCCCAGTAAATAATCCATGTATTGTCCTAGAGCTTGATGATAATCAGCAATTGTGCTTGTGCCTCCAAAAGTTTTAACTTCTACTGCAATTTTAACATTTTCTCTTTCCGCTGCTAAAATATTTTCAGCTCCCAGATCAATTGGATAGTCTCTTTTTCTACCATCATCGTCCAGCAAAGTCAATGTGTATGGGTCGTGTGTGATTTCCCAGCCATCTTTTTCTAAAGCTTCCCGAACATGATCATGAAATTTATCTCTTCTTGACATTTCATAGCTTTTTTGGATTAAAAAATGCTTCATAAGCAGGCTTAATCCTACTCCGTCCGAGAGCCTGCCCCGTACACACAAATGCCGGGGAAGCCTTCTCCGATCGCCATAGCTTTGAGTAGGTGATGGCGAAGTCGCGCCTACCCCGCCCACGACTCCCGATCCAACGACCGAAAATGTATCGCCTCCGCCAAATCCTCAATTCGAATACTTTCACTCCCTCCCAGATCCGCCGCCGTCCGGGCCACCTTCAAAATCCGGTCATACGCCCGGGCCGAAAGCTGCAGCTTCTCCATCGCCTTCTTCACCAGCATCAGCCCTGCCTGGTTGATTTGGCACACTTCCCGAACCAAACGGCTCGGCATCTGAGCATTGTAGTAGATGTTGCGGTTGTCCTTAAAGCGGGTTTCCTGCATCTCCCTGGCGCGGGCGACGCGGGCGGCAATGTCGGTGCTGGTCTCGGAAGGCATCTCGTTACCGGTCAGGCGCTCGTAGGAGACGGGAGTGACCTCCACGTGAAGGTCGATGCGGTCCAGCAGCGGCCCGGAGATTTTGTTGAGGTAGTGCTTGATCTGGCCGGGCGCGCAGACGCAGTCCTTGTCGGGGTGGTTGTAATAGCCGCAGGGGCAGGGGTTCATGGAGGCGATGAGCATGAAGCCGGCGGGGTAGTCTACCGAGATTTTGGCGCGGGAGATGGTCACCCGCCGTTCTTCCATGGGCTGGCGCAGCACTTCCAGGGCGGAGCGCTTGAATTCGGGCAGCTCGTCGAGGAAGAGTACGCCATTGTGGGCCAGGGAGATTTCGCCCGGGTTGGGGTTGGAGCCCCCGCCCACCAGGGCCACGTCGCTGATGGTGTGGTGGGGCGCCCGGAAGGGGCGGGTGGCGATCAGGGCCGACTCGGGCGGCAGCACGCCGGCCACCGAGTGGATTTTGGTGGTCTCCAGCGCCTCGTGCAGGTTGAGGGGCGGCAGGATGGTGGGCAGGCGGCGCGCCAGCATGGTCTTGCCTGCGCCGGGCGGGCCGATGAGGATGACGTTGTGCCCGCCGGCCGCCGCGATCTCCAGCGCCCGCTTGATGTTTTGCTGGCCCTTCACATCGGAAAAATCGACGTCGTAGACGTTCTGCTGCTCGAAGAATTCGTCCCGGGTCAGCACCATTTTGGGCTCGACCTTCAGCTCCCCGCTGAGGAAATCGACCGCCTCCCGCAGGCTGCTGACGCCGAACACGTCCAGCCCGTCGACGATGGCCGCCTCGCGGGCGTTCTGTTTGGGCAGGATGAAACCTTTGTAGCCCTCCTTGCGGGCCATAATAGCTATGGGCAGGGCGCCTTTGATGGGGCGCAGGCTGCCGTCGAGCGACAGCTCGCCCATCATGATGTATTTATCCAGGTCCGTGCCGTCGATCTGGTCGGTGGCGGCCATCACCGCCATGGCGATGGGCAGGTCGTAGGCGGAGCCTTCCTTGCGGATGTCGGCCGGGGCGAGGTTGACGACGGTCTTCACCCGCAGCATGCGGAAGCCGATGTTCTGGATGGCGGCCTCGATGCGCTGGAAGCCTTCCTTGACGGCATTGTCCGGCAGGCCGACCAGGTGATAAAATTGCTTGGTGTGGGCAACGAAGCCCCCGGCGTTGACTTCAACGGTGATCTTTCGGGCGTCTACGCCGTGAACGGCGGCGGCAAAGGTTTTGACGAGCATTGGTTTGTGGTTGTGGTAGCCTCCCCTAACCCCTCCAAAGGAGGGGGATAGAGCAAGAGGCCTGTAAAACAGGCACTCCTCCTTCCATTAAAGACGGAGAAGGAGGAAGCCATTGCAAAAAACAAAACTGCAAAATGGATAAAGTAAAAAAATAATTGGTTGGTTTAAATCTCTGCGCGCAGGATATATCGAAGCGCTAATTTACTGAAATTTTTTAAATGAGGGATGGGCGTAAAGCCTCGTGGAACGCGAATTAGCGCAGATTAGGCGGAGTTGCGCGAATTGTACACGTAAAATTTATCCGGACTTCGGCTTGAGACCTCGGCGTGAGCTCGGTCGAACGCTGGCTAGACGGACGCCAAAGCCGTGCTAAATTTTTGTGGGATTTGGTGTCCTTTGTGTTTTCGTGGCATCAAAGCCAGAGGCACCTGAGAATAGATGCAATTTTGTAAAGATTCCCTGATTTAAAACACTCTTCTCCCGTGCAAATTATTTTCTAAAAATACGCCTTAAATTGTTTTGTTCAATTTTTATCTTTATTTTTGCATTTGCATAAAAATCCATTCGCCCAAATTCAAACAACACCTATGGCTATCCCTATACGTACCGCTATCGCCTTGCTCTTTTTGCTGAGTCTATTGTATTTGTCCATCCACATCGGCATTCAGAGCACACCACCGCCTGTGTTCTTTTCATTTGACCGGATTGAGGCGGATGGAAGTGTTGTGCAGTTTGGCTTTGAGGATTTGAAAGTGATTATTGAAGGAATGCTTGAGAGAGTCAGGTCTGGAAAGTCCATTAGCCATAGAGATGAGAAGATGCTTAAGAGCATGTTTGGAGGTGGTGCTTTTGAGGCGAAAATGTCAGATTTTGGGTTCTCACGAAGGCATTTTTCCGCCCCATAGCAGCGCTACGGGGCGGAAAAATGGCAAAGTGAGGTTCCAAAAGC
>JAGFJD010000104.1 GCA_024102975.1 Phaeodactylibacter sp. | reverse complement strand
CGCCCGCCCTGCTTTTAGCAGAGGCGGACACACATTTATCCGCCGAAGCCGTAGCGAAGGCGGACACATTTACCCGCCGACCCGATGGCTATCGGGTTGGCGAAGGAGGGCAAATGCTGACCTCCGGAGCTTCCACACTTCTTGAACCAGCCCTATCCGGCCTGTCTCCTTCCGGCGCGGCAAGTTTGCTAACCGGTTGCCGCCACTGGCAAGGCCAGGCCCTGGGCGCCTTCTCCGGCAGCGCCGTTTTTGACACCTGCAGCCTGGGCGTTGTCGTGTCCGCCGGAGACACTGCCGCCGGCTACAACTACCAATGGCAGTTTGGCCCTTCGGGCGCGGTTGCCGGGGCGCAGGCCGCTTACACCTTCGACAGCGCTGGGCTTTACAGTGTTATCCTCACCGTGTCAGACACCTGCGGCAACAGCGCCGCCGACACCCTGCAGGTGGCGGTAGAAGATTGCGCCGAGGCCCTGAGCTGCCCCTGCGCCAACGGCATCAACATCGTTGCCGACTCCATAAACGGCACCCGGCTGAGCACGCTGACGGCCCTGGGCATCCTTCCGCCGGGGCTGTTGGCCGACAGCTGCCTGGCCGTCTCCGGCCTGCTGCTCGTCGACGAGGATTACTGGATTTTCGGCGGGGAGGCCTACATGCACCCCGGCTCGGAAATAGGGGTGGGGCTGGGAAGCGAACAGGTTGTTTTCACCCTCAGCGGCATGGGGCAAAGCCCCGGCCTGCACGGCTGCGGGCAGATGTGGAAAGGCATCCGGGTGGGCGACCAGGCCCGCCTGGCGCTGAAAGGCGCCCGCATAGCGGACGCCCAATACGCCGTCCACGCCCTGAACAAGTCTAAAATACTGGTGGGCGAATCCTTCTTCAACCGCAACTACGCCAGCCTTTATTTCGACGCGCCCGGCAGCGAATCCTTTTCCCTGGAGGCCTTCCTGGGCACGGAGGTGCTGGGCTACCAGCCCCTGCTGCCGCCCTATGCCGGGCAGTCGCCTGCGCCGGGCGCCCGGCCGTACGCTGGCATAAGCCTGCGGCACAATACAGCCGTGGAACCGGCCCGCATCGGCGGGCTGGGCGCGGACACTGGCCAACAGAACCGCTTCGAAGGCCTGCGCAACGGCATCCTCGCGGAGAATACGCCTCTGGCAGTACACAATACCTCTTTCACAGATATCGAAACGGCCGCCGCCGAGCCCTACCCCTTCACCGGCTTTGGCATCCGTCACACGGGCGGTGCGGCCCACCCGCTGCTGCAGCGCGGCCGGGGCGCCAGCCGCACCGACGGCCCCTCTTTCAAAAGCTGCACCCGCGCCATCTGGGTAGAAGGCACCTCGGCAGACATTGCCGATAATTATATGACGGACTGCGGCTACGGCGTGCAGGTGCAACTGGCCCAAAACCGGCAGGTATTTGTCAACGGCAACCTGATGGAAGTCAGCCGGACAGGCATTGATTTATTGAGCAACACCCCCCTGCCCATCTTGGAAGTAGCCGGCAACGACATCACCACCACAAGCCGGGGCATCAATGTAGAGGAAACTGGCATCGCCTTCACCGACGCGGCCATCCGCTCCAATACCGTCACCCTGGCTGGCAAAGGCTTTGGCCTCCGCCTGCGGGGCGTAAACGGCCTGGAAGCCAGCAGCAATGATATTTATATGGAACAGGCCGTGCAAACGGCCGCCGGCATCCGTGTTAACGGAGCTACAAACTGCACCGTGCGCGAAAATTACGTAGTCGGCCCCGGGCCGGACAACCTGTTCTTCGTAGGCCTGGATGTTTTAGACGGCAGCGGCAGTGTTTTCGACTGCAATACGTTTACGGAGCTGGGCACGGGGGCGGAGTTTGAGGGCAGCTGCATAGGGAGTACGGTGAGCACTAATGTCTTTGAGCCTGGTACTTTGGGCTTAGGGCGGGGACTAGTGTATAGGAATAGCCTGGTGATTGGGCAGCAGAGTCATGAGGGCAATTTGTGGGAGGTGAATACGGGGCTGCCAAATGAGGGGTATGGAGTTGCTGCAGCGGTGAGTTTTGAGAGTAACTTTTTTGATTTAGGCTTTAACAGCTATCCCGTTCATGACGACGGCCCGCCCATTCGCCCATCCTCCTTTGCGTTTCCGAATATTAATGGTTTTCCACTTCAATTTTTAATTGATACTTGGTTCCCGGTTGATGAAGAGGGCGAAGCAGGGATATGCATTCCCGGTGGAATCGTAGAACCAGGTGGCCCAAAAGACATTCACCGTCAAGCGGCGCGCGGCGAATTGCAAGACAGCCTCTACGGGGAAGCCATGCTTTGGGCAGCCCAGCTTCAGTTGTACAAGCAGTTGGCAGAAGCCGTCGAATGGCCTTCAGACGAAATATTGGATAGCTTTTATCTCGCGAACACCAATACGGCGATAGGCCAATACTACCTTCTGGAAAAGGCCAAGGAAGAATTGTTTCATTACGATTCTCTTGAAGGCGCAACCCTGAATGGCTGGGAAACGCAATTGCAGGAGTTAATAGGGCATGTCCTCGAAAAAGATAGCTTAATCGCCGCCGGGACTCTGGGCCTGGAAGCCAGCCGGGATAGCCTGTTGGATGAAGCGAGCGCTTTGTGCATTTCCCTGGACTCATTGGAAAATGTATTACTGCAAAGCCAGGTGGCCCTGGCTCAGCAAGCTTTAACTGATAATGCCACTTTGACGGACACGGCGGCCTACCAATCCAAAGAAAAAACTTTCAATGCGATTTTCCTCAGCACCCTTGCTCAGAGTACACCAGCTATGGATTCCATTCAAGAGGCTGGTTTGTTCAGCATTGCACAGCAATGCCCCTTATCGGATGGGCGGGTAGTTCATTACGCCCGAAGCTTGTATCAACTGATAAACGATACAGATTTTGAGGATAATTGTGAAGAAGGGCAAGCTTTGCGAGGGCATATTCTTCCCGAGCTGAGTGCTCAGCATGAGCTTGAGGGCAGCATCCGCATATTTCCCAACCCTGCTTCCAGCGAGTTATTTTTGGAAGGTTACTGCGGGCGTATAGAACTGGCCAACCGGGTTGGGCAGGTTGTATTGAAACACAGGCTTTCTCCCAAAGAAAGCCAACATACCATTCGGTTGCCCAACCTGCCTGACGGGCTATACTTCCTTAAGGTTTACAGAAGCGACACTCTAATTTCTCTACACAAGCTGGTGATCCTGAATTAGTTTATTATTCATTTGGCAGCCATAGTGCGGATATACCTGCGCTATGGCTGCTTCTACTTTTGGCTTATGAAAAATATGCTTACGATAATATGCTTTTTTGCCTTCTTCATTTATGGACAAGCGCAGGAACTGTTCCAGCGAGAAAAACGGGATTACACTTGGTTGGTGGGAAGCGCTCCATTAGGCGGGGGGCAATGGGATGTAACCCAGTTGGATTTCCGTACCGAACCTCCTACGGTAACTGGTTTTGACCTGGATATGAACTTCTGGAGGACTAATGCTAATATCAGTAGTGCAGCTGGTGATTTATGGGCTTATACTAATGGAATGGAGTTAAGGAATTCTTTAAACGATACGCTGGCCACTGGCCTGGGGCCTAGCGAATTATCAGGGGATATTGGGAACGATGGCTATTTAATGCTTCAAGGAGCTATATTCTTAGTCAAGCCGAGTGCAGATTCTATGGTTTACCTTTTTCATGAAGATAGAGAGTGGGCGCCGGATGAATACATAGATGACCATTGGACCCAGAACCTTTATTACACTAAAATAGATATGAGCTTAAATAATAGCCAAGGGCAGGTAATAGAAAAAAACATATCGCTCGTACAAGACACGCTCCGGTGGGGAAGCCTCATGGCTATCCGGCATGCCAACGGGCGGGATTGGTGGCTGCTCGATCCGGAAGCCAATACTAACCAGTATTACACCCTGTTGTTTGGTACGCAGGGGGTGGAGGAAATTTCCATTCAGGCGCTCGGAGGGCCGGTTATGGACGGCGGAGGCAGTGCTGTTTTTTCTCCTGATGGTACCCGATATGCCCGTTTAACTATTGTGAACGCTGGCGATGATGCTGACCACTGCCTGAATATTTACGATTTCGACAGGTGCAATGGGCGACTGTCGAACGCTGTGGAAATTGTTTTCCAAGATGCCGCCTTTGCGGGCGAGGGCATAGCCATCTCTGAAAACGGCCGCTTCCTTTATGTAATCGGGTTTATCAATATTTGGCAGTTTGACCTGTGGGCGGAAGACATTGCCGCATCAAGGACTTTGGTGGCAGCAAATGACGGGTTTGTATCTTCTGCTAACACTACTACTCCTTTCCATGCCGCCCAACTCGCCCCCAACGGCAAAATCTATGTCAATTGCTCCTCCAATGCCAACTACTTCCACATCATCCACGCCCCCAACCAAAAGGGTCTGGCCTGCCATGTACAGCAACATGCCCTGGAGATTCCCACGTTGAACTACCAAAGCATCCCCAACTTCCCCTACTACGGCCTGGGCCCTTTAGACGGCAGCCCCTGCGACACCCTCGGCATCGACAACCCGCCGCCGCAGGCGGCTTTCAGCTACGTCATCGAAGACAGCGCTGCCTTGCAAGTAGCCTTTTACGACGGTACGCGCTTCAGCCCCGAGAGCTGGCTGTGGGATTTCGGGGATGGCCAGAGCAGTACGGATCGCTTTCCGGTGCATGCGTACGCGGAGGCGGGCGTGTATGAGGTGTGTTTGACGGCCAGCAATCAGACGGGGAGCGATACGTTTTGTGATACGGTGCGGTTTGTGGTGAGTGGTTTGTTGCCGGCTGGTGGTTCGTTGCCGACGGTGCGAGTGTTTCCCAACCCGGCCTCCGGTGTGGTTACGTTATCTGCCCAAGGGCTGCCGGCAGGAGTGCGGGCGGCGGAGGTGGTGGTGTATGACGCGTTGGGGCGGGAGGTAGTACGGCAGGGTATGCCGGGGGCGAACGGTTCGGTTTTACAGCAGCTTGATTTGGCGCACTTGCCGTCTGGGGTGTATTTTTGGGCGTTGCGGGCGGATTCGGGCGAGGGGTTGGGAGTGGGTAGGGTGGTGAGGCGGTGAGGGAACTCACCCCCGCCTTAACCCAACTTGCGTTGGATTAAGCCTCCCCCTCTCTTAAACCACGCAGGAACTACAGGAAGAGAGGGGGGAAGCGTACACTTCCGGCAGTTCCACGCCCCCCCTCTCTTTTCGCTTAGTCCTGGCGCTGTATAAGAGAGGGGGAGGCCTCACTTGCGAGGGCGGGGGTGAGTTCTACACCGGGCTGCCGAGCATAAGAACTTAAAAAATAAATTTATGATAAACCAGTATTCTTCCCACCACGCCAGCAATCCTTCCTTCCACAACTGCACCCGCGCCATCTGGGTAGAAGGCACAGCGGCAGACATTGCCAATAACTACATGACAGCCTGCGGCTACGGCGTACAGGTACAATTGGCGCAGGGCCGCCAGGTGTTCGTCAACGGCAACCTTATGGAAGTCAGCCGGACGGGCATCGACTTGCTGAGCAACGCCCCCCTCCCCGTTTTGGAAGTCGACGGCAACGACATCACCACCACAAGCCGGGGCATCAACATAGAGGAAACCGGCATCGCCTTTGCCGATGCCCGGCTCCACGACAATACCGTCACCCTGGCGGGCAAAGGCTTTGGCATCCGCCTGCGGGGCGTCAACGGGCTGGAAGCCAGCAGCAATGACATTTATATGGAACAGGCCGTGCAAACGGCCGCCGGCATCCGCGTCAATGGGGTTGTGAATTGTACCATCCGTGAAAACTATGTGGCCGGGCCTGGGCCGGATAACCTGTTCTTTGTAGGCCTGGATGTGCTGGATGGCAGCAGCAGCGTTTTCGACTGCAATACGTTTACGGAGTTGGGCACGGGGGCGGCCTTTGAGGGAAGCTGTATGGGCAGCACGGTGAGTACGAATGTCTTTGAGCCTGGCGAGTTGGGCATGGGGCAGGGGCTGGTGTATAGGAATAGCCTAAACATCGGCGTACAAAGCCATGCGGGTAACTTGTGGGAGGTGAATACGGGGCTGCCGAATGAGGGGTATGATGTGGCGGCGGCGGTGAATTATGACAATGACCTTGTTTTACTATCATTTAACAGTTACACAGTCAACGATGATACTCCTCCTATTTATCCTTCATCGTTTGATTTTCCGAACTTTGCTCCAGCTTTACAGCAAGCCGCAGAAAATGCTTGGTTTTTGGTTGATGAAGGCATCTCTGACACCTGTATTCAAAACGGAGGGTTAGAGCTACCAGAAGTCAAAGATATTCATGTGAAAACGGCCCGTGGCGAGCAGTTGGACGAAGATTATCCCGGTGCTATGCTCTGGGCAGCGCAGCTACAACTTTACCGGGAGCTGGATGTGGAGGAATGGCCTGCTGATGAAGTACTGGATAGCTTTTTCCTGGCTAATGATACAACTTTGTTGTCGGCCTTCTATCATTTGGAAAAAGGAAGAGACAGTTTGTACAAACTATCCCCGGCTGAATCTGCTCAATTGCAGCAATGGGGGGATGAGTTGGATGGCCTGATCGGCTTTATCCTGGAAAAGGACAGCTTGATTGCAGCGGGTGCCCTTGGGCTGGAAAGCACCCGGGATAGCTTGCTGGACGATGCAGCAGCCCTTTGTGCCGCCATGGACTCTCTGGAGAATATAGTCCTTCAAGCCCGTATCAGTTTTGCCGGGACACTGCTCGCAGCAAACAGTGCTTTGGGCGATACAGCAGTTTACCAAACCAATGAAAAACTGGCTAACAAGCTGTTTCTAAATACCATTGCCCAAGGGGTCAGCGCTTTCGATGCTCAGCAAACAGATAGCCTTTTGTCTATTGCGGACCAATGCTCACTGTCTGGTGGCAGGGCCGTGCATTATGCTCGTAGCTTATATCAGTTGGTCGCTGACTCAACTTTTGTTGATGTATGCGAGACGGGTTCTGAAAAGGGTGTTTCTAAGCCACTGATTATACTCTTGGAAGAACCAGACGAGAGTATCCGCATTTTCCCCAACCCAACCTCAGGCGAATTGGTAGTAGAGGGTTTCTGTGGTCGAATTGATATCGTAAACCAATTGGGACAGCCCGTATGGAGTAAGGATTTGCCGGAAGGCGAATTTCTACATCTTTTCAACCTTCAAAATCTGCCCAATGGCATTTACTTCTTGCGAGCCTGGCTCAAGAACGAACCTATCTACCAGTCCAAGTTGATCATTTCCAAATAATTTTCTTTTCCGAGCAGCTATAGGGTATTGTCGTGTACCCTATAGCTGCTTTAATTATATTAATCATGAAGGTGATTATTGCATTGGTGTCGTTTTCTACATTTGTTGTAAGCCAAATCTACAGCCAGAATATTTTTGAACGGGAAAAAAGGGATTATGTATGGCTGGTCGGCAGCAGCCCCATCGTAGCAGGAGAAGATGATATTACTCGAATTGATTTTAATTCCGGGCAGGCTCAAGTCGAAGGTATAGACTTAGATATTAGTTTTTGGCAAACCAATGCTAGTATCAGTGATACTGCTGGAAATCTATTAATCTATACTAATGGTTTGGAAATCAGAAATTTAAATAACGACACCTTGGCTACCGGTTTGGCTCCGACCCTGTTATCCCAGGGATGGGATAATAGGGGTTATTTCAATGCACAAGGAGGACTGATTTTACCTCTACCAGGATTGGATTCTCTTTATTATGTTTTTTATGAAGATGCAGATTGGGCACCACATGGTGGAGCATGGGTGCAGAATCTGTTCTATACTAAAATAAGTATGCCTGCTAATGGTTCAGGGTTAGCCTTGGAAAAAAATGTTTCAATTATTAATGATACCCTAGCTTTCGGAAGAATTGTCGCTACTCGACATGCCAATGGAAGGGACTGGTGGATAGTCGTACCGGAAAGAGATAATAATCGATATTATTCTGTTTTGTTTACTCCTAATGGCATAGAAGAGATCAAAAATTTTCAAAAAGGCGACTCGATAGTTACCGGAGGCCATCAATCTTCCTTTTCTCCCGATGGTACCAAATATGCCAGGATTGATATCAGATATGCAGGAGAGTCTGAACATCGGGTGACGATTTACGATTTTGACCGCTGTACCGGAGAATTTACCAGTTTTACTTCTTTT
This sequence comes from Phaeodactylibacter sp., assembly GCA_024102975.1. Classification (GTDB taxonomy): domain Bacteria; phylum Bacteroidota; class Bacteroidia; order Chitinophagales; family Saprospiraceae; genus JACJXW01. Next base: position 6,726 of record JAGFJD010000104.1, on the reverse strand, counting down.
ACTTTTGTCGATTGGGCTTTTGGGGGAGGAGGTATAGCTTTTTCTGAAAACGGCCGATTCCTTTATGTGATCGCGTGGATGAATATTTATCAGTATGATTTAAGTCAATCGAATATTGAGGCGACTAGAATAAAAGTAGCTGAATATGATGGTTTTGTAGGGACTACTTTCGAACAGACTACCCCTTTCCATGCTGCTCAATTGGCTCCGGATGGAAAAATTTATGTTAATTGCTCAACTAGCGCCAACTACTTTCACATCATCCACGCCCCCAACCAAAAGGGACTGGCCTGCAACGTAGAACAGCACGCCTTAGAAATCCCCACCCTAAACTACCAAAGCATCCCCAATTTCCCCTACTACGGCTTAGGCCCCCTAGACGGCTCCCCCTGCGACAGCCTCGGCATCGACAACCCGCCGCCCCAGGCGGCCTTCAGCTACGCCGTCGAAGACAGCGCTGCCTTCCAGGTAGCCTTTTACGACGGCACGCGCTTCAGCCCCGAAAGTTGGCTGTGGGATTTTGGTGACGGGCAGAGCAGCGAGGAGCGGTTTCCGGTGCATGCCTACGCGGAAGCGGGGGTTTATGAGGTGTGTTTGACGGCTGGTAACCAGACGGGGAGCGATACGTTTTGCGATAACGTCAACTTTTTAGCCACCGGAGTGCAGGAAACTATTCATACGCCGCCTGGCCTTTCTGTTTTCCCCAACCCAGCCTCTTCCCGCCTGACAGTGAGCAGCGGCCGGCCGTTTGCGGGCCAGCGCCTTTCTTTGTACAGCGTAATGGGCAAGGAAGTGCTGGCGCATGAATTGCCGGAAGGGGCAACCGTTTTTGCTTTTTCGGTAGCGGGCCTGCCGCCGGGCGTTTATTTCGCGAGGGTGTGGGAAGGGGCGGCAGCGGTTTGGAGCGCGCGGGTGGTGGTGGGGAGGAGGTGACTTTATCAGTATGTTGCGCAGCGGCTAAAAAACAAACCGCAGGGAGCGCAGAGGCCACAGAGGGCGGAACCCGCTCTGCGGTTCTCTGCGCCCCCTGCGGTTCAAATAAAGGTCGCCCTGTTGCTTTTGTTCCTTCAGATTCCCGGCACCTTTTTGCCCCTGTTGCTGTTGCCCGATGCCACTTTTACTCAATTCCCCTTTGGGCTGACATTGGAAGGCCAGTATATCGTCAAAAACCTGATACTTATCGCTGCGGCGATCGCGGTGGGGGGTACGGTAAACAGCAAAGACACCAGCGAAGAAATTCATTAAAATAATGAAATTCGGGCCTTTTGCAGGAACATGCTCTTAGCTTTTTAGGAAGGAAAAGCTTACTACTAGACATTTTTCTGGACACAGAGTACGCAGAGAAGGCACAGAGCCACACAGAGACCTGATTATCAATGGAAAAAACTCCGTGTACTCTGTGTTGGCCTCCGTGTTCTTTGTGTCCAAAACCATTTTGTCCAGTGGTGTGAAGGAAAAGCGTAATTTTGAAATAAAGGACAAAAACTTATGGAACATCTCGAACGCATAACGATCTGCTAAAAAAATCGCCCAGGCGTTTGCTGAGTAATCCTTTAAAAATAACTTCACAATCCGTAGTTGTAGTGAAGTGAATCAGCCAGGTAGGATTCCAGCAGGGTCAGGCTGATGAACGAGCTACAACTACGGATTCCAAAGAGTGAAGATATTTTTTAATCGCTACTAATGCCTCGCCTGGGCAATATTTCTACTCAAAAGCTGATCGGCATTCTATCCGGCAACCTGGAATTCTTGAAAGAAAAGTTTGGCTCGACTACCTGTTATACTGAACGGCAATAGGTTTTGTGCATTTACGGGTGGTTTTCCCCTTTAGGAGATTAAGGGGCGGGGAGGGCAAATGCACAAAACCTATTGCAGCGGAGTATACATTGAGATCAGCACAGATTCAATAATGGTAATTGAGCGTTGAACCTGACTGTCAATATTCCACCTTCACCGCCTTCATCCGCCTGAGAATATCTCCTGTTACGATTTGGCATTCATACACCCCTGGCGCCAATCCCGCTCCGTTTACCGGAATACGGTGCTTGCCTGCCTCCATCTGGCTGCTGCGGTAAACGGCCCGGGCCGTCCGCCCGGCTACGTCCACCAACTGGATATAAACATCGCTGCTCTTTTGCAGCTCGAATTCTACCGTAAAGTCGCCGGTGAACGGGTTGGGATATACCCGGGCGTCAAACGGGGCCTGTTGTTCCTCGCCAGCTGCTGCCAGCCCCTGCGGCTCAGCAGAGACAAACGTGATCTCCGGCTGCATGGTATTTCCAGCCACCCGCTCCGACGGCGTGAGGTCGCAGGGATCGCAGGCCTGCAGGCGCGCCAGGAAATCTGAACCCGGCACGGCCCGGAACCCGGGGTTCAGCGTGATCTCGTCTCCGGCGAAGAACTGGGCGGATGTCAGCACGTTTACCGTGCCCATCGTCTCCAGGGTGAACCGCGCCTTGTAATTGCCAAAGGCGGGGTTGTCGGTGACCACCAGATTGGGCACGCAGTCGATGATGAAATCTCCCGGGTTGACGTTGAAAAAGATGTTGTTCGAGCCCTTGACCATGATGCGCGCCTGCTCGGTGCGCACCTCCGGCAGGGTGACGTCCGCCGAGCCGTCGTTGGGCGTGCCCGCCAGCAGCAGGGTGGGGAAGGTGAGCCCGCCGTCGGTCGACAGGAAAATGTCCACGTTGGCGCAGCTGACCGGCGCCTGGTCGGTATTGGCTACGTTCCAGCTCACTGTGGCGTTCTCCCCGGCGAACAGGCAGGCCGAGCCGGCGGGGACGGTGACGACGAACGGCCCGATGCCGCCTACGGTGGTCACCATCATGTTGTCCTCGTCGGTGCAGCCGAAGGCAGCCACGTTGTCGCGCACCGTCACCCGGAAGTTCAGCTTGCGGCCTACGCCGGGCAACACCTCCCAGGTGGGCGACGTGCCGGCTACCACCGCCGGCAGGTTGGGGAAGAAGCGGATAGGAGAAGCCGTCGGCAACTGGGTGCGGAATACCGGCCCGGCAGCAGCGCTGGCCTGCGGCGGGTGGGTGATGATGGTATTGTCCATCTGCTCCCAGCAGTAGGTAAGGGCGTCGCCGTCGGCGTCGTTGCCGGTGGCCGTCAGCATGAACGGCGTACTGACCGGAATGCTGAAATCTCCGCCGGCGCTTACCGTCGGCTGGTTGTTGCCGGTTGGGGTAGGAGTGGGGCAGCTGCCTCCTCCGGCGGTCACGTAGTTGCTAATTTGCTGCAGGCTGATGGCGTGGAAGTATCGGTCGCGCGGGCCCTGCACGTTGCTCGCGCCGCAGGTGCCGGCGTACGACATGATGGTGGACCCGCTGCCCGGCTCAAAGGCGGTGGGCGGGTTGAGCTGGCCGGCGTTGCTGCAGATAGGCTGAGTGCTCTCGTTGAAGGTGTGGTCGGCGCCGAACTGGTGCCCGAACTCGTGCATGATCAGGGTGACGATGCCGGGCGAGAGGGCGACGTTGCCCACCACGGTAGCGCCCATGGCCTTGCTGCCGTTGTTGCAGGCCGTGCCGATGCCGAGGGATACCCCGGCGGAGCCTGTGCCGGCGTTGACGCCCAGCGCATGGGCAATGTCGTAATTGCCCGAGCCGATGATGCCGTCGACGATGCCCTGGTTCTCGCCCGCCATGGCGTTCTGGTTGCCGTCGGTGTAGCCGTCGGTGGCGGCGTTGGTGAAGATCAGCAGGTTGTTGTTGGCTACCAGCTGCAGCTGGATAGCCAGCTCGCTTTGATACACGCCGTTGATCACGGTCACCATGTTGTTGATGGTGGCCATGGCGTTGTTCACCCCGGTGGGGTCGGCAACGGAGGCGGAGGCGGCTGTAAACTCTGCGTCAGCGGCCACCGCCAGGCGGAAGACCCGCAGTTGGCAGTCGCCCGCCATGCCGCGGTAGCCCAATTCCGGCGCGGGGCGGCCCGTGCTTTGCACACCGCAATAGATGGGATCCTGCTCCGGATCGAAGTCTTTCTCGTAGTAGCTGAGGTAGTGTTCGGTGTCTTCTTTCACGATGGGCGTGACGAACACCGGGTCCATGCCTTCCGACAGCACCATGCCGTAAAAGCCGAGTTGGCTGTAGGCGAAATAAATCCGGGTGAACGGGTCGTCTACGCCCTGCCCTTCGTAGGAATTTATTTTCGGGAACTTTTTGGCCAGTTCCGGGTGCATCGCCGGCGCCCGGCGGATGCGGAACTGCCGGGTGGTGCCGTCCGGCAAAGGGACCTCCAGCAGGGCCTGGCTTTGCCCCACGGCCATGGCGGAGCGCTCCGGCGCTGACGACAGGGAACGCTCCATCTGCCCGGCGTCGAGCCGCAGCAGGCGGAATTGCTCTGGCAGGGGTACCTGGTTTCTGTCGTAGCCCTGTATTTGCAGCGCTTCGATGTCCTGCCAGAGGTTGCCCGCCGGCTTTTCCTGGGCGCGCAGGCCGGGCAGGGCCATCAGTAGGAATAATAGGATAAGTGTGATATGTTTCATTTGGATGTCTTTTTGAGATTTAAAAGAGATGTATCATGAGCAAGTAGGCGGACACAATTAGATTGTGTTTCGTTCGCGAGAGGCTGTGCCTCGATGCGCAGTAATTGCCCAGTCTCCGACTGGCGTAAATCAATATATTTCGCACTTCACGCAAGTCTGGAGACTTGCTAATTATCCCGCATCGCGTCACAGACGCTCGCGAACGTCTCGATTTTTGGTAAGGAAAATATGTCCGATTACTTACTTCAGCCCACTGCCTTCCAGCTTCTCCAGCCGCGCCTTCAACCGCGCATTCTCCTCCTGTAGCTCCTTCATCTGCCTGTTCAGTTCGATCAGGTGCAGGAAGGCCTCTTCAATCTTCTCCTGCTGGCTGGCGGCGATAGCGCCGACCGGCAGGCCATCTGCTTCAATTACAGCCGCAGAGGGTACGCCCGGCAAGTGGCCCTGCTTGCGGATGCTGGCTTCCACCGCTTCCAGGGGCATCAGGTTGTAGTCTTTTTCGAACACATAATCCGGCCAGGCGGGGGAGAGCAGTACGCGCAGCTCCTCGCAGATCACGTTGCCGTCGACGGCGAGGCGGTAGCCGGCGGGGACGGTAGTGGTGCCAATGCCGAGGGTGCCGCCGACGCGGGCGTCGTTAGAGACCGTCAGCCCGCCGTCGGCCTTGGTATTGCCTTTGATGTCTACGTCGAAGGCGGGGTCGGGGGAGTTGGTGCGGATGCCGATCTGGTGGCTGTCGTCAAAAATCTGGCTGTTGCCCAGGGAGTTGGGGCCGGTGAACTTGGCCACGCGGTTTTCGGTCCCGGCGATGTCCCCGGAAGTGAGCAGTTTGGCCCAGGGGTTCGACCAGCTGCCGGCGCCGGCGGCCTCCCGGCGGTGGAAGATGCCGTCGTCGGCGAAGAACAGCTGGTGGTCGTTGCTGGCGCCGCCCGGCGCGAGGGTGAACAGGCCGCCGGCAGTGGCAGTGCTGGCGGGCGCCGTGCCGAAGCCGGAGAGGCTGTGCAGTTCGAAGTACGCTTCATCGGTGTAAGAACTCGGCGGGCTGTCGGCGGAGGCGTTGTCGTCGAAGTGGATGCGGCCGAAGAAATCGCCGGTGGTGTGGGTGTTGCCCACGACATGCAGGTTAAAATCCGGCGCCTCGGTGCCGATGCCGACCAGTCCGTCAGCGGTGATGGCCATGCGGGTGGAGAAGGCGGGGTAGCCGGTGGAAAACAGCATATTGGCCGGGAAGCCGTCGGGCTGCACCGGCCCGGTGATGATGGACTTGATCTCTATGCCCGGCACGTAGCCGTCGTCGGTGACCCATCCGCGCATCTGAAACTGCCCCAGCGTATTGCCTTCTTCGACCGGCAGGCGGCCGACGCCAGGCTCGTAGCCGTTGTTTTTGTTGGTGGTCAGCAGGGGATACTGCCCGCTGATCTGCGCGTGGCCGAGGATCGGGAAAAGGAAAAGGGCCAACAGGCCAATCAGGTAAGGAACTTGCTTTCTCATAGGTTATTGAGGTTTATTATGAAATGGTTCAGGAAATCGGTTTGGCAGGTTGCTATTATTCTTTGGAGGGTATTTGTCCTTTAATATAGCATAGAACGGAAGTGTTACGAAAAGGCGTGATTTTTTCGGACGTACCACTTTCAAGTGGTGCGTAACAACGGGCCACTTGATTGAGTTTCAAATGATGTGATGTCGGCTGGCGCATTAATCGCCTGTCGACTATCACGGCAACCCCCCTGTTTAATTTTTAAAAACCAATTGGCCTGCGGCGGCAGGCAGAGGCCTGTTTGCCCGCCGCCCAAAGCTTTCAGCAAAGAGCGCGCGGTCCAATGTTGGGCAGGAATGAAGCCGGTCCGGCGGCAACTTTAACATTGTGCAATTTGGGAAAAAACACCAAATAACGTACCTTACTGCCGTTCTACTCTGATCAAACCTGTAAACACAACAATTGTCGCCGATATTTTCACTGATTGTTCAATCTCAAAAACTTTCACGCCATGAAGAAAACCCTGATTTCCCGCTTTACCCCCCCCTGTCAAATATTTATTTTATTAATGTGTTGGCGGGTTTATCCCTCCTTTCCGCGGCCGGGCCGGCACGGGGGCAGGCGGTGTTTCGAGGAGAAATTTTGGAAGTTGTCGACAGGAGCGCGATATTTAGAATGGACAATGCTGCTAATGGGCGAGATTGGGAGGTGTTCGCGCTTGATTTTCAGGACATAAAAAATTATGTCGACAGTATGG
>JAGFJD010000319.1 GCA_024102975.1 Phaeodactylibacter sp. | reverse complement strand
GCTTTTGGAACCTCACTTTGCCATTTTTCCGCCCCGTAGCGCTGCTATGGGGCGGAAAAATGCCTTCGTGAGAACCCAAAATCTGACATTTTCGCCTCAAAAGCACCACCTCCAAACATGCTCTTAGAATATGCGCTTAAAGAGGGGAGAGTGATTTTCACTCAGGATGATGATTTTTTGAAACTTCACGCCAAAGGCCTCGAACATGCCGGCATTGTTTATTCTCCACAAGGCACGAGTATTGGCAATATCGTCAGAGGGCTGGAATTGATTTATCGCGTCCTTTCTCCAAAGGACATGCACAACCACGTCGAATTCCTCTAAGATTCTTATTTTCCCGCCTCAATCGTACCCGACAACATGAAACAAAAATACCTGGAACGCGCCGGGGCTTTCGAAACAACGGCCGAAGCGCTCAAAAAGAAGTACAACCGGTACTCCCTGGTACGGCTGCTGCTGTTCGTCGCCGCCGTGGGGCTGGGCATTTACCTCTGGACGGGCGTGCACCTGCTGGCCGGCGCCGTTTTTACCCTCGCCTTCCTGTACGCTTTTTACCGCTTCATCCTCTGGCATCAGGACATACAGCAGGAGGAGCGGCACCACCGCCGACTGGCGGCCGTCAACCGGCTGGAAGCGGGCGTGCTGGATCACGAATACGCTTCTTTTCAGAACGGCGGGGAATTTTCCGACCCGGAGCATCCCTACTCCCTCGATCTCGACCTGTTCGGCGATTATTCTTTTTTCCAGTACCTCAACCGGGCGGGAACCGCCCTGGGCAGGGAACGCCTGGCAGATTACCTGCGGCACCCCGCCGATCCGGCCGCCATTCAGCAGCGGCAGGCGGCCATTGCCGAACTGCAGAAAATGCTCGGCTGGCGGCAACACTTTCAGGCCTTCAGCCTGGAAACTGAGGACAGCCTGGCCCACCTCCAACTGCTGAAGCGCTGGCTGGAAGAGCCGCCTTTCGTCAGCAACCGGCCCTGGCTGGTGGCGGCTTTGTATTTGTCGCCCTTCTGGGCCCTGTCCGGCCTGGTGCTTTTTATCCTGTACCTCCCCTGGTATGTGGCCATCCTCTTCCTGCTGCCTCCCGCCTGGATTCTGAAAGCGACCAAAGAGCAGGTTGACAAGGCCCACATCCAGACCACGCATGCTGAAGGGACCCTGGCCCACTACGGCCGCCTGCTGCGGCACATCGAAGGGCAGGGATTCGAATCGCCCCTGCTTCAGGAACTCCACCGCCTGCTGGAGCTGCCGGGCGGCAAACTGGCCTCCGATGCCATCCACCGCCTTTCCTACATCATCGGGCAGCTCAACGTGCGCTATAATTTCTTTGCCATCTTCCTCAACCTGGGCAGCCTGTGGGACCTGCAGTGGGCCTGCCGCCTGGAACGCTGGAAAGGCAGCCTGAAGGAAAACCTGCCGCTGTGGTTCGAGGCTATCGCCGAATTCGAGGCGCTGAGCAGTCTCGGCAACCTGTACTGCAACAATCCCGAATGGGCCTTCCCCATCGTCCACGATGCTCCCCGGCTGGAAGGCGAAGCCCTGGGCCATCCCCTCATCCGGCGCGACAAGCGGGTGAGCAACGACATCACCGTGCCCACCGACGGCCACATCAAGCTGGTGACCGGCTCCAACATGGCGGGCAAGAGCACCTTCCTGCGCACCGTCGGCATCAACATCGTGCTGGCCATGGCGGGCGCGCCGGCCTGCACCCGCCGGCTGGCCCTGCCCCCCCTGCAGGTGTTCACCAGCATGCGCACCCAGGACGCCCTGCACGAAAGCACCTCCTCCTTCTACGCCGAACTCAAGCGCCTCAAGCTTATCATCGAGGCGGTGGAGGCCCGCGCCGGCTGGCAGCCGCCCGAGCCCCAGGCCTTCTTCCTGCTCGACGAAATCCTCAAGGGCACCAACTCCAACGACCGCCATACCGGCTCCAAAGCTCTGATCAAGCAACTGATCCGCAGCCGGGGATCCGGCATCATCGCCACCCACGACCTGGAACTGGGACAGCTGGAAGCCGGCGCCGGCGGCGCCGTCGAAAACCTGCGCATCGAAGTGGAAATAAAAGACGGGAAACTGTATTTTGACTATAAATTGAAAAAAGGCGTCAGCCGGAGTTTCAACGCTACGCTGCTGATGCAGAAGATGGGGATCAAAATCGGACAGGATGAGCAGGATGGGGAGGGTGGACAGGATTGACAAGATTGACAGGTATTGGGGGCAGGCCCTGTTTGAGCCACTTCCCCCCCTCATTGACCGCCGTAGCCAGAGGCGAAGGTGGTTCGGGGGGATTGAGGGGAGCTGTAGACAGGATTGACAGGGTTGGGGGCAGGCCCTGTTTGAGCCACTTCCCCCCCTCATTGACCGCCGTACCCAGAGGCGAAGGTGGTTCGGGGGGATTGAGGGGGGCTGTAGACAGGATTAACAAGATTTACAGGATTGGAATGATCATGATGAGGCAACCCGGCATTTTGCAGGGTTAGGGAGGAAGCGGCACTTCCTTGTAGAAATTTTACATATTAACTCTTTTGCAGAAGAAATATGAGGGCTTTCGACCTGCCAACTGCGCTGAAGCATCGGGAAGAGATCACGGAATTGTCGCTGTACAATTGCCGGCTGGATGCCCTGCCTCCGGTCGTCTTCGGCATGCCCAGGCTGCGGAAGCTGGAGGTTAGTGCCAACCAGCTCCGGGAGATTCCCGCCCAGATCGGCCAGTTGAAGAACCTTCGCGTCCTCAACCTGATCTCCAACCGGATCGCCGAGCTGCCGCCTCAGCTCTTTGAACTGACTCAGCTTACCGAACTCGACCTTCGCAACAACCAGATCAAGGCCCTGCCGCCGGCTATCGGCCGCCTGAAGAACCTCCAGCGCCTGTACCTGGGCGGCAATGCCCTGGAGGAGCTCCCGCCCGAGATCGGCCAACTCCGCGAACTCACGCTCCTGGACATCCAGAAGAACCGGATCAAACGCCTGCCGCCCCCGTTATCCCGGCTGGCGAACCTGCGGCAGCTCCGCGCCGCCCATAACCGTATCGGGCGACTGACAAAACCGCTTTTCCAGCTCACCTCCCTCGACGTGCTGGACCTGAGCCACAACCGCGTCCGCACGCTGCCGCCGGACATCAGCCAGTTGCAGCGGCTCACCGAACTCCACCTCGGCCATAACCTGCTGGAAAAAATCCCGGAAAGCATCGGCCAGCTGCCGGTCCTGCGCCGCCTGCTGCTCGGCGGGAATAAGATCGCTGCCCTCCCGCCCTCCATCGGCCAGTTGCAGTGGCTGTCCCTGTTGTCCCTGGAAAAAAACAGGCTGGCGGTATTGCCCGAAAATATCGGGCAATGCCGGAGACTGGAAAAGCTTCTTCTCAGCAACAATCAACTATCGGCATTGCCCGCCTCTGTCGGCGCGCTGGATATACTGTCTCAACTGCACATCGACGGCAACTGCCTGGAGAGCCTCCCGCCTCTGCCTTACCAGATACGGGGGCTTTCCATCCGGGACAACCGGCTCGCCGAGCTGCCGGGCCACATCCGACACCTGGACAACCTTTGTTCGTTCAACGCCGGAAAAAACCAGCTTAGCACCCTTCCGGAAAATTTCGGCGAGCTGTACCGCCTGCAAAAGTTATGGCTCGACGGCAACCCCATGCCCGAGCTGCCCCGGCCCCTGTTCTTCTTGTCGGCACTGGAAGACCTCAAAGGGCCCGGCGACGCCGAGGCCCGGAAAAGGCTGCTGCGTTTTCTAAAATTCTGCCGTTCGCATGACGTCCCCGCCCGGATGCGGCTGGTGGTTTACAGGGTGCTGGAAGAAGACGGGCGCGGCCTGAACGACTTTTCTATCCCTTTGCTTCTGGAGGCCCTGTCCTACGGCATGACGGACGTGGCCTACGCCATCCGCAAACACCTGCTGGAGGAACGCAACGGGGTGCAGCACCTGTCGCCCCCCTTTGCCGGGAAGAAGGCCTACCTGTTCGGCGAGACGGGCTTCGACCCCCAGCACCTTCGCCTCCAACTGGAAAAACTGGGCATGGCGCTCAGCGACGACCCGGAACAGGAGGCAGATTTTGTGGTCCTCGGCCGCTTATTGCGCTCCATGAAAGCCCGGCCACCCCGGAATTGCCGGTCCCTCATTTCCCGACGCAGTTTCTCTGCGTTCCTCAACCGGGAAATGGGGCGACCATTCGCCCTGGACCCCTCCCCCCGGCAACTGGACAACCTGCGCCTGATGATCTTCAGCCCGGACAAGGCCCAACGCCAGCTCGCCCTCCAACTGCTCAAAACCAACGGCGTTCCCAAGCCGCTACTCACCGACCTCTTCCTCGCCTGGAAACTGGGATACGGCCACCAGGAAAGCCTGGAAAAGCTCCTGTTGCAGAATACTTCCGAAGAAGCCCTGCGGGCCATGTATTATCCATTGGGCCTCACCGGCCGCACTTCCGAAACCACCCTCACCAGCAATATCCTACGATATACCGAAGACAATGAGTTCGACGGCAGGCGCATCGCCCGGTTCCTGAACGAGCTGTACGGGACAGCGCGGTTCTATCTGGAGCAGTATGGATAGAGCCGGCGATGGGTGGGAAGCCGAAAAAATGCGTACATTTGGAGTGCCCCCCAGGAGTCCATGGCGGCAACCGGAGGGTGATCAATTTGAAAAAGCAAGGGCCCCTACCGGGCCGCGAAAAAGCCGGCTGCCGGTTTTGGCTGCCAGGCAAAATTATGTTTATGCCGCCTGCACTCCCCTTCGATTACCCTGGGAAGAGGAGAGCAGGCAGGCTTTAGCCATTCACGCTAAAAGAAAAATCGTGGCAGCGACAGCGAATTACAGCCGAAAAAGCATCCGCGAGGTTGAAATGACCCGCGTGGAAGGAGGAGAATCCTACGGGCGCACCGACCTGCTGGCGCGCGAAGAGCCTCTGGAGATCAAGCTTGCCTATGGCCTGCAGGGGCAGCGCCACAGCCGCAGCCTGGCCGTCACCATGCGTACCCCCGGGCAGGACGAAGAGCTGGCCGCCGGCTTTCTCTTCACGGAAGGCATCATCGGAAAAGCCTCAGATATCCGGGGCATGCGCCACGTGGGCCAGGCCCTGGCCCCGGAAGCCCGGGAGAACATCCTCCTGGTGGAACTGGACGAAGAACTGCCCGTGGACTTTGATAAGCTGAACCGTCATTTTTACACCTCCTCCAGTTGCGGCGTGTGCGGGAAGGCCTCCATCGACATGGTGCGTTCCACTTCCTGTTATTTTCCCCGCCGCGCTTTCCCCGAGATTTCTGCCGGGACGCTGCGATCCTTACCGGACAAATTATCGCAGGAACAGGCCATCTTCGAATGCACCGGAGGCATCCACGCCGCCGCCGCCTTCACTCCACAGGGCGAGTTGCTGATGATGCGGGAAGACGTAGGCCGGCATAACGCGTTGGACAAGCTCATCGGCACAGCCCTGCTGCAGGGGCAAATCCCGCTGCGCGGCAACGCCATCCTGCTCAGCGGCCGGCTCAGCTTCGAACTGGTCCAGAAGTCGGTAATGGCGGGCATCCCTGTACTGGCCGCAGTGGGCGCTCCTTCGAGCCTGGCCGTTGAACTGGCAGAAGAGTACGGGATAACGCTGGTAGGTTTCCTGCGGGGGCGGGCTTTCAATGTGTACTGCGGAGCGGAACGGGTGGTGGTGTAAATTCGCGTATTTGGGTGTCCGTGCATTTGCAGGAGAGGCATAACATATACACGAATGCACAGATACACACATACACTCTAAAACCCCTATCTTCGCGCCCGCCGATGAAGCGTGAATTTCTAATAAATATCATTTTCCTGCTGGCGGTCAACCTGCTGATCAAGCCGTTCTACCTGTTCGGCATCGACCGCACGGTACAGAATACGGTGCCTGTGGGGGACTATGGCATCTACTTTGCGCTGTTCAACTTCACGTTCCTCTTCCAGATCGTCAACGACTTCGGCATACAGAATTTCAACAACCGCAACATCGCCCAGTACAACCACCTCCTGGGCAAGTACTTTCCCAATATCCTGATCCTGAAATCTCTGCTGGGCACCCTGTACCTGTTGCTGGTCTTTCTCGCCGCCTGGTTTGCCGGATACGGCCTGGATGTGCTGCCGTTGCTGGCCATCATAGCTGTCAACCAGGTGCTGAATTCCCTGGTGCTTTTCCTGCGCTCCAACGTATCCGGGCTGGGCAGGTACCGCCTGGACAGCCTGCTTTCCGTAACGGACCGCCTGCTGCTCATCCTGGTATGCGGCGTATTGTTGTGGGCACCGCCGTTCCGGGGGGCGTTCCGGATCGAGTGGTTCGCCTGGGCGCATACGTTCGCCCTCAGCGCTACGGCGCTGCTGGCATTCGGGGTTATCCGCGGCCGGCTTCCCACGTTGCGCTTCCGCTTCCGCTGGCCATTCCTTTTATTGCTGCTCCGGCGGAGCGCTCCCTATGCGCTGGCGGTTTTCCTGACCTCCATCTACAACCGGATCGACGGGGTTATGGTGGAGCGCTTGCTCCCGGACGGACAGGTGGAGGCCGACATTTACGCCTCCGCCTTCCGGCTCTTCGAAGCCAGCAACATGATCGGCTTTCTGTTTGCCGGCCTGTTGTTGCCCATCTTTTCGGGAATGATCCGGCGGGGCGAGGCGGTGGGCAGCCTGGCGCAGCTGAGTTTCCGCCTGGTTGGCGCCGGTGCCCTGGTTTTGTTCTGCGGCATCTTTTTCTATCGTACAGAGATCATGATCGCCCTGTACGACAGCGGCTCGGTTTACTCCGGCCGGGTGCTGGCCTATCTGATGGGCGGGTTCTTTGCGGTTTGCGGTACCTATATCTTCGGGACGCTGCTGGTGGCCAACGACAGCCTGCGGCAGCTGAACTACGTCTTCGCTGCCAGCCTTTTGTTCAACGTTGTCCTCAATTTCCTGCTGATCCCCCGGTACAAGGCCGAAGGCGCCGCCATAGCCACCTGTATCACCCAGTTCGGCGTACTGGCCTGCGAACTGCTCCTGGCCCACCGCCTCCTGCAACCGGGAAATACAGGGGGCGCCATTTTTCGCTTTTCAGCCCTTCTGGCCCTGGCTTTGGCCGCCGGCCTCCTGATACAATCCTGTCCGGGGCCGGGCTGGCTGTGGCGCTTCCTGGCGACGCTGGCCGCCGGCGGAGTATTTGCATTGATGTTGGGATTGGTGGACGTGCGGGGGCTGGCGCAGTGGAGAAGGTAGGCGCACCAGAGCAAACAATTGCTCAAAAGTTTAAAAAGAACCGTCAAAGGTTTACTTTTGCGGTGTTTATTCATGGGAGGCAAAAAACATGAACGGGCGGGCAACACGCTCGCCGGGCTTCCCCGGTCCAAACGCACAGGAAAATAGCGATGAAGAACAACGATAATCTGATCGACGTACTGAAGACCCTCTTCAGGTGGAAAAAGCCCATCTTTTATGTCTGCCTGGCCGCCGGCCTGGGCACTGTGGTCATCACGCTGTTGCTTCCCAACTATTATAAGGCAACGACCGTTTTCCTCGCCGTCAGTCCCGACCAGGCAACGGTGGAAAACCTGTACGGCGGCGGACAGACCCGAAGCGATTACTACGGCAACGAAAATGACATCGACCGCCTGATGACCATCGCCGAATCCAACGAGCTGGTCAGTTTCCTGATCGACTCCTTCAATTTATACGAACACTATAATATCAATCCGGATCATCCCCGCGCGGCTTTCAAAGTTCAGGAGAAGTTCCGCAGCCTGTATGAGGTCACCAAAACCAAAAGGGATGCCGTAGAATTGTCTGTTGAAGACAAAGACCGGGAGCTGGCAGCCCGCATAGCCAACACTGCCCGGGAAAGGATCGACGAGGTTGCCCGGCACCTGATCCAGAAAGGCCTGGGAAAAACCATAGAATCTTATGAAGAGAACATCAAGGCCAAGGAAGAGCAGTTGGATCGCCTGAGCGACAGTATGAACATGCTGCGCGAACAATACGGCATCTTCAACATCGTAGGGCAGACGGAAGCCTTGCCTACCCAGCTTTCCGAGGCCGAGGCACTGATGGTGCGCAGCCGCGCCAAGCTGGAAGCTTTAAAGGAAACCAAAGGCATCCCGCAGGACACCATCCGCCTGCTGCAGGCCAACGTCAGGGGCCTGGAAGAAGAACATAAAAGCCTGCAGGAAAAAATGGCCCGCCTCAACCTGGGCCTCTCTCAGTTCGGCATCATCGAGCGGCAGTACCTGTCTGCCAACCAGACGCTGAGCTTCGACAAAGAGCGGCTGAAACAGGTCCTGGCTACTTATAACACCATCATCCCCACCATGGTCATTGTCGAAGAGGCCCGCATTCCGGTCGTCAAATCGCGCCCCAGGCGCAGCATCATCGTCCTGGCGGCAACGGCCATTGCCTTCCTGTTCAGCCTGATCGGCGTACTGCTTTTCGACACCTATAAAGATATAAACTGGAGGGAGATTTATGATGCGAAGTAAGCTGACGCAACTGCTGGACACTTCCGATGCCTCCCTCTTTCTCTTTCGGGTGTTTGCGGCAGTATTGCTGCTTTGCCTCTTTGCGGGCGTTGCCTCGGAGCTGTATTTTCTGGCGGGAATACCGGCTTTCCTGCTGGTTGCCTATCTGACCATTGTCGATTTCAGGAAAACATTCCTGCTGCTGCTGGCCTGTATCCCTCTGTCCACCGAGCTGGTATTGCCCAACGGGCTGGGCACAGACCTGCCTACCGAGCCGCTGATGATCGGGCTCATGCTGGTTGGCCTGGCCTATATGGTGCGCCACGGAAAGGAAGTTGACGGGCGTTTCGTTCGGCACCCCATCACGCTGTTGCTGTTTTTGCACCTGGCCTGGCTTGTGGTGGTGGCTATCCATTCCCAGGAATGGGTCGTTTCTGTAAAATTCCTGCTGGCCAAGACGTGGTATGTGGCCACCTTCTTCTTCCTGGCGGCTCATCTGCTCGACGGCGAACGCGACATCCGCCAGTTTTTCTGGGCGGTCTTTTCCACCCTCCTGCTTACCGTGCTGGTGGTCATGGCCCGCCATGCCACCTATGGGTTCTCCTTTGCCGACGTGTACCGGGTACTTCACCCCTTTTACCGCAATCACGTGGCCTACGCTTCCATAATTGTCGTTTTCCTGCCCTTCATCTGGTATTTCAGGAAGTGGTATCCGGCTTACAGCCGCACCTGGTGGTTACTCAGCATCAGCCTGGCAGTCCTGCTGCTCGCCATACAGCTTTCGTACACCCGGGCCGCCTACGTGTCGGCCGTCATTGCCATCGGCGCTTTTTACGCCATCCGCTACCGCCTCACCCGGTACATCCTGCTGCTGGCCCTGGCGGGCGTCCTCGGTTTGGTAGCCCTCATGGCCTACAACAACCGTTACCTGGACTATGCTCCGAACTACGAGACCACCGTCTCTCACCAGGATTTCAACAACCTGCTCCAGGCCACCTATACCGGGGAAGACATTTCTACCATGGAGCGCGTCTATCGCTGGGTCGCCGGTTTTCACATGGGCGCTGAACGGCCCGTTTTCGGCTTCGGCCCCGGCAACTTTTACAACTATTACAAGTCCTACACCGTCACCAGCTTCCAGACGTATGTCAGCGACAACCCCGACAAATCAGGCATCCACAGTTATTACCTGATGACCCTGGCCGAGCAGGGCCTGCCCGGTTTGTTTTTCTTCCTGTTGCTGTCGGCTTACGCGCTGATCCGGGGGGAAGTGATTTACCACCGGGAGCGGACGGAGAAAGGCCGGCATATCATCATGATGGCGCTTTTGTCGCTGGTTATCATCCTTTCCCTGCTCATCATCAATGACCTGATCGAAACGGACAAGGTCGGCCCTTTCTTTTTTATGAACCTGGCCCTGCTCATCAATATGGATCTGCGGCAGCAAACCCAAGCGGCCGATGCATAAGCAGCAGGCATACCTTCAGGCGCTGGCCGACGCCGACCGGGCGGCCCGGGGCAGCCACCTGCGCCGCCTGGCCTTCGCCCGCGGGCGTTATGTCCTGGGCATGATCCACAGCAAACTGCTTTATCCCCTTGGGATGCGCCGCCTGAAGCGAAACGCCCCCCTCTTCTTTGGCGGGGTCCTGGAAGTAGGGTTGCCCGCCGGGCTCGACATATACCTGCTGGGCGCCAAGTCCCACGAGTCGGAGATCCGGCTGGCCCGGTTTATGATACGGCATATCGGGGAGGGAATGGCCCTGCTGGACGTAGGCGCCCACTTCGGCTTTTTCAGCCGCCTGGGGGCAGCCCTGGCGGGCACCGCAGGCCGGGTAATTGCGGTCGAAGCGGCAGGGGATACTTTTGAGGCCCTGAAGCGCAACATCGCCGGCCATCCTGCCATCGAGGCCGTCCGGGCAGCCGCCAGCGACGTCCGGGGCACAGCCACTTTTTACGAGTTCCCGCCTCTGTATTCAGAATACAATACCCTGGAAAAAGACCAGTTCGGGGAGGCGGCCTGGCGCCGGGGCATTACCCCCCGGGCAGTAGAAGTGCCGGCTTACCCCATGGACGAATTGTTGGAAGAAAGGAACTGCTTCCCGCAGTTCATCAAAATCGACGTAGAGGGCGCGGAGGCGCAGGTTGCCGCCGGCCTGGTGCGCTGGCTGCGCCGCCCCGAAGCCCGGTGGCTGGCCATGGAATATCTGGCCCCGGAACGGCATAACGACAGCCACCGGCAAGCGGCGGGCCGGCTGGCGGAAAACGGATGGCAGCCCTGTTGTATCCGGGAAGACGGCACCCTGGAAGCCTGCCCTGATATCGAAGCTTACCTGAAAAGAAAGGGGCTGGATTCGGATAATATCGTATTTCAACCTTTTTGCCCAACCCCAAAGCACTAACCTGCCACCCGCTCCTCCTGGTGCCGCCAGAGCGCCTGAAAAACCGGGCTGTTGGCGCGCAGGGACTCGAAGTCTCCCTCGTCTGCTACCCGCCCGTTTTCCAGGACGTAGACGTAGTCGAAGCAGCTCAGCAGGTGCAGGCGGTGCAGGGAGGACACAACGGCCTTATCCCGGAACTCCACGAACAGGCGCTCGTAAATCTCCATCTCCGTTTTGGGGTCCACGCTGCTGGTCGGCTCATCCATCAGGATGATACCGCTGTCGCGGGCGGCAAGGATGCCGCGCGCCAGGGCCAGGCGCTGTTTCTGCCCGCCGGAGAGGTTGACGCCCTTTTCTTTAATGCTGGATTGCAGCCCGTTCGGCAGTTGTTCGATCACGCCGTCAAAATGAGCGGCCCGGCAGACCTTCTGCACTTCGTCGGCCCCAAAGGGCAGGCCAAGGGTGATATTGTATTCGATCGTATTTTCGAATATCTCCGGCTCCTGCGGGAAGAGGGTTACCAGGCTGGAAATGCGGCTGATATCCGGCACCGGTTCGCCGTCCACCAGCAACTGCAGGCCCGGCGCCGGCGGATAGAGGCCCCGGAGGATGGCCATCAGCGTGCTCTTGCCGCTGCCGCTCTCGCCGATCAGGGCGATGCGCTTGCCGCGCTGCAGGCTGATGTTCACATCGTATAGGCCCTGCGGTTTCTCCACCCATTCCGGCCCCTGGTTGTGGATAAAGTTGAGCTGGCGCAGGTCCAGGCGGCTCCAGTTTTCCGCAAGGCGCTGGTCCGAATCCGGCCGGTGATGGCGGCTGTAGGCGTCGATGATGTTCTGCGCGGTCTTTACATCCGTATCGTAGCGGACAATCTGGGTGTACTGCCAGGCCATGCCGTGGAAGACGCCCGTAAACCGTTCTACATAAGCCATCAGCGTCACCAGGGTGCCGATGAGGAAGGTCTCGCCCGGTATCCAGTTCTGATAGACATAACCCACGAGGATCACGCCGTAGATCATGGCCACGCAAATTTCCATGGTGAACCATTTCCACTCGTTGACCATGATCTTGCGGCGAAACGGCGACAGGATGTCCATCACGCGCCCGGAAAGGCCCTTTTCCATCCGCTTTTCCAGGCGCAGGGTGATCACCGTTATGATGTTGGAAAGGCTGTCGAACAGGGTGGACGAAACGACGTGCTCCTTTTCGTTGACCTCGCGGGAGGCGGCGATGAAGGGTTTGTCGAATTTCAACAACAGGTAGATGACCCCGGCCCCCATCACCGCCGCTATGCTGCCGAAGAGCGGAGAAAAGTAGATCATCGCTCCGAAGGAAAAGGCAAAGCTCAGGAAAGTCTTCAGGTACATGAACCCGGCATCGAAAAAGTCCCGCAGGGCCTCATAAGCTTTCCGGATGCGGTTGATGGTCGCCCCGCTGTGGTGGTCCTGATGCCACCTGACCGGCAGGTGCAGCGCTTTGTGGTAGAGCTCCTGCAGGAAGTTGCGGCTCAGGTCGAAAGCCAGGTTGCGCTCCAGGATGCGGGCCGGGCCGTGGAATACCCAGTCGAGAAAACGCAGCAGGATGTAAGCGCCGGCATACATCCAGGCTGAGCGCAGGATATTCATGCCCTGCTTCTGGATTTCGTTGATGAATACGCCCCAGAGAACAGGAAATAGGGCCATGATGATGTTGCTGAGCAGGAACAGGCTGTAGATGAGCAGGTACCGGCGCCGCTGCCCGCGGGCGTAGGTCCAGGCCGTGCGCAAAAGGGAAAGGTAGGGGTTGTTCCAAATGGAAGATTTCGAAATCATAAGCCGGGGATGTTTTGCTACGCTTAACGTCACTGGGTTAAACCGCAAGAATAGGATAACCCCCGAAGGGAGGGAAGCGTTCCCTTAAAAAACTGTTTAAACATAAATCATTTTCCGGGTCATTCCTCCGTCGATGATAAAATCCTGCCCGGTGACGAACCCGGCCTTCTCTGAGAGCAGGAAAGCTGCCATCTCCGCTATGTCCTCCGGGCGGCCGATGCGGCCGGCGGGGTGCTGTTCGCGGTCTTCCCGGCGCCACTGAATATCTTTCCTTTCACTGCGCTTCTGGTGGCCCGTCACGTCGATCCAGCCGGGGCTGATGCTGTTCACCCGCACTTCCGGCCCCAGGCTCATGGCCAGAGCGTGGGTGAGGGCCAGAATGCCTCCTTTGGAGGCCGAATAGGCCTCGGTATGGGGTTCCGACATATAGGCACGGGTGGAGGCGATGTTGACGATGGCGCCCCGGCTCTCCTTCAGGGCAGGAGCGCCGTATTTGGCGCAGAGAAAGGCACCGGTAAGGTTCGTGCCGATCACCCGGTTCCACTCCTCCAGGCTGAGATCGCCGATGGGCCTGGTGATGCCGAAGCCGGCGTTGTTCACCAGGCCGTCGATCCGACCGTAGGCATCTAGCGCCGCTTCCACCGAAGCCCGGACATCGGCCTCCAGAGATACATCGCAGGGCAGGAAGTGCAGGCCTGCCAGCCCGGCGGCGGCTTCCCGGCCGGCTTGCTCATCGGCGTCCAGGATCACGGCCTGCCAGCCCTTATCCATCAGGCAGGCAGCCGTCACCTTGCCGATGCCCTGAGCACCGCCGGTGATCATGACTACTTTCTTTTTCATATCTGCGTGGATTTGTCATTTTTTTTCCCGGAAAGGACTTTGCCGGCTCCCGGCTTTTCTAAACCTGGCCTTTTTATTAGCTTTGCGGCAAATACAAAGACAATGGAGACAACAAGTACCAGCAAAAATTCCAAAGCCATGGACTGGATTCTCTTCCTGGTGTTCTTCGTCCTGTTCGTGGCTATGTTGCTTTTCGCCGATGAATGGTTTTGGATCCCTATGCCGTTCATGCTGACCTACCTGGTCCGGGCGCTGAATGCGATGTAGGGAAGTGTTGGTTGTTGGTTGTTGCTAACGAACAACCAACAACCCGCAACACATATACGTTCCTCACCGCAACCCTGCCGCTGCCGCCTGGTCGACGAACCAATGCAGCGCGCCATGCGCCGGTACGATATGCGCGGCGGGATACCCGTCGCTCCCCTTCTCCCCTTTTACGATCTCTCCCACCTTCCGCGCCTTTCCGGAGCCGGTAACCAGGAAGGCCACTTCCGCCGCATTATTGAGTACCCTGCCGGTTAGGGTGATCCGTTTCTGGCCGCTTCCCGGATGGGTGGCCACGCCGCACAAAGCTTTTGCCGACAGCAACTCCATCTGGTGGGGAAAAATGGAAGCGGTATGCCCGTCGTCGCCCATGCCCAGCAGGATCATGTCGAAGGACGGGAGGCCATGGCGGGAGGCAACGGTTCGCAGGATGTCTTCCGCATACCGGCGCGCCTCCGCCTCCGGGTCGGCTTCGCCCCGGATGCGGTGGATGTTCTGGGGCGGAATGCCAATTCCGGATAGCAGCAAGTCATTGGCCATTTTAAAGTTGCTCTCCTCATCTCCGGGCGGCACGCACCGCTCATCCCCCCAGAAGAAGCGGATTTTCTGCCAGTCGATGCGGTCGCGGTACTGCTCAGCCCACAGGCGGAAGAGCGCTTTGGGAGTGCTGCCTCCCGAGAGGGCCACCGCCGCAGAAGGTTTATCCTTAATCCATTCTGCGAAGTAGCGGGCGAAATCTTCGGCTACCTGCTGCGGCGTTTCAGCGATGTGGATTTGGGTGCGCATGATAGTGTGGTTGCTTTTTATTTCCTCATGTATCTACAACAACCGGTAATCCGACGAATCCGTCAGGTTGCTGCACGGGTTGCGCCAGCTGACGTTGTCGCCGTCGATCAGCTTGTTGGCCACTTCCGGGCCCCAGGTGCCGGCGGGGTAGCCGTACAGTTTGATGTTTTCCTGGTTTTTCCAGGCATTGAGGATGGGGTCGACGAACTTCCAGGCCACCTCCACGGAGTCGCCCCGGGCATAGAGGGTGGCGTCGCCTTTCATCACGTCGATGATGAGGCGCTGGTAAGCCTCAGGCACCGTGGCGTTGGTGAGGTCGGAATAGTGGAAATCCATGCCCACGTTCTTTACCTTGAAGCCGGCACCGGGCACCTTCATCCCGAACTTGAGCAGGATGCCTTCGTCCGGCTGGACGCGGATGATGAGCTGGTTGTTCATATTCATCAGGTCGAGCTCGCTGCGGAACAGGTGGTGGGGCGGCGATTTGAAGTAGACGACGATCTCGGTGGCTTTGGTCGGCAGCCGTTTGCCCGTGCGGATATAAAAGGGCACGTCGGCCCAGCGCCAGTTGTCGATGAAGAACTTCAGGGCCACGTAGGTCTCGGTCGTGGAGTTCTTGTCCACGCCTTCCTCTTCCCGGTAGCCCGGCACCCGCTGGCCGTCGATGGGCGCGCCGATGTACTGGCCCCGGATGGCGAACTTTTCCACCTCCGATTCCCCGATAGGGCGGAGGGATTGAAAGAGCTTCAGTTTTTCGCTGCGGATAGAGGCGGCGTCAGCAGTGGTGGGCGGCTCCATGGCGACGTGGGCGACGACCTGTAGCAGGTGGTTCTGCACCATGTCGCGCAGCGCGCCCGAGTGGTCGTAGTAGCCGCCCCGCTTGCCGACGCCGATGTTTTCGGCAGCGGTGATCTCGATGTGATGAACATAATTGCGGTTCCAGAGCGGCTCGAAGATGCCGTTGGCAAAGCGGGTTACCAGGAGGTTTTGCACCGTTTCTTTGCCGAGGTAGTGGTCGATGCGGTAGATCTGGTCTTCATGGAAGTATTGCTGCAGGGCCTGGTTGAGCTCGCTGGCTGAGTTGCGGTCGTAGCCGAATGGTTTTTCGATGACCAGCCGCTTCCAGCCCTTTTCTTTGTCGTTCAGGCCATGCTCGGAGAGGAAAGCCGGAATCTTGGTGTACAGGCTGGGCGGCACCGACAGGTAAAAGATATAATTGCCGCCCGTTTTCCGGCCCTCGTCGATCTCTTCCAGGCGCCTGCGCACCTTTTCGTAATCGGAGCTGTCCAGCGTGTCGATGGATTGGTAGAAGAGCATGCTGGCGAAGCCCTCCTCTTTGCCGTTGTCGCCGAGGTGAGGGTTCTCCAGAAAGACTTCTTTTCGGAACGCCTCATCCGAGTAGTCGGTCCGGCTGACGCCGAGCACGGCAAAATGCTCAGGAAGGAATTTTCCTTTGTAAAGATGATAAAGCGCAGGGATCAGTTTGCGCTGGGCCAAATCGCCCGAAGCGCCGAAAATGACAAGCACCTGTGGATCCATATTGGGTTGGGTTGTTGTGTTGCAGGCCAGGCTGGTTTTGAAAGAAGCCGGCCCTGAAAAACTTGTCAGGCCTCCGAAGAAAACCTAAGTCTTGAAACATCTGTTAAGTTAAAAGTTTGCACAACAGGCAAAGTTTTTCCAAAATACCACAAATCGTGATGAAAATCGGCATTGCCGCCGACCACGGCGGATTCACCCTCAAGCAGCACCTGCTCCGCCTTCTGGAAGAAGAAGGCTATCACATCACCGACTTTGGCGCCGAAGCGCTGGACCCCCGGGACGATTACCCCGACTACGTAGCGCCCCTGGCGCGGGCCGTGGCGGCGGGCCTGATCGACCGCGGCATCGCCATCTGCGGCAGTGGCGTGGGCGCCGCTATCGTCGCCAATAAGTTCAAAGGCGTCCGGGCGGCCCTCGTCACCGAGACCTATTCCGCCCGCCAGGGCGTTGAACACGACCAGTTGAACCTGCTCTGCCTGGGCGGCCGCGTCATTGGCCCGGAATTGGCCAAAGAGCTTATCTTTGCCTTCCTGAACGCACATTACAGCGGCGATGCCCGCCACCAGCGACGGCTGGACAAGCTGAAAGATATTGAAAATGAGTATTTTAAATAACTTTCATCGAATACGTCTGTACCGGGCGGCATTTTCACAGAAGGGCGCATAATGCCCGGCATTCAAAACTGCACTCTATGATTTCCACCTATGATTTTGGCATGATCGGCCTGGGCGTGATGGGCCGCAATTTTTTACTGAACGTGGCCGACCACGGCTTTTCCGCCGCCGGGCTGGACCTGGACGCGGAAAAGGCTAATGCCCTCGACGAAGAGTCCGCCGGCCGGCCGGTCAGGGGCACTACCAACACCGCCGAATTTGTGGCGATGTTGCGGCACCCCCGCAAGATCATGCTGCTGGTGCCGGCCGGGCGGGCGGTGGACAGCGTCATCGAATCGCTCCTGCCGCTGCTCGACAAGGGCGACCTGATCATCGACGGCGGCAATTCCTACTTTGAGGATACCAATCGGCGCCAGGAGTACCTGAAGATGAAAGGCTTGCAATTCCTGGGCGTAGGCGTTTCCGGAGGGGCGGAGGGCGCCCGCCGGGGGCCGAGCATCATGCCGGGCGGCTATGTCGGCGCCTACCAGCTGGTAGGGCCGATCCTGGAAGCCGTTTCCGCCAAAGTGAATGGCGTACCCTGTGTGGCTCACCTCGGCAACGGCGCCGCCGGCCACTACGTCAAGATGGTCCACAACGGCATCGAATACGGCCTGATGCAACTGATCGCCGAAGCCTACGACATCCTGCAAACCATCGGCGGGCTGAGCAACCCGGAACTCCACGAGGTATTCCGCCGCTGGAATGCAGGCGCCCTGGAATCCTTCCTCATTGAGATCACTGCGGATATTTTCGCCAAACGAGACGACAAAGGGGATGGCTGGCTGGTCGACAAGATCCTCGATAAGGCCAAACAGAAGGGTACCGGCAAATGGACTTCCCAGAACGCCATGGACCTGGGCATCGGCATCCCCACCATTGACGCCGCCGTGACCCTGCGCGGCCTGTCGGCCCTGAAGATAGAACGAAAACAGGCCGCACCCCACTATACCCGCGCAGTGGAAGAAACGCCCCGGGTGGACAAGGAACAGATCGTCGCGCAAATGGGCGAAGCTCTGCACTTTGCCTTCATCATCACCTATGCTCAGGGCATGCACCTGCTGGCGGAAGCCTCAGAAGAATACGGCTATGGCCTGAACCTGGAAACGGTGGCCAAAATCTGGCGCGGCGGCTGCATCATCCGCGCCAAACTGCTGGAAGATATGCGGCAGGCCTACCAGGAACAGCCGGCCCTGCGCAACCTGCTGCTTGCGCCGGCTTTCCACGACGCCCTGCTCCACGGCCAGCACGCCGCCCGCGCCATCCTCAAAACGGCTATCGACTTCGGCGTACCCTCCCTGGCGCTGAGCTCCGCCCTGGCCTACTTCGACGCCTACCGCAGCGAGCGCCTGCCGCTCAACCTGGTCCAGGCTCAGCGCGATTATTTCGGCTCGCATACCTACGAACGGGTAGACCAGGAGGGGGTGTTTCATACGGAGTGGTGAGCGGGTATATTCAGGCGGAAACAACCCAAAAGATGCCTGAAACCGAAGGAAAACCTATACTTCCTTCACAGCTCCAGCCCTCCCAAATCCCCCAGGTCCTCCTGCTTGTAATACTGTTTGGTAAACGCCCGCTGCTTCTGCCGCTCCAGGATGAGTTTGGCCAGGGCGGTGTTGGCCGGCTCCTCGCAGAAGGGCGAAAGGGCAAAATGTACTTTTTTTTCGTCGATATCGAGGCGGTACATCAGGCTGAGGAGGAATTCCAGCCGCTTTTCGATCATGTCTGCCACGACCTCGGAGAGCAATTGCAGCAGTTCCTCCTCCGTCAGGTTTTTTTCCTGCGGCTGCAGCTCAAAATCCCGGTTGATCAGCTCGGCGGTGGCGGCCAGATTGTCTTGGTTCATAAAGGTTCTTTATTCGGATTTGCAAAGTAGTGATTAGGAGAGATTTTTCCAAATAAGGCTACATCCGCGAACAGCAAACAGCGAACAGCGAACAGCGAATACCCCCTCTACCCCCTCCTCAGGCCCTCCACCGGGATCGCCACCGGCAATTCAGCGGGAAATGCCGCCAGGTTAGCCAGCCAGGGCGCTTCCTGCTTCTTTGGCGCGGGCGGTTCCTGTTCGTTCTCCCGGTAGACGGCCAGGCCCGGGCGGAGGTAGGAAGGATTGTATTCGACGCCTCTGTCGCAGTATACTTCGCGCAGGGCGGGCATGCGCAGGAACCAGGGCGGAAGGAAACTGATGGGATTGTTCCGCAGGTCGATGTAAACCAGTTGGGGGAAGGAGCGGAGGGCGTCGGGCACCGAACGGAACCCCCTTCCGGAAAGTTTGAGCGCCAGTCGGTTGTCGGCTTCGTAGGCCCAGTTTTTCAGGACGCAGGCAACGTCCTGGACGCTGAACTGATCAAGCGCAAAACCGCGCTCCATCCGGAGGTTTACTTTGACGATCTCCCGGAGCGGGTGGCGGAGGTAATCAAAAAGAGGCATTCTCAGGGTATTCATTCTGAGGTCTGCTTCCTGCAGGCCTGGCAGGAGGAGCAAGCCGTCAGGGATTCTGTCCATGCGGTTGCGGGCGAGGCTGAGGAAGCGGAGCTTCCGGAAGCGCTGAAGGAAAAACACGTCGGAAATATCCAGCTCGTTGTGGCTGAGGTCCAGAGCTTCTATGTCGGCACACTGCCTTGTTTCCTCCGGCATTTGAGCCAGTCCCATCCGGCTCAGGTCGAGCGTCCGGCCCTGCGGGCCGTCATAGCTGCGGGCTGCCAGCAGGGCTTTTTTGTCGGCAGCAGTGCCCCGGCGAAGGAGGAACGAAGCACACTGGCCCGAGCGGGAGAACAAAAAACGGGATAACGCTAAAATATCGAGCCCCAGCGCATCCTCAAGGAGGAGGAGGATTCTCTCCGTATTGGCTTTTTCCTGGCTGGGGTCGTAATTGAGGAGCCACATCAGCCCGCTATTCTGTCCGGGCGTACAGCTTTTTTCCCTGGCAACCATCCTGAGCAGAGAATTGAGGCAACGGCGCAAGACGAGCCGCTGCTCCCCTTCTGCCACCATGAAATACCCGCAGAGGCTAAGCAGGAAATCATCAGCCACACCCTGGCTGTTCAGCAGGCGGTAAGCCAGCAGGCTGTTGCGCTCCTCTCTTGTGTCGAGAAGCCGGAGGATGTTGGCAGCTGCTTTGTCGGACAATGGCATAACATCAAGGTTAGGATAGCCACAAATTACAGGTTTATGAGCAAAATAAGCAAACTACTTTGCTGGTTTCCATTGTTTTAACAAAGCCGGGGCACAACCGGAGATACGGCGCGCCGGAAAAGAGGGCGAAAAAATCCGGGAAGAAATATTTCTTTTTTTAGAATATCCCCTTATATTTAGTTGCGTGTAAACACCCAAAGATCCCAAGCTATGAATGCGACAATTGCAAAGGTAAACAAGACGATCTGGCCGCTCAATTTCGATCAGCTCCATCGGGACTATTACGATTGGATGTCTATGATGGATTACTGGAAATACGAAGTCCGGTATTTGGAGAAAACCATGCGGCGCTATCTGGCTTATCCGTTATCCCGGCATCAGGCGTTCGAAATGCGGGAAGCCTTCAACCAGCTGATGTGTTCCATCCGCCCGGAAATCCGCGAGATCGAAGGATGGCTGCGTTCCTTCCACCGCCAACTGGCGAGGATCGCCAATCCCAACACGAATGACTCCTTCCTCAAAAATGGCGCTGAACACCGCCGCATTTACCGCAAGATGGATAGCTTCCGGCGCCGCCTCGCCCACCTGAAAAAACAGTTGTACAGCCTGCTCGTTGAAGTCATGCGCGAAGAAAAAGCGACTCAGGGGCAGCACCGGGCGCTGTGGGCCTACGATTATCAGGCACAGTTGCGGCAGATCGGGTGAGGGGGCAGGCAGTTATTTCATCGCTGCAGGCCAGGAGCAGTTATACTGACGCACGGCTGGTTTTGTCGACTACAGGACCGGCCGGGTCAGCATATACTGACCTCGCTGGTTTTTGTAAAGCAAAAACCAAGCGTGCGTCAGTATAATTTGGCTATTGCCCTGCCAGGAACCCAGGTGGTCGATTGCCGCAATAACCAATAACGCCGGGCAACCCCCGGCGGACAAAATTACTGCTTCATAACTTTGTTCCTGCTGCCCTGCTCTTTCGGGCACTCCCGCGCCGGGAGGATGCTATGGATTCCTAAATCACCGGTTCTTTCCGGCAAACGAAGACTTATGAGACATCTGCATGGGATCGTGTTGGGCAGCCTCTGCCTGCTGCTGCTCAGCACTTGCAAAAAGGAAGATGACACCACCTTTTTCCGCATTTCCCAGGGCACCTTCTACTGCGAATGCTTCGGCGAATGCCTCACCCTGGTGACCGCCGCCGAAGGCACTTTCGACGTGTCTACTTACCAAACCTGCTCTCCCTCCTCTACCATTCAACTCGACTGCGGCGTTTTCCTTCCTGCCGCTGAGTTTCAGGCCCTCGCCCGCCTCGTGGACTGGGACGCATTCCGCAGCCTGGAAGAAACCATCGGCTGCCCCGACTGCGCCGACGGAGGCGGCCAGTGGATCGAAATCTCCCGCGGGGGAGAGGTACACCGGGTGACCTACGAATACGGCAGCCCTCCAACCGAACTGGCTGAGCTCGTCAGCGAACTCAGCCAGCGGGTGGTGGAGGTGTTGAATGCGGGGTGCTGACGGTTGATTGGGGGGTTGGTTGATTGGTCGATTGGGTTGCTGCGGCCTCTCGGTGGCTCTCTCTAATCAACTCCATCAACCTATTCAACCAATCAACTACGCAACTACAAAGTCCCCCTCAGCTCCTGCTCCCGTTCGATAGCCTCAAACAAGGCCTTGAAGTTGCCCTTGCCGAAGGAGCGGGCACCTTCGCGCTGGATGATCTCGTAGAAAACCGTCGGGCGGTCCTGGACCGGCTTGGTGAAGATCTGCAGGAGGTAACCTTCCTCATCCCGGTCGATCAGGATGTTGAGGCGCTGGAGTTCACGCAGGTCTTCGTTGATCTCGCCGACCCTTTCCAGCACCGTGTCGTAGTAATTGTCCGGAACATAAAGGAACTCCACGCCCCGGCGGCGCAGCTCGTCCACGGTGTGTATGATGTCGTCGGTGGCGACGGCGATGTGCTGCACGCCGGCGCTGCGGTAGTAATCCAGGTATTCTTCGATTTGCGATTTTTTCAGCCCCTGGGCCGGTTCGTTGATCGGAAATTTGATGAAGCCGTTGCCGTTGGAAACCACCTTGCTCATCAGGGCGGTGTATTTGGTGGATATGTCCTTGTCGTCGAAAGTGACCAGCAGCTTGAAGCCCATCACTTCCTGGTAAAATTCTACCCACTTGTTCATCTGCCCCAGTTCTACATTACCGACGCAGTGGTCGACGTATTTCAACCCGATGGGTTCCACTTTCATAAGGCTTTCTTTAGCCTGGAAGCCCGGCAGGAAGGAGCCTCCGTAGTCTTTGCGCTCTACGAAAGTGTGGAGGGTCTCGCCGTAGGTGTGTATGGAGGCCACCGTCACCTGGCCGTGGTCGTCCTTCAGGGTTTTGGGTTCCATAGCGGGCTTTGCGCCGCGTTCGACGGCCTTTTTGAAGGCGTCGCGGGCGTCGTCCACCCACAAGGCCAGCACCTTGACGCCGTCGCCGTGCTTAAGCACGTGCTTCGACACTTCGTGGTCCGGGCTGAGGGCGGCGGTCAGCACAAAGCGGATTTTGCCCTGCTGCAGCACGTAGGAGGCTGTGTCGCGGGTGCCTGTTTCGGGCCCGCGGTAGGCCACGAGATGGAAGCCGAAGGCTGTCTGGTAGTAATGGGCGGCCTGCTTGGCGTTGCCGACGTAGAATTCTATGTAGTCCGTCCCGTTGATGGGGAAGGTGTCCTGGTGGGTATCTGGTTTGTTTTTGGTTATGGTACTCATTGTACGATTTTTTGTTTTTTGAGTGAAATGTGGTAGGATGGTACACTGATTTTTTAGGATCGGTCAGGATTTTTCAGGATTCCGGCACCGGGGCTAATAATCGTTGGTTAGCACTCTCTTCGCGTGCTCCACCTTATAAAATCCTAAGAAATCCTAATGGATGAGTGTACTATCGTGTACTATCAGTTCCTCGCCGGCTCCCCCTCCGGCAGCCAGCTCATGAAGTACTCCTTATCCTCAATGCCCACGGCGTGGTCCGTCAGCTTCAGCGGGCGGAACGTATCGACCATGACGGCCAGCTCGCCGGTTTCTTTGGCTCCGATGCTCTTCTCGACGGTGCCGGGGTGCGGGCCGTGCGGGATGCCGCCGGGGTGCAGGGTGATCATGCCTCTCTCCACGTGTTTGCGGCTCATGAAATCGCCGTCGACGTAATAGAGCACTTCATCGCTGTCGATGTTGCTGTGGTTGTAGGGGGCCGGGATGGCCTGCGGATGGTAGTCGTACAGTCGCGGCACGAAGGAGCAGATCACGAAGTTGCGGGCGGCAAAGGTCTGGTGTACGGGCGGCGGCTGGTGTACCCGGCCGGTAATGGGCTCGAAGTTGTGAATGCTGAAGGCGTAGGGGTAGACGTAGCCGTCCCAGCCAACCAGGTCGAAGGGGTGGTTGAGGTAGTAGTAAGGATAGACCTGGTCCTGCTTTTTGATGTAGAACAGGAACTGCCCCTGCTCGTCGTGGGTTTCCAGGGCGGCGGGCTTGCGGATGTCGCGCTCGCAGAAGGGGGCGTGTTCCATCAGCTGGCCGTACTCGTTGCGGTAGCGCTTGGGGGTAGTGACGGGACTGTAGGATTCGACGATGAACAGGCGGTTGTCCTCCCCGTCGAACTCCAGCTGGTAGATGGTGCCGCGGGGCACGACCACGTAGTCGCCGTATTCGAATTCCACATTGCCGTACATCGTCTTCAGCCGGCCGCTGCCCTGGTGGATGAAAATCACCTCGTCGGCGTCGGCGTTCTTGTAGAAGTACTCCGTCATGCTCCGGCGGGGTGCCGCCAGGATGACCTTGCAGTCGTCATTGACGAGCACCGGTTTGCGGCTTTTGAGGTAATCGTCCTCCGGCTCTACGCCGAAGCCCTTCAGGCTGCGGTGCTTGAGCTGTTTGTCTTCCACCACTTTCGGCGCTACGGAAAAAGGGGCGCCGACCTGCACGATCTGCGTGGGCGGGTTGCAGTGGTAAAGCAGGGAAGACAGGTCGCTGAAACCTTCGGTAGAAAAAAGCTCTTCGTGGTAGAGCTCACCATTGGCTTTGCGAAACTGGGTGTGCCGTTTGGCAGGCACCTGTCCAAGGCTATAATAATGCATAGGTTTTGGTTTTACGGTTAGGCAATGGTTGGGCTGGTTTTATTTGGTTTCCTCAGAGCTGAGGTTTTCGAATACGCTGTTCAGTACGTCTACTAGCCGGTCGATTTCGGCATCTTCAATGCCCTGCCAGGCCTGTCGGCGGGCGTCCCGGATAATCGGAAGCGTGGCATCGATTTTTTCCCGGCCCTCGCCGGTCAGCTGGATTTTGAACCGGCGG
Source organism: Phaeodactylibacter sp. (assembly GCA_024102975.1). Taxonomy (GTDB): domain Bacteria; phylum Bacteroidota; class Bacteroidia; order Chitinophagales; family Saprospiraceae; genus JACJXW01. The sequence goes on along the minus strand of JAGFJD010000319.1, from coordinate 33,771 downwards.
CGGTCGGCCGGGTCAGTGATGCGCCGGGTCAGGCCCTTCCGGCAGAGGAGGTCGATGATGCGGGTGATCGTCGGGGCGTCTTTGTAGGTTTCCCGGGCGATGTCCAGTTGGCTGAGGCCGTCCCGGCGGTCCAACACCTGCAGGACAACCCACTGGTCGATGGTGATGCCGGTATCGGCAGCAGTCAGCTGCTGCTGAAAAAACTGCTTCAACCGCTTGGCGGTGCGCTCCAGGACGAAGCCGGAGCTCTCCGATTTTTTGTCCAGTTTCTTTGACGTGATCAGTTCGGCCACAGACAGTACTTTTTCTGCCTGCAAAAATAGTTGTTATGCTAATTATTTGCAAGTAAAGTAACTATTTTCTTGACAGTTCTTCCCTCACGAGTGCCTCGACGGCGCCGATCTCCTGAAGGGTCCGCTGGTAGAGTTGCTCCTTTTCTTCCATGATGGAGATGAACAGGACGATCTGGTTGTGAAAGGGGTAGCCGAACAGGGCGTCCGGGTCCATTACTTTGTACGGCTCTGCGCGCAGGTACTGGCTGAGGGCGGGGATGGCGAAGTTGATGACGGCGTCCAGGTGGTTGGTTTCCAGTCGGTTGATGTAAGTACTCAGCTCATCCAGTTGCTGAAGCCTGTTGGTTAGCGCTCTGTCTCTGACCAATTTTATCTTGTCGCTGTTGATGAGGTTCTCGTAAATGCTGTGATTCCGGTGAAAATCCGATACGTGGCGCAGTTCCATGGCCAGGCGGCCCAGCGTATCTGCCTGGCTTGTGTCTTTTGCCCGGATGATGCTGCCGGCAACCCGGAGCCGTTCCAGAAAGTACCTGTTCTCTTCGGCTACACCCTGAAGTTCCTCTTTATCTTCCTTTAGCTCCTGCAGGATATACTCGTAATTCTCGCGCTCGGCCCGTTTTTCCAGCCGGTTGTCGTTCCAGCGGTCCAGCAGGAAAGGAATAGAAATGCCAATGGCGACGATGAAGAATTCGTACACGTAATGAACCCATTTGAGCTCGACAAACCGTTTAGTATCCATAGGTTTTTTTTGAACTGTAATACAAACCATCTGGCCAGCCATGCAGCCGGACACGATTAGCATAACAATAAAGCAATACAGCCATATAACAATTTGCCCCTTTCACCCTCACTTCACCACCCTCCCCTTCTTCAACGCCCGTTTTACTTCCTCCTCCTGCATCTTCACGATGAGCTGGCCGGCATACAACAGCAGCTCCTGCTCTTCGTCGGTGATGGTCAGCTTGGTGCCAATGTGGGTGAGCAGTTCGTACAGGATTTGCCGGTCGCCCTGGCCGAGGGGCTGGTTGCGCCGGATCATCCAGATCAGGCGCTTCTGTTCTTCTTTGATCTGCAATTCTTCCGGCAGCGGTGCCTCGGTGCCATCCAGCAAGGCATTGAAGCTAAAAAAAATGGGAGTAATGCCGTACTGCCGGCAGACGTCCCGGATGTCCCGCACCAGCGTGGCGCGGCGGGCATCGAGGCCGCTGGACGGCAGCCTGCCCATGACGCTGAGGGAGAATACGGCGCCTTCCTTTTTGGAAAACGTAAATCGGTTGCCGGCGGCATCGGCATCGACGATGAGCAGGACCTTGCGCGGGGCCCGCTCCTGTTTGAGGACCTGCAGGGCGGTGTAGTACCCGATGTTGTCGGTCATGGCGCCGTCGATCAGGTGCAGGAAAGGGCGTTGCGGCGAGTATTTGCTGCAGAGCGTAGTATTGGAAATGAGGACCGGGAAGCTGGCGCTCGATTTGATGCCTACCGCCAGGGGAACGCTGAAGGGGTCCAGCGTATCGCGGACTGTTTTGTTCAGGCGGTGGGTATAACCACTGATCCGGTACCGGGACAGGATATCCGGCGTAAAGGGGAAAATGGTCATGGTGTTCAGCGTGGAGCTGTTGGTGATGTGCATGGGGAATCGCACCGGTGCCGGGCTGCCGGCAGGAACGAAGAAATCGCCCAGCTGCAGGCTCCGCGGGTTTTTGCGGGTTTCCCGGGCGCGCCGCCGGTAGCCGAGCACGTGCTCATCGATGGAGCGCTCCAGCGCGTCGCCGTCGTCGGCCAGGGAGAACCACAGGATCGGGTTGAAGTTGGCGCGCACCAGCACCTTTGTGTAAGGGAATGCCATATCCTCCTGAACCTGCCGATCCAGGTAGTTCTTGAGGCTAAACATCTCTGTTCGGTTGTAGAACTGGTGGTCGTAGAGGGCGGAAACATAAGCCCCGGCGGCAAAGCCCCCGCCGGAAACGGTCGACAGGTAGTCCACCTCGTCCAGCATGTCCTGGCCTTCCCTTGTGCCGATTTTTTCCAGCCCAAGCATGACGCCGATGCCGAAGTTGGAAGCCCGGGAGCCGCCCCCCGAAATGGCCATGGCCACCGCCAGGGTGGAATCCTGCCCCGGGCGCTCCTGTACGCTTTTGTAGTAGCTCAGATCCACGGTAGGTACCGGGTCGCCGTCTTTGAGGAACTGGCTGCGGTCGGGGTAGATCTTCTGGGAGCAGGAACTCAGGAAGAGGAACGCAGCAAAGCCCAAAATTGTCCAAATGTTACGATTCATGTGCATGTTTTCTCGTTGTATGGTGGTGTTCTGTTGCTGCAATATACAAAGCAAAAGCTCAAACAGTTATTGCCCGGCCGTTTGCCCGCTCATTTTGAGAGGAAAATGTTAAAACACGCGCTAAACACTCCCGTAACCGTTTGCCTCCTTCGGTTGTTATTTACCAACGACGAAGTGGTTCCCGCTTCCGCATATCACCCGGTCCGGTTATATTTGTGGTTCGCTGTTCGCTACGCGCTGTTCCCAGAGCGAACAGCGAATCGCGAACAGCGAACAGCGAATCGCCAACCGCGAATACCGAACAACCAATGACCACCGACGACTACAAGGCCATCTCCGACACCATACCCCGCCAGCCGGGCGTCTACCGCTTTATCGACAAGGAGGACACCATCCTCTACGTCGGCAAGGCCAAGGACCTGCGCAGCCGCGTATCCTCTTACTTCGGCGAGCGCCGCGACCGGGCGCACAAGACCCGCGTGATGGTCAAGAACGCCGGCCGCCTGGAATTCACCGTGGTGGAAACGGAAGCCGACGCCCTGCTGCTGGAAAACACCCTCATCAAGAAATACCAGCCGCGCTACAACGTGATGCTGCGCGACGACAAGAGCTATTCCTACATCTGCATCAAGAACGAGCGCTTCCCCCGCGTGTTCATCACCCGCCGCGTCATCAAGGACGGCTCCACCTACTTCGGGCCCTACACCAGCAAAGCCCGCATCAAGATTATCCTGGAGCTGATCAAACGGCTCTTCCCGCTGCGCACCTGCCATTTCAACCTGTCTGCGGACAACATCGGGGCCGGCAAGTTCAAGATCTGCCTGGAGTACCACATCAAGAACTGCCTGGGCCCCTGCGAAGGGCTGGAAAGCGAGGAAGATTACAACGCCAGGATCGATCAGGTGAAGAACATCCTGAAGGGCAACTTCGGGGCCGTGAAAACCCACTTCAAAGGCGTGATGGAAAAACACGCCGAGAACCTGGAATTCGAAAAAGCCCAGCAGATGAAGGAAAAGCTGAGCGCCTTCGAGGACTACCAGGCCAAGTCGACCGTCGTCAACCCCAGCATCCGGGATGTGGACGTATTCTCCATCGCCTCGGAAGAAAAGGACGCCTACGTCAATTACATCAAGGTGGTGAACGGCGCCATCATCCACACCCACACCCAGGAACTGGTGAAGAACCTCGACGACGACGACGAACCCGCCCTGCTGGCCTACGCCATCCCCATCATCAGGGAGCGCTTCAACAGCATCTCCTCCGAACTCATCCTGCCCTACGAGGTGCAGATGGAAGGGGAGGGGCTGAACATCACCGTGCCCAAGATCGGCGACAAGCGCCGCCTGCTCGACCTGTCGGAGAAAAACCTCAAATATTACATCCTGCAGAAGCAGAAACAGCGGGCCAGCCAGACGCGCAAGCAAACTTCGGCCGAGCGCATCCTGCGCACCCTGCAGCAGGACCTGCAGATGGACGCCCTGCCCCTGCACCTCGAATGCTTCGATAACTCCAACATACAGGGCAGCCACCCGGTGGCCTCCTGCGTGGTGTTCAAAAACGCCAAACCCAGCAAAAAGGACTACCGCCATTTCAACATCAAGACCGTCAAAGGGCCCGATGATTTCGCCTCCATGAAAGAGGTGGTGCACCGCCGCTACCGCCGCATGCTCGACGAGGGCGACCCCCTGCCTCAGCTCGTCATCATCGACGGCGGCAAAGGCCAGCTCAACGCTGCCGTCGAGAGCCTGGAAACGCTGGGCATCCGCGACAAGGTCACCGTCATCGGCATCGCCAAGCGCCTGGAGGAGATTTTCTTCCCCGGCGATTCCATCCCTCTCTACATCGACAAGAAATCCGAATCCCTCAAGCTCATCCAGCAGGCGCGCAACGAAGCCCACCGCTTTGCCATCACCTTCCACCGCACCAAACGCTCCCAGAACTTCACCGCCACCGAGCTGACCAACATCCCCGGCATCGGGGAGAAGACGGCGCAGAAGCTGCTGAGCCATTTCGGTTCGGTGAAACGCATCAAAGCGGCCCTGGCCTCGGAGATTGCGGAGGTGACGAGCCTGAAGGTGGCGGAGAAGATCAAGGGGTACTTTGGGGCGCAGGAAGAAGAAGAGTGAACCCGACAGAACGCCTGGCCACACATCATCATTTGCCGTCAACAACAAGTCACCTTCCCTCCGGAACATACCATACCCCCTCCTCCAGGTCCACCCCGCCCCCCATTTCCTCCTGCACTACCCGGTCTATAATAAAGACCCCCTTCATCGCCATATTGTGAAAATCGTCCACACCATCATTGGGGAAGCCGGTTCGCGTCCGGTGAATGTTGAACTTATCGGCAAACTTACGGCCAAAAGCCTGCTCCACCCCGGTTTTCCCCAGCATAAACCCCAGCAACCCGCCCCAGGTGGCGGTGGGGTTGTCCGAATCCCAGCCGGCCAGGGCACCGATCTTTATCGTCTCTTTAATATCGCCCTCCCCGTACAGCAGGCTGATGATGCTGGCGCCGAAGTTGATACCGGCGGCGAAGCAGCCGTTGCACATCTCATCTTTGGTGGCCCACTCGTAGCCATCCTCCTGTCGCACCTGGTATTTTTCGTGGAGTGCATCCCTGGCCTCTTCCCAGGCGGCGCCGGACTGGTATTGGCCCTTGACGAAATCGTACATTTTGGCAGAGTAGGAATCATCGGGCAAATGCCGGCGAGCCTGATCCGCCATCCAAAACACCTGCTCTTTCATTGGCAGGCCTTCCTCTACGGAAGACGCCAGGGCATGCATGATGACGTAAAACTCCGCGATCCACTGTGCATTTTCCCGCGCCGTCGCCTGTATGGGCAGGCGGGCCATCTTCAGAGCCACATCCGGGCGGCCGGGGGCGAACAGGCCGAAGAGCTCGGTGGTCAGCTGGGCGTCGATCATTTCATAGTAGGGGTTGTTGTCCGGGTGGCCGGTGGCGGGGGGCGCCAGCCCTTCCCGCATGAGGTCGAATGCCCGTTGATTGGATGCCCAGAGGTGGTTTTCTTCTTCGGCTTTGATATGCCGGAGCCAGCCCTGCCGGATTTGTTCACCGGTAAGCATGGCAGTTTTGTTGGCATACAGCAGGTGCTGGTAGAGGTATTCAATGTCGGTATCGTCATCGGCGCCCCATACCCCGCCTTCGTCCTCGAAATAGAAACCGATGGTATCGGAAAAATTGTTGGAGCCCCAGATGTTGGGCGCATCGGGACCGCCCCAGTTGTCGCGGGTGTAGAAGCCGGCGCCCCTGCCGTCTTTGCCTTCGCCGCCGATCTTGTCCATCTCCGTGATCAGGCCGGTCCAGTTGGCGATGCACTGGCCGAGCCAGAAGCCCTGGAGTTGGTCGAGGTAGGCGGTTCGGGAGATGATCTTGTCTTCCGGGTGAGGTTTGTATTTTTTGTAGGAGAGTTGCGGGTCAGCCAGGATGCCGGGCTGGCGGGCCAGGCGGTTTAAGGGGCGCTGGCAGGCTGAGAGGAGGAAGAGGGTAAGGAGGAGGGCTGGTTTATACCTGTTGCAGATCATGTTGATTGGGATTTTTATCAAAACTTGAGGGGTAAATTTCCTTGGTTATACTTAACGGCAATAGGTTTTGTGCATTTATGGGCAGGGCCCTTTTAGAGAATTAAGGGGCGGAGAGGGCAAATGCACAAAACCTATTGCAGCGGAGTATAGCTAAAACGAGGGGGATATAGATGGCAGGCACTTTGAAAGTGCCTGCCATCTACAGCTACAACTCCCACCGAACCTCATACCGGGTGCTCCTCCCTCCGCCGATGACAATGAGCGCTCCCAGTTCCACCAGCTTTTGCAGATCTCTGGTGGCGGTAGCCTTGGAAGCCTTTGTGATTGATATGTACTTTCTGGCATTCATTCCGCCCTCAAAGCCCGCCGGGCCTTCTTCCAGCATCCGGCGAAGGGCTTTTTCCTGGCGAGCGTTCAGTTGGCCGGTGAAACGGTCAAAATACCTGGCTTTTTTTAAGGTGAAATCAATTTGCTCTTCCGCCTGCTCCTGAGCATCCAGGATGACTTGTAAAAAATAACGGATCCACCCAGTGATCTCATTGGACCGCTGCCCTGTTTTCAGCGCTTCATAATAGCCTTTCCGGCCGGCTTCAATGGTTTTCGACAAGCTCAACACCACGGGCCGGCCAATTCCCTGGGAGAGGGCTTTTTCGGAAAGGGCCCTGCCGATCCTGCCATTGCCATCTTCAAAAGGATGGATCGTTTCAAAGTACAGGTGGGCAATGGCCGAACGAACCGGCGCATGAAATATCTCCTGTAGCTCCCCCGGTGCGGTTTTATTGAACCAGGCGATGAAATTTTCCATCTCCTTCGGCACGCGGGAAGAAGGCGGCGCTTCGAAATGAACAATTTCTCTTCCCACCGCTCCCGAAACCACCTGCATCGGATCTTCACTGCTTCTCCATTGCCCTCTGTTTACCCGGTTATTGCCCTCCATAACCATGGAGTGCCAGGAAAATAGCATGGCTTTATTCAGTTCTTCATTGTAGGTCTCTCTTACGCTGATCATCAGGCGAGCAATGCCCTCCGCCCTTTTGTCCCTCACTTTCTCTGGGGGATGGTTCAACCCCAGATTGTTCCGGATGGAAGAAAGCACATCCTGCCGGCTCAAAAACTCCCCTTCTATCTCTGAGGTCTTTATGGCTTCAGCGATCATCATGTCGATGACGGATTGGGCCTTTTCCTCTTCCGATAGCGCCTTTAGCAGCCCGCTGATACGGCCCTGGCTTTCTGCAAAAGCGAAAAGCGCCTCGTCCATATCGTCCAGGCTATATCTAAATCGGGGCCAGTCTTCTTGTTGCCAATTGTAGCGCATGAGCCGAAAAATTGGATTATTCGGCTCAAAATTAGGTTTTTTTTGAGCCGAATACAACTTCTATTCGGCTCACTTCGTCTAGCGGGAGACAGAGAACAGACAAATACAATGTTTCGATATTTTCAGGGCAAAACCTGCTGACCATCACCAAATATCGGGTATGGGACCCGGAAGTGAATGCCGATGCCTTTGCGGGTACCATAAATCTCGGGCTGTACTTTTAACCAAAAACTGGGTGGATGGGGCACACCACTGGACAAAATGGTTTTGGACACAGAGAGCACTGAGATCAACACAGAGTACACGGAGTGTTTTCCATTGATAATCGCGACTCTGTGTCTTCCCTGCCTGCAAGGCCGCGCCTCGCGGCAGGCAGGTCGGCGTACTCTGTGCCCAGAAAAATGTCTAATAGTGTGTGGATGGGGCATAGCCCTCCCTACACAAGCAATAAAAACCCCCTCATCCCGCCAGAGTTGCGTATATTGATGCCGCAAAACCAGATAAACCAGCTTATGACACGCTTTATCGCAACCATTGCTTTTTTCCTGCTGCTCTTTTCCGGTTACCTCCCCGCCCAGAAAGAGGCCGGAAAGAATGATACACCGCTTTCCCTGGAAAAAGCATCCCTCCCGGGCCTTTCCTTCCGGAGCATCGGCCCGGCGGTGACCGGAGGCAGGATCATCGACATCGACGTCAACCCGGAAGACCACAGCGAATACTACGTGGCGTCCGGCCACGGCTCGCTCTGGAAAACTACCAACGGCGGGGTTACCTTCTCTCCCCTGTTCGACGGCCAAACCGCCTTCGCTATGGGCGCCGTCACGCTGGACCCCAACAACCCCAACGTCGTCTGGGCCGGGACCGGAGAGAACAACGCCCATTCCTACGTCATTCCCGGAGATGGAATCTACAAAAGCGAAGACGGCGGCAAAACCTGGGAAAACAAAGGGCTGAAGGAATCCCAGCACATTGGTGCCATCATCGTGCATCCCGATAACCCCAACGTGGTTTGGGTGGCCGCCTATGGCCCGCACCGGGCTTCCGGAGGGGAAAGAGGGGTCTACAAAACTACCGACGGCGGAAACAGTTGGGCGCCGGTGCTGTCCATCAGCGAGCACACCGGCTGCTGGGAACTCCACATGGACCCCCGCAACCCGGATGTCCTGTACGTTGTGGCCCACCAGCGCCAGCGCTACCTCTACACCATCATCTCTGGCGGCAATGAAAGCGGCATCTACAAAACCACCGACGGCGGCGCCAACTGGAAACGCCTGAAAGGAGGGCTGCCCCAGGAAAACGTCGGCCGCATCGGGATGGCCATCTCTCCGGCGGACCCGGACGTGCTGTACGCCGTGGTGCATGCCCAGGAGGAGGGCGGCATTTACAAAAGCACCGACCGGGGCGCCAGCTGGGCCAAGCAGAGCAGCTACAGCACGGCCTATCCTTTTTACATGCAAAAACTGTTCTGCGACACCCGGGACGTCAACCGGGTATACGCCATGGACATCTTCACCCAGGTGAGCGCCGACGGCGGCAAAACCTGGGCCAACCTCGGAGAAGACAAAAAACATGTAGACAACCATACCCTCTGGATCGACCCCACCGACAACCGCCATATGCTGTCCGGTTGCGACGGGGGCGTCTACGAGACCTTCGATATGGGGCAAACCTGGGATTTCAAGGCCAACATCCCCATTGCCGAGGCATATAAGGTGACGGTGGATAACGCCAAACCCTTTTACAACGTCTACATCGGCACCCAGGACAACCTCAGCCTCGGCGGCCCTTCCCGGACCGTCAACTCCGGCGGCATCAGCAATTCGGATTGGTACTTCACGGTTGCGGGCGACGGGTTCGAAACCCAGGTGGACTGGAAAGACCCCAACATCGTCTATTCCCAGTATCAGTTTGGCGGCCTGTACCGCTACGACAAACGAAGCGGAGAACGCCTCTTCATCAAAAGCTATGAAACGGGCGACACCGCCTACCGCTTCGACTGGGACGCCCCGCTGCTGGTCTCCCGCCATGACAACAAACGCCTCTACCACGCCGGCAATAAAGTGCTGCGCACCGACGACCAGGGCGGCGCCTGGAGGGAGGTCAGCCCCGACCTGACCCGCGGAGTGCCACAGGAGATGCACCGCCTCATGGGCCGCAGCTGGAGCATCGACGAGCTGGCAAACAAGGGTTCGTTGGCCCAGATCGCTACCCTGGCGGAGTCTCCCCTGGACGAAAACATGCTCTTTGCCGGCTCGGCGGACGGCCTGCTGCACTATACCCACGACGGCGGCGCCTCCTGGCAACGGGGCCGGCTCAGCGGCCTGCCCGAATACGCCCGCATCCACCACATCGTCGCCTCGCAACACGACAAAATGGTGGCCTACGCTGCCTGCCACGATTTCTTCGGCGGCAACTTCGAGCCTTATTTATACAAAACCACCGACGGGGGGCAAAGCTGGTCCCGGATCAACGCCAACCTGCCGGAAAGCGGATGTACTTTTACGGTAGGCGAAGACCACGTCAACCCCAACCTGCTCTTCACCGGTACCATGGAGGGCGTGTTCGTTTCCAATACGCCGGAACCCCACTGGGTGAAGCTCAAAACCGGCATCCCCAACGCAGTAGCCGTCCTGGATCTCGAACTGCAACGGGAAGAAAATGACCTCGTCGTCTCCACCTTCGGCCGGGGGGTATACATCCTGGACGATTACTCACCCCTGCGCCGCCTCACGCCGGAACTCCTGCAACAGGAGGCGGCCCTGTTTCCCATCGAAGACGGCCTGATGTTCATCGAAGCCGACCCCTTCGGTTTTCCGGGGGTAGGCTTCCAGGGCGCCGGCTATTACACCGCGCCCAATCCGGAGGTGGGCGCCGTTTTTACCTATTACATCAAAGAAAAGCCCAAATCCCTTAAAGAGCAACGCCGGGAAGCCGAAAAAGAACTGCAGGAGGCTGGCGAGGACATAAAGCATCCCGATTACGAAACGCTCCGGAAAGAAAAGGAAGAGGAAACGCCTTTCCTGTTGTTTACGATCACCGACGAAGAAGGGCGAATGGTGAGAACGATTAAACAACCCATTTCCGGAGGCGTGCAGCGCCTGGTGTGGGACTTCCGCCACAGCCCGGTTGCAGCGATTTCGTTAAAACCATTCGACAGCTCGGTCCCCTGGAACAGCCCGGACCTGGGTTATATGGCCGCGCCGGGCACCTATCAGCTAACCCTCTCAAAATACGAGAACGGCGAGATGAAACAACTGGCCGGGCCCCAATCGTTTGTATGCCGGCCGCTGGGCCTCAATAGCCTGCCTGCCGAAAACCGGGAAGCCCTGGATGCCTTCAACCGCAAAACTGCCGCGCTGGCCCGGGCAGCCATGGCGGCCGACGCCCACCGCAGCCACCTGCAGGACAAACTGCCATACCTCGAACAAGCTATCCTGGCCGTTCCGGCGATGGAAGCCCAATGGATTGCTGCCTTCTCCACTATATCCAAAGGGTTGAAAGCCCTCAACGAGCAATTGAACGGCGACCCGCTGTTGTCCAAATACGAAGGCCAGGCCCGCACTTCGCTGAAGGGCAAGGCCGAACTCATCACGGCCAACTTATGGACGACGACTTCCGGCCAGACTGCTACCTTTGAGCGGGCCTACGAGGAAGCTGCCGGCGGGTTAGAGGGCATTTTGTCCGCTCTTGCATCCATCGACGAAGAAATTTCGCAGTTGGAAAAGGCACTGGAAACAGCCGGCGCGCCGTATACGCCGGGCCGGCTGCCGGCGTGGGAGAAGTAATAGAACATCATTCTCTGACAGGCTAAACCATAGAACCCGACAACATTCTTGTCGCCGAAGACAAATGGCTGGCGGTCCTGGTGTGCAACCATTGCCACCCGGTACCTAGCAATAAACCAACCTCACGTTATTCTAATTACGAGCCACTTAAAAGTGGCCCGTCCAAAAAAAATCCCCGGCGCGAAGAGCTGCTTCGCGCCGGGGAAAGGACAGGAGCAAGGCCAAAACCCCGCCCCTTCAACTGAAACCTGCTCGCAACTACATCATGTCGTCATACATGCCGGCGCCGGCCGGCGCGCCTTCCTTTTTCTTCTCCGGCGCGTCGTTGATGGCACATTCGGTCATCAGGACCATGCCGGCGATGGAAGCGGCGTTTTCGATGGCTACGCGGGCTACCTTTGCCGGGTCGATCACGCCGGCGTTCTTCAGGTCTTCGTACTCCTCGGTGCGGGCGTTGAAGCCGAAGGCACCCTTGCCGTCCAGTACTTTCTGGAGGACGACGCTGCCTTCTACCCCGGCATTCTCGGCGATGGTGCGCAGCGGCGCTTCCAGCGCCTTGCTCACGATGCCGGCGCCGGTGAATTCGTCTTCATTGTCAAACTGGACTTTGCGCAGGGCATTGATGGCCCGCACGTAGGCGACCCCGCCGCCCGGCACGATGCCCTCTTCGATAGCAGCGCGGGTGGCATGCAGGGCGTCGTCAACGCGATCCTTTTTCTCCTTCATTTCCACTTCGGTAGCGGCGCCGACGTGCAGGACGGCCACGCCGCCCGACAGCTTGGCCAGGCGCTCCTGCAGCTTCTCGCGGTCGTAGTCAGAGGTAGTATTGTCGATCTGCACTTTGATCTGGTTGATACGGGCCTGGACCATGGCCTCATCGCCCATACCGCCGACGATGGTCGTATTGTCCTTGTCCACCTTGATCTTTTCGCAGCGGCCGAGCTGCTGGAGGGTGGTATTTTCAAGCTTGTAGCCTTTTTCCTCGCTGATTACCGTAGCGCCGGTCAGTACCGCGATATCTTCCAGCATGGCTTTGCGGCGGTCGCCAAAGCCGGGGGCTTTCACGGCCACCACCTGCAGGGTACCGCGCAGGCGGTTGACCACCAGAGTGCCCAGAGCAGTGCCTTCAATGTCTTCGGCAATGATCAGCAGGGGCCGGCTGTCCTGAGCGGCAGCTTCGAGCACGGGAATGATGTCTTTGACATTGGAAATCTTCTTGTCATGGACCAGGATGAGCGGGTCGTCATACTCGGCGGTCATTTGCTCCGTATTGGTAGCGAAATAGGGAGACAGGTAGCCGCGGTCGAACTGCATGCCGCTCACTTCTTCGACGTAGGTTTCCATGCCTTTGGCCTCTTCGACCGTGATCACCCCGTCGGTGCTCACCCGCTTCATGGCGTCGGCGATCAGGTTGCCGATCTCGTCGTCGTTGTTGGCGGAGATGGAAGCCACCTGGCGGATTTTGTCGAAATTGCCGCTGACGGCTTCCGACTGTTCTTTGATGTGGTCCACGACGATCTTCACCGCTTTGTCGATGCCCCGCTTGAGGTCGATCGGGTTGGCGCCGGAGGTGACGTTCTTCAGGCCGGCGTTGATCATGGCCTGTGCCAGCACGGTGGCGGTGGTGGTGCCGTCGCCGGCAACGTCGCCGGTTTTGCTGGCCACTTCCTTAGCCATCTGAGCGCCCATGTTTTCCAGCGGATCGGAGAGTTCGATTTCCTTAGCCACAGTTACTCCATCCTTGGTTATCTTGGGAGCGCCGAAGCTCTTCTGAATGACGACGTTGCGCCCTTTGGGGCCAAGCGTCACCTTGACGGCATTGGCCAGTTTGTCAATACCTACTTTAATATGGTCGCGGGCGTAGTTGCCCAGTGTAATATCCTTAGCTGCCATAAGAATGGTCTTTTTTTCAGGTTAGTGAATAAATGATTTTCTAAAGGAATACATTAGTTTTCGCTTACGACTACCAGGATGTCATCCTCGCGCATGATGAGGTAGTCGTCGCCATTAAAATTCAACTCCTGGCCGGCGTACTTGCCGTAGAGCACGCGGTCGCCGACATGGACATTCAGTTTGTTGCCTTCTTTGCCCGGCCCGACGGCGATCACTTCGCCTTGCTGCGGTTTTTCCTTGGCCGTATCCGGGATGATGATACCGCCTTTTGTCATTTCTTCTGCCGGGAGCGGCCTGACGACTACCCGGTCGTTAATCGGTTTGAAATTCACTTTGCTCATGTCTCAACTTTGATTTTAAAGGAAGAATATAAATCATTACGCAATTGACTTTAAAAGCCAATCCAGCAGCCGGCATATTCCCGGCGGCTGCCGGATTGAAAAGCGCAGGCTCGTTCACCTACCTGATCTCAATTTTCCGGGGAGCGGGCAACTTGGCTTCCTCCCGCTTCGGGATAAGAATCCGAAGGATGCCGTTTTCATAGCTCGCTTTGATCTTGGAATCGTCGACCACGCTCCTGGGCAGGCGGAAGGTGCGCAGGAAGGACTGGTAGCTGAACTCGCGCCGGGTGTAGCGCTGCCCTTCCCGGAGTTCATCTTCTGTTTCCTTCCGCGAAGTGATCTTCAGGATTTCATTTTCGAGCTCGATCTGAAAATCCTTCTTGGTCATGCCGGGAGCTGCCATTTCGACAGTAAAACTGTCATTGGACTCGATGACGTTTACGGACGGAATGGTCGTCTCGGTGGCAGAGTTGTTCTGGAAACCCCAATCGAGGAATTCTTTGGTAAAGAAATCGTCGAAGAACTGGGGAAGGCTCGGAAAGACATTACTTCTCATCAGTTTCATAATTACCTCCTTTTTAAAGGTTAAACAATAGGATCGTCAAACAATTAAAAAGCGGTTTTTTAAAACCGATTTTCATCACGCATTTTCCTGTAGTGCAAATTCGATGCCAGACTAACCGCTATGCCCTGGAAAACAGAATCCGGCTGACAAGTTGGCATCCCTACTGCCTGGCCTTCATTGGAAAACCTGCCTGCGGCAGCCATTCAGTCAACCCTGATTTCCTTTTTGCGCCTTTTCCCTTTGCCAGCCTGAGGCGCGGTGCCGTTATTTGGTACCAGGCAGAAGAATTTTCAGGCAATTAATTGACTATCAAAATCTTAAAAACAAAAGGCGGCTTGCTGTTCCGGAAACTGTCAGGCAATGAATTTTAGAAAGCAGAGAAGGAAAAAGAACGAACCTTCCTGTATTGTGGACAGCCCTTAAAACTTGGTCCGTTTTCATCCGGAATGATGTGATAAGTCAACCCTTTTTTTTTCTGTAGCGTTGCCGTTATCAGCAGCGGCTTTTCTACCTTAGTAAATTGGTAAAGTCTTTTGTATTTCGCCTTTAAGGCAGACAATGATTTTGTTTATCACAAAAAAACCGAAAACTTTTTCACCATGAAGAATTTTAAATTTCTCCTGCTGCTTTTCGCGCTCACAGGAATGGTTGCCACCTGGCAGAGCTGTAACAACGACGACGAGAACCCCACTCCGGAAGCAACCTGTACAGATGGCATTCAAAACGGAGAGGAAACGGGCGTGGACTGTGGCGGCCCGGATTGCCCGGCCTGCGAAGTGGGCATTCAGGGCAAATGGCAGTCTTCCGGAACCAACGTTGCGCCGCTGCTGGTCAACCTGTTCGGCACCGACAGCATTTACGCCGAGTTTAAAACGGACCTGACTTATCTGGTCGAGCAATACGACACTACGGGCGCCAAGCTGACGCTGGTGGGGACCTATACCCAGAAAGAAAGCGGAGTGGGCAATATCTGGGAGATCGAGGTCAACCAGACTTCTCCTGCCGCGCTTACCTCGGAAGGTATTTTTGAGATTACGGACAAGACCATGAAGTACGAAATCGCCCAGACATCGCCGGACATTGGCGCTACCCCGCCCACGGCTGCCGCCGGGTTTGGCAGTACCAGCGGAGGGGCCTTCGGCATGTTTAACGTACAAGTCTACGAACGCATAGAATAATCCTTTTCTGAAAAACACCTGGTAAGGATATATGCGGGGCGCAAAGACGAAGTGCAGTTTTTGCCGTCCCTTTGCGCCCCCGCATCAGCCTTGCCGTCCGCATTCACGCAGTTTTTTCTTAAAACCAACCCTGGCATGAAAAACCAACACTTCTGGCTTTGGTTGTTCCTTTTGGTTTCAACTTCCGCCATTGCCCAGGCACCCCCTTATTTCGAGCGGCTGGAAAGGAAAGTCCCGGAAAAGGCCAATAAGGAGTTTCAGTACATCGCTTTCTTTTACAACCACTACGTCAACAGCAATATTTACCCCACCAACGACTTCCTGCGCGGGCAGGTGATTGGCCGATTGTACGGACAAAACACGACCACTACCAGCGATACGCTGACCTCTTCCTACTTCGAACAACGCATCCTGCCCTTCTTCATCTACCAGCCCAAACTGTTCGACGGGCGGGCCATCCTGCGGGCCTCTTTCGAGATCGATTTCACCTGGGGCGACGTAGCCTACGGCACCGGCGGCAACTTCGGCGGCGGCCCCTCTGCCGACCAGGTCAACCTGCAAACCCAGAATGTCGAGGTGGAACTAATCCCCGCGCCGGGCTGGGCCCTCAACATCGGCCTGCAGCGGATGTACGACACCCCCCACAATCCCTACCGCACCTTCTTCGACCAGATGCTCCACTCCGCCTACCGCCTGAACTACTGGGGCACCGACGGCGTCGGCATCACCCTGCGCCGCGACGCCGATTACTACAAGTGGAAAGCCGGCTTCTACCAGCTCTACGAGAACAGCATACAAAAGGACGACGACGTCCACCTCCTGGAGCTGAATTACCGGCAGGCGCTGGGCAGGAAGTGGCACTGGGGCGGCTCCGCGTATTACGTCCGCGACCGGTCGAACGGCCAGGGCGGGCCTTCCATCCTGGGCCAGGGGCTGAACAGCACCCTGAACGACTACAACGGCACCTTCCGGTTCCGGTTCGGCAGTTCCGAATACCGGGCAGACGTGGCCTGGCTGGGCACCTACTTCGGGTATAACGAAAACCAGATGATGGACCAGCTGAGCCTGACGGGGTACCTCAATTACAACCTGGGCGCCACCCAGCTTAAAGCCAAAGACACCTGGGAAGACGGCCCCAGCATCGGCGGCCTGGGCGCCAACCTGCGGGCGGCCTACCGCTACGGGAAAACCCCGGACGACGCCATCTCCGTGGACCTGATCTACACCACCGGCGACGACAACGGCATCGCCGATGACAAATACACCGGCGTGATGACCGGCAACACCTGGGGCACCCCCGCCGGCCTGCACGTCAGCCACGGCGCCTACCTGCTTTTCCCCCACGCCAACGTGGTCAACCGCTACGTTGCCGCCGTGACCGACCTTTCCAACCTGGGTTATGGCCTCACGGCCGGAACGATCAACCTCAGCCGGGATTTAATCCCCTACAAGCTCTCCGGCAAGATCGGAGCGGCGGCAGCCCTGAGCAATGCCGAACCCCTGCAGGGCGGCCAGGTAATAGGGCTCGAATCCAACCTGAAGATCGGTTACCAGATCGGGGTCTTCATGCAGCTGGAGCTGCATGCCGCATACCTCTGGCTGGGGGATTTCTACGACAGCCCGCTGGTCAACGGCGGCGCTACCGAGCGCCCGCCCAACCCCTATACCGCCCTGCTGGTCTTGAAATGGTTGATGTTCTGAACCATGCTCTGAATGGGGCCCGCCGTTCGGTGTTCGCAGTTCGCCACGTCCCGAAAAGACTTGTGCAGAAAAATTAACGTCTCCGAAGATGCTCATATAAGAAAGAAAACATGAAAAACCTGTTTGCCATAGTGGCCGCCCTGGTGCTGGCCGCTTGTTCCATCCAAAAACAAGCTCCCGCAGTCCGGACGTTCGATGAATTGCCCTACCCTTTTCCCGTGCAAAAAGCCGAGCTGCCGGATGGGTTGTCTGTAGCCTACTTCGACGAGGGAAAGGGAGAGGAGGTAATCCTGTTCATCCACGGGCTGGGTAGTTACGCGCCGGCCTGGAAGAAAAACATCGAGGCGTTGAAGGAGGATTACCGCTGCCTGGCGATAGACCTGCCTGGCTACGGGAAATCCAGCAAGGGAAAATACGAGGCCAGCATGGCCTATTATGCTACAGTGGTCAAAGAATTCCTCACGGGATTGGGCATTGAAAAGGCAACGCTGGCCGGCCATTCCATGGGCGGGCAGATCGCCATAACCACCGCATTGGCCTATCCTGGCCTGGTAAAGCGCCTCATCCTGGTTGCTCCGGCCGGTTTCGAAACCTTTCACAAGGGAGAACGTCAGTGGTTTCGGGAAGTGCTGACGCCAACTGCCGTCAGGCTGACCACCGTCGAACAGATCCGGGAGAATATTGCCTGGAATTTCTATAATATGCCTGGCGATGCCGAATTCATGATCTCCGACCGCATCGCCATGCGCTCCGCCGAAGGCTTCGACGCCTATTGTTACATCATTCCCGAATGTGTAAAAGGCATGGTCGACCAGCCTGTCTTTGACGAGCTGCCCAACGTAAAACAGCCGGCGATCGCCATCTTCGGCCATCAGGACAACCTGATCCCCAACCGCTTCCTCAACGGCGGCAAAACGGAAACCATAGGGCAACAGGGCGTCGAAAAAATGCCCAATGCCCGGCTGCTCATGGTCGACAAGGCGGGCCATTTTGTCCATTTCGAACGGGCTGACGTCGTCAATGAGGCCATACGGGAGTTCATGCGCACGAATTGACAGCCCGGTTTGGTAAGCTTCCTGCGGCTGGTTACATTTGTAGCCCACCAAATGTTCGAAAGCCATGCTCGCCAGAAAAACATCCCTCCTGCTTTTCCTCTGCCTCCCGGCCTGGTTGTGGGGGCAGCGACAGGCAGGGGAAGTGCCGGTTACCCTGGAAAACCCGTTTAATACCGTACTGGTCCACCTCCACTACCTGCAACCGGAAACCTACCGCCCGGAACTGGCCGCCCGTACCCTTTATGGGGTAGAGGACAGCACCCGCGCTGTCCGGCTGGCCATTCAGCTCAAGCAGGTACTGGATGGCAAAGGGCTGAAAGTCATCCTGAACCGGTTGCCACAAGACCCCAACTACCTGGAAGACAGCATCGCCAACCGTTATGTCTATACCCTTTTCCCGACGGAACTTCCGGAAGTATATCTCGAAAAAACCGGCGGCCGCTGGTATTATTCGGAAGAAACGGTTCAGCTCATCCCCGAACTGCATAAGGATGTTTATCCCTTCGGCGCAGACTTGCTGTTGAACCTGCTGCCTCAGTTCGGCCAGCAGGAAGTGCTGGGCATGGCACTCTGGCAGTATATCGGTTTGCTGGCCATCCTGTTGCTGGCCATCCTCCTGCACCTGGCGCTGAGCCGGCTGCTCCTCCCGTTGGTGCGGCGCTTCACCCGCCGCCGCGCTCATGCGCAGCGCGCCTCGCCGGAGCTGGTGGCAAAAATTGCCCGCGCCGCCAGCGTTTACATCGTGCTCCGCCTGATAAAGGCTTTCCTGCCGGTCCTGCAACTGCCCATCGAATCCGCCAGTTTCGCTATCGTCGTCATTCGAATCCTGTTGGTTGCGCTGGTCGTTTATATCCTTTTGCGGATACTGGACGTATTCCTCTTCTACGCCGGCCGGTTCACCCAGCAGACGGAAAGCAAGATGGACGACCAGCTGCTGCCGATGTTGAAGCGCAGCATCCAGTTCATCCTGCTGGCGGGAGGGGTGATCCAGGCCCTCCGGGTATTGCAGGTGGATATCACGACGCTGGTCGCCGGAATCTCCATCGGAGGGCTGGCCATCGCCCTGGCGGCGCAGGATACGCTGAAGAACCTGTTCGGCTCATTGACCATATTCATGGACAAGCCCTTTCAGATCGGCGACTGGATCAATTTTTCCGGTGTTGACGGTACGGTTGAAGAGGTAGGGTTCCGCTCTACCCGGGTGCGCACCTTTGCCAATTCGCTGGTCTACGTGCCCAACGGAAAGCTGGCGGATATGGTGGTCAATAATTACGGCCTGCGGGCCTATCGCCGTTTCAACACCAAGATTTCGATTACTTATGATACCCCCACTGCCCTGATCGACAAGTTTGTGGAAGGGCTTCGGGGGATCGTCGCCGCACACCCGCATACCCGGAAAGACTATTTCGAAATTCACCTCAACGAGATGAGCGGCAGTTCCCTGGATATATTGTTCTACATCTTTTTTGAAACGCCCACCTGGTCCGGCGAGTTAAAGGCCCGCCACGAAGTGCTGCTGGGCGTCATCGACCTGGCGCACAGCCTCGGCGTTCGCTTCGCATTCCCCACGCAGACGATGCATATCGAAGAATTTCCCGGCACAACGGCCACCACGCCTCACTACAAAACTGAGGCCGGGGCTATGGATCAAAGGCTGGAGGGTTTTCTGTCCGGATACCGGGCCAGGGTCAGCGATGGCAATTTGCCGGAATCCGGCAGGCAGGGCTAAAAGATACGGTGTGCGAAGGGGAGGGAATGCCGGCAGGGCGGCCCAAATTATGGAACAAATCAGCCAGGAACCCATGAAACCATCGGCAGGCCCGTGCAAAGAAAAAGCCCTCCCCCCGGATCACCCGAAGAGGAGGGCTTTTTCTATGTAAAAGAACTACGGCTTAGCCGTTCATGGAGGTGAGGAACTCTTCGTTGCTTACTGTTCCCACCATGTGTTTGCGCAGGAACTCGAAGGCCTCGTCGGGCTTCATGTCCGCCAGGTGGTTGCGCAGGATGAACATGCGCTGAAGCGTATCCTTGTCCAGCAGCAGGTCTTCGCGGCGGGTGCTCGACCGGGTGAGGTCGATGGCCGGGAACATCCGCTTGTTGGACAGGTTGCGGTCCAGTTGCAATTCCATATTGCCGGTACCTTTGAATTCTTCGAAGATCACGCCATCCATTTTGGATCCCGTATCGATCAGGGCGGTAGCCAGGATGGTCAGAGAGCCGCCGTCTTCAATGTTGCGGGCAGCGCCGAAGAATTTTTTGGGCTTATGGAGGGCGTTGGCTTCCACGCCGCCGGAGAGCACCTTGCCGCTGGCCGGCGCAACGGTGTTGTAGGCCCGTGCCAGGCGGGTGATGGAGTCCAGCAGGATAGCTACGTCATGCCCGCTCTCCACGAGGCGTTTGGCCTTTTCCAGCACGATACCCGCTACACGAACATGGTTGTCAGCAGGTTCGTCGAAGGTCGATGCGACCACCTCGGCGTTTACGCTGCGCTTCATATCGGTGACTTCCTCGGGGCGTTCATCGATCAGCAGGACGATCAGGTAGCACTCCGGGTGGTTCTTCGCAATCGCATTGGCGATATCTTTGAGCAGGAAGGTTTTACCCGTCTTGGGCTGCGCCACGATCAGGCCGCGCTGGCCTTTTCCGATAGGGGTGAACAGATCGATCATGCGGGTGCCGATGTCCTTACCAGTCGGGGAATTTGTCAGCTTGAATTTTTCGTGAGGGAACAATGGCGTCAGGTAGTCGAAGGGCACCCGGTCGCGGATGTCCTGAGGATCCAGGCCATTGATCTTGGAGACGCGCAGCAGGGCGAAGTACTTCTCCCCGTCCTTGGGCGGGCGGATAGCGCCGCGGACCGTATCTCCGGTACGCAGGCCGAAGAGTTTGATCTGCGAGGGCGAGACGTAGATGTCGTCCGGCGAAGTCAGGTAGTTATAGTCGGAAGACCGCAGGAAACCGTACCCGTCGGGCATCATTTCCAGGATGCCTTCGCCTTCGATAATGCCGTCGAGTTCGATGTCGAAGGTTTCTTCTTCTTCCCGCTTCCGGGAATGGGGCCTGCGCCCGCGGTTATCCCCGTCCATTTCCCGGGGGGGGGCTTCATTGCCCCGGGAATGGCGCCTGCGCCTGTCGTCGTCGTCTTCTTCTTCCTCGTAATAGTCCCGGCTGTCTTTGTCGTCGCTTTTCCGGGCGGAAGGCGCGTCTTCTTCGACCTTTACCACCCGGCGCACTCTCCGGCGGGAGTGGCTGCGGCTATCGTCATGCCCGTCGTCATCCTCTTCCTCGGCCTCCTCCTCATCCGGTTCGGATGAAGCATCGGCTTTTTCGGAAGGAGCGCGGCGTTGGGAGCGCGAATTTGCCTGTTTGCCGTTGGGGGAGTCGTCATTGCCGTCATCGCCATCTTCCTTGTCGGCATCGCCACCGTCAGCCTGGTGATCCAGGATCTTGTAGATGAGTTCCTGTTTGTTCAGCCTTTTGTAGCCTTTAAGCCCGATTTGCTCAGCTAATTCTCTTAGCTCGGGCACAAGCATGTAGTTCAACTGTGATATATCTAACATAATATACTTGCTTGTATGTTTTTTAGTAAGAATCTTGTTCTTGTGAAAAAAATGAAATTGATGTCAGAGAATATTGCGGGAAAAACGCGGGGATTTGTGAATTCACAAACCATTGAAATACCTCCAGAACTTTTCCTCTTGTGGCCTAACAACCCTTCTTGATCAAAGTGGGAAATAGCAGGATAGAGCGTGAAAACACCTCAAGAAATGCTATAAGGCGTTAAGACGTTATGGTGTGCCATTACGCTTTCGTCGCTACAAAAATACATTTAATTTTTAAATCCAAATAGTATCTTTGCAAAAAAAGTAACCAAAACTTTTCTCAAAAGTTCAATTCCCCAGCTTTTTTAATGAACCAAACTGTAACCGACACCGCATTATGCTTGAACTCCACTACATCCGGGCGAACAAGGAACGCGTTCTCCAGGGGCTGAAGACCCGCAACTTTGCGGAAAAAGAACTCGGCATTATCGAACAGATCATTCAGCTTGACGATACCCGCAAGGACACCCAGACGGAACTCGACAGCCTCCTGGCCGAGCGGAACCAGCTGTCCAAAGAGATCGGCAGCCTGTTTAAACAAGGCAAAAAAGAGGAAGCGGAAAGCAAGCGGGAGCGGGTGGCCAGCCTGAAAGAGCGCGCCTCGGAACTGGAAGAAAAACTCAGATCCACTCAGGAAAGCCTGGCGGAGCTGTTGTACAAAGTACCCAACATCCCCCACGAATCCGTGCCAGCCGGCAGCACCGAGGAGGACAATGAAGTGTTCAGGCCCTGGCCGGGCGAACTGCCGAAGCTCCCGGAAGGCGCCCTGCCCCACTGGGAACTGGCGCAGAAATACAACATTTTTGACCTCGACCTCGGGACCAAGATTACCGGCTCGGGCTTCCCGCTCTATCGCGGCAAAGGCGCCCGCCTGCAACGCGCCCTCATCGCTTTTTTTCTCGACGAGGCGGTGAAGGCGGGTTACGAAGAGATCATCCCCCCTCTGCTGGTCAATGAAGATACCGCCCGCGCTACCGGCCAGTTGCCGGACAAAGAAGGGCAGATGTACTACGTAGAACGGGACAACCTCTACCTCATCCCCACAGCGGAGGTGCCGCTGACCAATATCTACCGGGATGTCATTCTCGACGAAAAAGACTTCCCGATCAAGCTGACGGGCTATACGCCCTGCTTCCGGCGGGAAGCCGGCTCCTATGGCGCGCACGTCCGCGGGCTCAACCGGGTCCACCAGTTCGACAAGGTCGAGATCGTGCAATTCCAGCATCCTGATAAATCTTACGATACCCTCCATGAAATGCTGGCCCATGTGGAAGGGGTGCTGCAAAAGCTGGAACTGCCCTTCCGCATCCTGCGCCTGTGCGGCGGAGACCTGGGCTTCACTTCCGCGCTGACTTTCGACTTTGAAGTATATTCCGCCGCCCAGCAACGCTGGCTGGAAGTCAGCTCGGTGTCCAACTTTGAAACTTACCAGAGCAACCGTATGAAGCTCCGTTTCCGGGACGGGAAATCCACCCGCCTGGCGCATACCCTCAACGGCAGTGCCCTGGCCCTGGCGCGCATCGTCGCCGCCCTGCTGGAAAACAACCAAACTCCTGAAGGGATTGTTATTCCAAAAGCTTTACAGGATTATACAGGATTTGGCCTGTTGAGCTGAATAGCAGGGGCGGCTGGGCCAGGAAAGCAGACAGGATGAACAGGATTTCCGGACGTGCTGCCTTCAGGCGGCGCGTTTTATAGACAGGATTGACAGGATGAACAGGATGAACAGGATTTCCGGACGTGCTGCCTTCAGGCGGCGCGTTTTATAGACAGGATTGACAGGATGAACAGGATGGGCAGGATTTCCGGACGTGCTGCCTTCAGGCGGCGCGATGTATAGACAGGATTGACAGGATGAACAGGATGAACGGGGTTGCCGTATGTGCTACCTTCAGGCGTCGCGTGTTATAGACAGGATTAACAGGATGAACAGGATGTACAGGATTTCCGGACGTGCGGCCTTCAGGCGGCGCGTTTTATAGACAGGATTGACAGGATGAACAGGATTTCCGGACGTGCTGCCTTCAGGCGGCGCGTTTTATAGACAGGATTGACAGGATGAACAGGATGGGCAGGATGGGCAGGATTTGGCGGTCCTGGCCTGGGAAAGCAGGCAGGGATACAGGATGAACAGGATGTTATCTTTTTTACATTTTTGCGTCTTAACGATTGGATTAAAAAACTAACCGCAAACCATCATGGGAGCATATTATGGATACTTCATCATTGGCGGCATTCTTTCGGTTGTCGGCATGGTGATCAGCCAGAGATTAAAGAGCAAGTTCAACAAATACAGCAATGTGCCGATCCGCTCGGGCCTGTCGGGGAAGGAAGTTGCCGAACAGATGCTTCGGCATTTCGGCATTTCGGACGTCAAAGTAGTCGAAGGGCAGGGTTTCCTGACCGACCACTACAACCCTGCCACCAGGACGGTCAGCCTCAGTGAGGGCGTCTTCCGGGGAAGGAACATTGCGGCGGCAGCCGTCGCTGCTCACGAATGCGGGCATGCCGTTCAGCACGCGGAGGCTTACGCCCCGCTAAAAATGCGCTCGGCTCTGGTGCCTATCGTCAACCTTTCTGCCATGGCGCAGCAGTGGTTGCTGATCATCGCCTTCATGACGTTGTCGACCATGCCTTCGCTCATGCTGATCACGATCATCGCCTTTGCCGTGACTACCCTGTTCAGCTTCATTACCCTTCCGGTGGAATTCGACGCCAGCCGGCGGGCGCTGGTATGGCTCGACAACAGCGGCGTAGCCCGCGGGCAGGAATACGACGGCGCCAAAGACGCGCTGTGGTGGGCGGCCATGACTTATGTCGC
Organism: Phaeodactylibacter sp.; assembly: GCA_024102975.1. GTDB lineage: Bacteria > Bacteroidota > Bacteroidia > Chitinophagales > Saprospiraceae > JACJXW01. The sequence continues at coordinate 9,401 of JAGFJD010000319.1, read as the reverse complement.
CGCTGCGCTCTCCGCCCTCGTCATGGTCTTGTATTTGATAATGCAGTACAACCGTTCCCGGTAAGCTTCCCGAAGCTTTGCCGGCGGCGTAAATGCCATAAAAATGCCAAACGCTCGCTTTTTTCTTTGAAAAAGGGGGCTTTTGGCTTATTTTTGGGTGCTTTTAGCGGTTACCTGCGGGCAATTTTAAAAGAAAAAACAAGTAGTTATCATGCAAGAAGACATAGACGAATACATAGAGATAGCCCAAATATCCATGGAGGCTTCCATAGAACACCTCCAGAAAGAGCTGGCAACCATCCGCGCCGGGAAAGCTTCCCCCAATATGCTAAGCGGCATCATCGTGCCTTACTACGGATCGCCTACTCCCCTCAATCAGGTAGCTAATGTGAGCACTTCCGATTCCCGCACCATTACCATTCAGCCCTGGGAAAAGAATATGCTCGCCCCCATCGAGAAAGCGATCTTTGAGGCCAACCTGGGGGTTACTCCGCAGAATAACGGAGAAATCGTGATCATTAACATTCCGCCACTCACCGAGGAACGCCGGAAGGAGCTGGTGAAGAAGTCCAAAAGTATTGGAGAGGACACTAAGGTCGGCATCCGCAGCGCCCGCCGGGAAGCGATGGACCAGATCAAAAAGGCCGTAAAGTCCGGTTTTCCCGAAGATGCGGGAAAACGCAAGGAAGAAGAAGTCGAAAAATTAACTAAAGAATTCGTAGAAAAGATCGACAAGCTCATCGAAACAAAGGAGAAAGACATCATGACCATCTAAGGCTGCTATTTTTTGCCAAACATTGGACGGGATATTTGTCTATTTGTCCAAATAGCTTTACCTTTGCCGGGCTTTTCAGAATTTTGAGGAATAGAAAAAGCGTCAATAATGAAACGTACATTTCAACCTTCCAGAAGGAAGCGCAAGAATAAGCATGGGTTTCGTTCGCGAATGAGCACTAAGAACGGCCGCAAAGTGCTGGCCAGCCGCCGCGCCAAAGGCCGCCATAAACTGACTGTATCGGACGAAAAGCGCCTCAAGTAAGGCCGCGTCCCGCCGCGATAAGCTTATCAGCTAACGCAAAAGGTGAAGTAAGAAAACGAGCTTACTTCACCTTTTTTTGCGTTGCCGGTTCTGTTCCTGCCTGGGAAAAGTACCTACTGCACGGCTACCTGTCCAAGGTTGGACACTATTGATAGCCAAAGGGTTGCGGAAATCCTTAAGCCATTCCAACTTCCGCGTTCCGACTTCCGACTTTGCCCAGCGCTAGGCTGGTAGCCTACTGCACATTATCTCCCCGCAGGATGCGGTAGCGTTTGCGTGCCTCCACCGCGAAAGTACTTCCCGAGTAATCGATGAAGAGGGTCTCGTAAAGGGCCTTGGCCTTTTCGGTATCTCCGAGTTGTTTTTCGTAAAGCTCGGCCAGCTCAAACAGGGCGTTGTCTGCCCGGATTTCTTCCTTGTGGTTATCGATGATCTTCTGAAGCAATTCGGCGGCTTTTTCGTATTCCCGCTTCTTCCTGTAGATTTGCGCCTCCAGATAGCAGAGGTCATCTTTCAGGGAATGATCCGGAAAGCGCTGCTGCAGGGTGTCCAGTTTGCTGAAGGCGTCGTCGAAACGGTTCTGAAAAACCAGCAGTTCTGCGTCGGCGTAAAGCTGAAGAGCTTCGGCGGTGGTGTCCAGCCCCAGGTTATCCATAATGAATACGGACAGGTCGAGGGCATCGTTGGCGATGAGTTTGGACGTGGAGGCCTTCAGTATGTCAAACTGTGCCTGCGCCCATTGAAAGTCGCCGGTATAGTAGGAAAGTTTGGCATTGCGGAAGCGGGCTTCGTGCCCCAGCTGATCTTCTTTGAAGGCTTTGTCGACCTGTGAATACAGCAGGGTGGCTTCCCAGCGCTCTCCCTGCATGAGGTAGTAATCGGCCAGGTTGATCTTGCCCAGGGCCTGAATGGCCGGGTTGACATTGGGGTAGGCGATCATCTCATTGAGCAGGCGGATGGACTTGTCCAGGTCGTTAATGTAAAGCGCCTCCAGTTCGGCGAGTTCCAGGATGATGTTGGCCGTCAGTTTGGAGCGGCCGAATTCCCCGAGAAAGGATTCGTATTCCTGCTCCAGCTGTTTCAGCTCTTCCGGGCTGTAATCGTAGCCCTCGACCAGTTGCCGGCGCTTGCACCGCAGGGATTCCCGTTTGGCGTCGATATAGAAGGACGAGGAAGGCCCTTTTTCGGCTACGATATAGTCGTAGGCCATAATTGCAGCATCGTAGGCTTTGTCATTGGCGGCGATCTCTCCCAGCCGGAAAACCCGGCCTCCATTTTCGCGCAGGCGGCGGTCCATGGCGCGGACCTGGCGGAAGGCGTTGCTGTAATCCTTTTGCTGAATGAATACCCAACTGAGCATTTCCGGATAAAAGATGGCGTCAGGGTTGGCCTGTATGCGGGTATAGAGCTGTGCCTGCAGTTCCTGGTAGTCTTCCGGAAGCAGGTACCGCTGAAAAATGGACTTGACGCTGTTGGTGCGGCCCGGATTGGCCTCTATGCTGTTGAGGTAGCTTTCTATCATTTTGTCCGAATCGCCTTTCCGGCGGTACAATTCCCCCAGGTTGTAGGCAAAGGCTTCTTTATCTTTGAGAATTTCGGAACCCTTTTCGTAGGTTTCGATGGCCAGGTCGTATTTGGTGAGAACCATAAAGGCATTGGCCAGGCGCGTGATGGCGAACTGGTCCCGGGGCAGCTTTTCTATGGCCAGGCGATACTGTTCTTCCGCCTTGTCGTCGAGAACCTGCCGCTCGAAGAGCTTGCCGTAGGTGACATAGAGCTGCACGTTATCGGGATCGCGCCGCAGCTGTTTTTTGATAACCTGCTCACATTCGTCGAAGTCCTCCATCGCCAGCAGCGATTCTACGTACCGGTCGAAATAAAAGTCGTTGAAATTGCTTTGCTTGTATAACTTTTCGTAGAGGACGGCAGCTTTCTCGAATTCTCCGTCGCGGAAGTATTGCTGAGCCAACTGGGCTTCCTGGCCCCAGGCCGTCAGGGCGGTAAAAATAGCTGCTATAAGAATGAGGCTCCTCATCATCGTCGTACAGTTTTTGTATTCATAGGGCCAGTCCTGTCCACATCAGTATAAAAACGTCCGTTTTTTCCAAAAGTTGTCTGGCATCAATGCCGAAACGGCTAATGTCCATCGGAGAACATTAGCCGTTTCGCCAAGATTCTTTTTTCGCGCTGAAGAAGCCCAATGAGCCGGCAAAACTGGCAGGACAATTCCCGAAATCATGTCGATCCGGTTAATCCTGTCTGCTTCACCCTCGGGGACGGCCCAGGCGCAAATCCTGTCTGTTATTCGAGCCGGAATTTAACCGGGAGGTTGAACTGCACCCGTACGGCGCGGCCGCGCTGCTTGCCCGGCGTCCACTTCAGGTTCTGGCTATTCATCAGGTTGACCACCCGAAGGGCCTCCTGCCCGCATTGAGCGCCTATATCGCGTACGACCTTGGCGTCAGCAACAGATCCGTCCTTTTCTACGACGAACTGTACCACGACGGTGCCTTCCACGCCGTTCTCCCGGGCAATCGCGGGATAGTTGATGTTTTTGTAAATGAACTCCAACATCTTTTTGTCGGCGCATTGTTTCTTTTCCTCTTTGGTCGGCAGGTCTTCGCAACCCGGGAACCGCGGCATGTCTTCAACCACTTTGAAGATTTCTTCAACTTCCGGCTCCGGCGGCGGGGGCGGCGGAGGAGGCGGCGGCGGCGGAGCGCTCTCCTTGACCGGAGGGGCTTCCACTAATGTCTTGTCGTCAACCGACTGGTCGACAAATTCAACTTCTTCTTCCTCCAGGATTTCTTCGTCCGGCACCTCTTCGATCACGGGCGGCGGCGGGGGAGGAGGAGGGGGCGGCGGTTCGGCGGTACGGGGCGGTTCGATCTCGATCTCTTCATCGAAAACCAGTGCATCATCAGGGATGTACACTTCTTCTTCGTATTGAGTCCAGCCGAATGCCAGTACCGTCAGGCCGAGAGAAAGCACCAGGCCGAGGTTGAAGAAGGTACCGCTGTATTTGAAGGCATCTGCCCACGGGTACTTCGTCCTCGAATCCAGGGGGGACTTGCTCGACTGGCCTGCCGCATCTTGGGGGCCTTTGGCGGAACGCTGGGCATAGATAGACTTCATCACGATGATAATCGCGGCGATGCCCACAGCTATAGCCAGCAACAATCCGGCCAATGCTCCACCGGTAATTGACACATCCATACTGACAAGGTTTTATTTTATCAAAAAATATAAGCCAAAAATTCCTGAAACAGAGCCAATAATATTAGCAATAATGTCCAACACTTCAAAAAACCTGTTCGGAAAAAAAGCATATTGGATGAACTCCATGCCTATTCCGTACAGAATGCTGGCCGCCGCTGCGGCCGCCATGGCAGCCGGCGATATGCCGGCGGTGCGGTAAAAGCCCCAAAGGAGGGACGCGCTCATGACAAAATAGGCGGCGGCGTGCCCGACCTTATCCGGCTCCAGGATATTGGAGAAGCGAGGCACTTCTACAGCCTGGCCGGTTGACAGTGTAAAGATCAGCGCTGCCCACAGCAGGGCAGGAATGAAATTCTTCAGATTGGCTCTTTTACCAGGAATAGATGCAGGCTTATTTGTTTTTGGTGTGTCGAAGATAAGAAAAATTTATTTTTTTTTCAGCCAACGACTTCTTTATAGGCTTCGGCGTCCAGGAGGCCTTCCAGTTCATCGGGGTTGGAAATTTCCATCCGGATGATCCAGCCCTCGCCGTAAGGGTCTTTGTTTACCAGGGTGGGTTCGTCGCCTTCCGATTCATCGAGGGCGGGATTGAACTCCAGCACTTTACCGGAAACCGGCATAAAGAGGTCTGAAGTGGTCTTCACCGCTTCCACAGTGCCGAATACTTCGCCCTGTTCAAGGGTTTCGCCTACGGTTTCTACCTCGATGTAGACCAATTCATCCAATTCGCTCTGTGCGAAGTCGGTGATCCCGACATAGGCGATGTTGCCGCCTTCAACGCGGATCCATTCGTGGTCATTGGTGTACTTCAGGTTGTCCGGAAAATTCATGCGTAAGGATAGTTTGGATGATACTTTGATGAACTCCCAAAAATAAAGGATTTTTGCAGACCGCCATCGGTTTGGAGAAATTTTCTTTTGCAAACGGCCGGCAGAGTAAAAAAACGGGGGCCATGCTGAATTGAAAAATTCGGCATGGCCCCCGTTTTGCCCGAGGCGGTTATCCTTCCTTCACGCCGGCCTCCTGTTCCTTTTCCAGAAAGTTTTTAACCCAGTTGGTCGTCACTGATTTCGGGCGTTCCAGCGGGAAGCCCAGGGCCCGGGCCCAACACAGGGAGGAAAGGACGCCAAGGGCGCGGGAAACACCGAACAGCACCGTGTAAAAACTGTACTCTTTCAATCCGTAATGCACCAGCAGTGCCCCGGAATGAGCGTCGACGTTCGGCCACGGGTTTTTGACCTTGCCCAGGTTCTCCAGGATCGGGGGCACGACATCGAAGACCTTCCAGACTACGTTGACGATGTCATCGTCTTTCATATAGACTTCCGCGAACCGTTTCAGGGCGATGAAACGCGGGTCAGGTTCGCGCAGGACGGCATGCCCATAGCCAGGGATAACCTGCCCGGCGGCCAGGGTGCTGTCCACATAATCCGCAATCTGTTCTTTGGTTGGCCTGGTGGTGCCCAGGGCATCGAGCATGCTGAAAATCCATTTGATCACTTCCTGGTTGGCCAGGCCGTGGAGCGGGCCCGCCAGGGCGCCCATGCCGCCTGCCAGAGAAAGGTAGGCATCGCTGAGCGTCGAACCGACCAGGTGCGTGGCGTGCGCAGAAGCGTTACCGCCTTCGTGATCTGCGTGAACGGTCAGGTAAAGGCGCATCAGGTTTTTGAAATCCGGGCTTTCAATACCGAGCATGTGCGCAAAGTTGCCGCCCCAGTCCTGCGCTATATCCGGCGCAATATGCTTGCCATCATGATAAGTCCGCCGGTAGATGTAAGCCGCCACCCGCGGCAGGCGGGCGATCAGGTTCATGGTATCCTCGTAGGTGGCGTCCCAGTAATCCAGTTTATTGACCCCTTCGTCATAACGGCGGGCAAAGCAGCTCTCCGTTTGCATCGCCGTGATGGCCGTGATAAACTGGGTCATGGGATGGGTAGAGGGAGGCAGGCTGTCCAGGATGCGGAAAACGTGCTCGGGCACGTTGCTGCGCCGGGTCCATTGCTGGGTCAGCCAGTGGACTTCCTCATCCGTCGGGATTTCCCCTACAAGCATCAGCCAGAACAACCCTTCCGGCCGGGGCTCTTTCCCATCGGGCCCCTTCGGCAGCTTCTCCCGAAGCTCCGGTATGTAATATCCCCGGAAGCTGATCCCCTTGACAGGGTCGAGCTGGGAGGTTTCCCAAACCATCATCTTGATGCCGCGGGCACCCCCGTAAATCTGTTTGAGTTTTACTTCATCGACTTTTTTGTCGCCGTGTTTTTTCAGCAATTCCCGGACCTCGTCTCGCAGAGCGGATGCTTTATTGTTGAATTTTTGTTTTAGAGGATCCATTTATATGTTCGTGATTAAAATGTGTATGAATAGTTGAAATACTTGTCCAGCCGATGAAAAGGTAACAGCCGTCCACTGTCAATGTTCGGAGGGCGCCGGAAAATCGGCACAACGCCCAACCAGTAAAAGCATCAATTCCCCGGAACTTACTTTGCCCACCGCCTCTTCTCGTCAACGATTGTTTCGCCACTGGCCAATAATACGGATAAATCATCTTTAATTTGGGCAGAAAAGAAAAAAGCGGCCCTTGACGAACCGCCTTCCGGAAGCTTATTCCAGTTCCCAGATCGCTATCTGGATTTCTTCCCGGGTGGCGCCTTCCTCCTTGAGCCTCGCCGCCACCGCCGCCTCTTCCTTCCGGCGGCTGGCGAGCTGCTGGTTAAAAATATCCATCTGGCTCTCCCGCAACAACCGGCGGATCGAAGCCATCGCTCCCTCGCGGGCCGAGTTCTTCTTCTGCAGGAAGCGGTAGTAATCGGCATCGCGCAATTCCTCGATGGAAGCCAGGTTGCGCAGCCAGCGCTCCTGGATCACATACATCTCCTTTGCTTGCTCTTCGTCGAGCTGGTAAAGTGCCCGGGCCTCCTCGGTAGCCCTGCGGGCCCCGGCTTCGTGCTGCTGCGCGAACAGGCCGGAAGCCAGAGCAAGAAAGAAAAAAGAAAAAGTCAATTTTTTCATAATCTTGTTTTCGGTTATGCCGGGACAAAATACAATTTTCAGGCGTTTTATAGAGCATGCCATCTTTACTTTCAATGGTTTTGAATTCCAGGCGACGGCGAATAAAGTTGCACGCCTGTGGCCCGCTATTGGCCCCGATCTCTTATTTTTGCAGCTGTATTAAGGGGGTTGACTTTGATGCGGCCCGATTGATCAAAAGTCGATGATTGCTATGCTAATGATAGGCGATGTCCTCATCAGTGACGATATTATCCGGGAACAGTTTCTCTGCAACCTCAATGCCTGCAAAGGCGCCTGTTGCTGGGAAGGCGACCTTGGCGCTCCGGTGGCGCCGGAGGAGCGATACACGCTGACGCGGATTTTCGAAGCCGTCCGGCCTTTCCTCCGCCCGGCCGGCATCGCCACCATCGAACAGGAAGGGCTCTGGACGCACGATGAAGAAAGCGGCCATTACGCCACCCCCCTGATCGACGGCGGCCCCTGCGCTTATATGGTATACGACGACAACGGCATCGCCAAATGCGGCATAGAACAGGCCTACAACGCCGGGAAAACGGATTTCAGGAAACCCATATCCTGCCACCTCTACCCCATTCGGGTCTCCGTTGACGAGCGAGTCGGCCTACAGGCCCTCAACTACGACCGCTGGGATATCTGCTCGGCAGCCTGCGAACGGGGCCGGCAACAGCAACTGCCGGTTTACCAGTTCCTGCGCGAAGCCCTCATCCGAAAGTTCGGAGAAGATTTTTACGAAGAACTGGACGCAGCAGCGAAAAACCTCCCGTAGGCACTGCGCGGAATGAAATGAAGAAATGCATAGAAATGCGCAGAAATGCCCGCCGGCCCCCTCGTTATTATGCCGGTAAAGAAGCTGATCCGGCCATTGCCTTAAAACAAGTTGACTTTTGTCAGGAATTTTGATACCTTTGCTTTCTGAACTGGCTGATCAGTAAAAACGCCAGCCTTTCCCAAAGCCGATATATAGTTTTAATCTTCGGAATAAGAGGATACACCCTGCTTATCCTCTGAGCAACTATCAAACCTTTTGCCCCGTTTCTTCCGGGCTTCCGTACATGTACTGCTCCTGTGCGCAGCAGTTGCGTGTTATCGGCTATTTCTCTTGATATGAATGTATGTACTCAACACTGACTCAGTGATCCTAAAAAAATTCCTGCCCACAAGGCAAAAGGAATTCTTCCGGAATGGGATTTTTTAATCACTACTTCAGTGTCGTGATTCCGTTTTTGCCCTATAACATGAACGAGTCACGCTTAACCCCCTTTTGAAGTTGGTTTTCTGCAGCTCCGGAGTGCTCCTTCGGAGCTGCTTTTTTTGGTTTTGGCCGGAAAACCACTTTCCACAGGTGAGGAGCCGGGGGGAAAGTGCTTTTCCGGCCAGCCAGCCCTTGATTGCCAGGACAGGGTGCTGAGGCAGGAGCCATTTTCAATGGTTCCGCAACTCCCTTTCTCCGCTGCCGGGAGAAACCCGGAAAGGCCCGAAGTGGAAATACGTCGCCCGAGGCAGCGCTGAAACACCATGGGCAAACGGCATTTCCATACATTCCCACGCATCTCCACGCATCTCCACGCATCTCCACATATTTCCATTCATTTCCACGTATCTCCATGTATTTCTACAATCCCCCTCACCCTTCCTCCTCCACCTTCTTCCTCACGATACTCACCACCTCCTTTTCCAACTGGTCGGCCTCTTCCGCCATTTTCTCCGCTCTGGCAGTAATGTCTTCGGCGAAGGCCTTATCCTTAAGCCCCCTGGCATTGATCTGCACGTTGAGCAGGGCACCGCGGACGGCGGCGCGGGCACACAGCGCGCCGACGCCGGCATCGCTGGCGGAGTTGGGGTTGCCCTCGGTAGCCATGGCTTTGGCCACCCCGAAGGACTGCAGGGCCAGCTCCATAGTCTGGAACGGGACTTCCGTGGCGTATTTGGTAGCCTCCTGCATGGCATTTTCCCGGGCGGCTTTTTCCTCTTCGGTTCCCTTAGGCAGGCGCACCGCCTCGATGATGCGGTTGAAGGCGCGGGTGTCTTCATCCACCAGCCGAAGCAGGGCATCTTTGATATGCTGCCCCTTCTCCGCCCAGGCGGAGAATTCCTCCCAGCGGTGGTCCCACAC
>JAGFJD010000101.1 GCA_024102975.1 Phaeodactylibacter sp. | reverse complement strand
GTGTGAGGGTGGTTGGTGTGATGTGGTGGGTGGTGTGTGGGGGGGTATCGTTGTGGTGAGGCTGGTCGGGTGGAGGGTGTGGGAGGTGGGGGGTGGGGGTTGGGTTTGGGTGTTGGTGGTGTGGTTTTTGGGTTTGGGGGTTTGGGTGTGGGGTTTTGGGTTTTGGGTTTTGTGTTTTGGGGTTTGGGTTTTGGGGTTTGGGTTTTGGGTTTTGGGGGTTGGGGGTTGGGGTTTGGGGGGGGGGTTTTGGGGTTGGGGGTTGGGGGCATGCGCATCAGGTTGAAATGTTAACGCAGGTGGCTGCTGGCTTATGCGAAACCTCCTATGTGCCATATCCGATAAAAAAACCTGCGGCCCATTGCTTTTGAACCACATAGGGTACACAGAGCACATAGGGCAGGCAACAGGGCTTCGCAAACATGTGAGGGGAGAAGCCCTGGCAGCTGGGCGAAGAGCCTCCTGGCGGTACTGCAAAGCCGGGCTGCCGCCGCTTTGCCAGCCTGTAGCAACGATCCCTGGCAGGGTGGGTGGAAGGCTGGCATGTTATAAAAATCGCATTTGTTAATTTCATAACCTGATGCGCATGGGGGTTGGGGGAGGCGAACTCCGGACTCGGAAGTGTTTGGATTGTTCAAATAAGCGCAGCAGTTTCTCCTGTAAGGTATGCACGTGGCAAAACGTGCGAGTTCTATATGAGAAATTGCTGATCTTCCCGACAGCTATCGGGATCGCTCTTCCGGGTAAAAACAGCGAATTCCGAACAGCGCCCGAAATCCCCGGCAAGCTTTGGCGATCACCCCGGGTTATTTTCCGCCGCATACCTTTGCAGCCTGGCCCAGTCCTCCTCAAAAAACGCCCGGATCCGCAGCAGTTCCTCCTTTGGCGTCAGTTCTTCTTCCGGCACCACGAAGGCCGGCGCCAGCTGGGCCGGGTAGAGGATAGCGTAACAGGCCAGCAGCCGGCCCCGCCGCTGCAGCCAGTGGAGGACGGGCTGTTTCGAAAATTCCGGTTGCTTCTCTCCAAAGACGTTGCGCGCCAGGGAGCGCATGAGGCGCAGTTGCTTCTCGCTGTAGGATCGGTGCACGGGCGCCAGGGAGATGTCGGCCCGGTTGTAGGTAACGCCGCAGAAGCTGGCGATCTTGTCGAAAAACGCCCAGGAGTCCTCTTTCAGTTCGTCGTGAAAAAGCACCAGCGGTTTGGAGCCGAAGTAATGCTCCAGCACCTCCAGGTTGGTGTAGAAGGTAGCGTGCCTGACCTTCCACAGGCCCTCGTCGTTCTCGACGTCGAAGAACCGGCTGAAGGGCAGGTAGCCGCCGTTTTTGACGTAGCGGCGGTACTGGGAGGCGATCCAGCCGTCGTGCCGCCGGAAGATGATGATGGGGCGGGCGTGGGGATGAAAGGAGGAGAACCACCTCACCTCATCTTCCAGTTGCTGGTCGAACTCGCGGGAGATGAAATATTTGTCGTAATTCGTCTCCCTGATGATCTGCGGGCTGCGGCGGTAGCGCGTACTTTTAATATAGTGGATGCCCTTCAGCCTGGGGAAGAAGCGGTGCTGCAGGTAGGTGGAAGCCACCTTGCCGAGGCCGACATGGAAGTAAATTTCGGGGGAGTCCGGGTGTTCCTGCCCGCCCTTTCTTTGCCTGCCGCTCATTTTTTCACCTTCTTTTTCCCCTGGCTGAACGCCCCCGGCACTTCCAGCTCGATGAACTCCTTGATCTGTTCCAGGGTCATCTCTTTCGCTGTTTCGGCGTCGACCTTTTTGCCGTCCACCTTGGGGAATTTGATGTTTTTCTTTTTGAATCGGATGTAGGGCCCCCAGCGGCCGTTTTCCACGGAAATCTTCTCGTCGTCCCATTTGTGGATATAGCGGTTGGCCTCCTTTTCCACCTTTTTCCCGATCAGCTCGTGCATTTCCTCCAGGGTGATGGTATCGAGGTTGTATTTTCGGGGGACGTTGACGAACAGGTCGTTCCATTTGAGGTAGGGCCCGAAGCGCCCTTTGCCCTTGGTGATGGGATGGCCTTTGTAGGTGCCCACCGGGGCGTCCTCCTTCTGTTTGGCGCGGATCAGCTCGACGGCCCGCTCCAGGGATACGTCCAGCGGGTCTTCGCCCCGCGGTATAGATACGTACTTATCGCCGTAGCGGACGTAGGGGCCGTAGCGGCCGACGCCCACGCTCACCTCCTCCCCTTCGAACTTCCCCAGGTCTTTGGGCAGGGCGAACAGCTTCATCGCCTCGTCGTAGGTGATGGTTTCCATCGACTGGCCGGGCTGCAGGTTGGCGTATTTGGGCTTTTCCTCTTCGTCCAGTTCATCCGGAGCGCCGATCTGCACTACCGGCCCCAGGCGGGTCATGCGGGTCAGGACGGTGCGGCCGGTCTCCGGGTCTCTGCCCAGGATGCGTTCCCGGGTGGGGCGCTCGGCATTGGCCAGGGTTTTCTCCACGGTTTCGTGGAAGGGGCCGTAGAAGGCCTTCAGCATGGAAGTCCACTGCCTCCCTCCTTCGGCGATCACGTCGAACTCCTTTTCGATGTCGGCGGTGAAGCCGTAGTCCATGATTTCCTGGAAGTGTTCGCTGAGGAAATCGCTGACCGTAATGCCCATGTCGGTGGGAAAGAGCCGGTTTTTAACCGCCCCGGTGATCTCGGTTTTTTTCTCTTTGCGGATATCGCCCTTTTTGCTGAGGGTCAGCAGGAGGTATTCCCGGTCTTCCCCGTCGCGGCTTTCCTTGACGATGTACCCCCTGCCCTCCTCCATGATCTTGCTGATCGTAGGGGCGTAGGTAGAGGGGCGGCCGATGCCCAGCTCTTCCAGTTGTTTGACCAGCCCGGCTTCGGTGTAGCGGGCGGGCGGGCGGGTGAATCGCTCGATGGCAGTCATGTTGTCGAGGTTGAGTTCCTGGCCCACCTTCAGGGGCGGCAGCATGCCTTTGGCCTCTTCCTCCTCTTCGTCATCTGTGGATTCCAGGTAAACTTTGAGGAAGCCGTCAAATTTCAGCACTTCGCCCTCGGCTTTGAGGTAAGCGTCGGGCAGGGTGGACACGCCGATCTTCACGATGGTTTTTTCCACCACAGCGTCCGCCATCTGTGAGGCGATGGCCCTTTTCCAGATCAGCTCGTAGAGGCGCTGTTCGTCGCGGTTCGTCGTCACCGACTGGCGTTCGATGTAAGTAGGGCGGATGGCCTCGTGGGCTTCCTGGGCGCCGGCGGATTTGCTTTTGTAGCGGCGGGTCTTGACGTAATTCTTCCCGAAACTCGCCTCGATCTCCCGGGCAATGCTGGCCAGCGCCGTTTCGCTCAGCGCCGTGGAGTCGGTACGCATATAAGTAATGTGCCCGGCTTCGTAGAGGCGCTGGGCCACCGACATGGTGCGCTGCACCGAAAAGCCCAGCTTCCGGCTGGCTTCCTGCTGCAGGGTCGAGGTGGTAAACGGCGCGGTGGGGCGGCGCTTCAGCGGCTTCACGTCGATATCGTCGATCCGGAAAACGGCATCCCGGCAGCTTTCCAGGAACGCCTGCGCGTCTTTTTCCGTATCGTAGCGCGCCGGGCTTTCCGCCTTGAGCTGCACGGCCTTTCCCTGCTCGTTCTTCACGTCGAAGATGGCATAAATCCGGAAGAAGGGAGAAGGCTCAAAGTTGATGATCTCCCGCTCCCGCTCGACGATGAGTTTGACGGCTACCGACTGCACCCGGCCGGCAGAGAGCTTGCCCTTGATCTTGCGCCAGAGGATGCCCGAAAGTTCGTATCCCACCAGCCGGTCCAGCACCCGTCGGGCCTGCTGGGCGTTGACCAGGTTGACGTCCAGCTTGCGGGGGTTCTGAACGGCATTCTGAATGGCGGGCCTGGTGATCTCCCGGAAGACAATGCGCTTGGTATTGCCTTCATCCAGGCCCAGCACCTGGCAAAGGTGCCAGGAGATGGCTTCCCCCTCGCGGTCTTCATCGGTGGCCAGCCACACTTCATCTACCTTCTTGACCCAGTCTTTCAGTTCCTTGACTACTTTCTTCTTTTCCGGAGAGACGACGTACCTGGGTTTGAAGTTGTTTTCCACATCAACGGCCCCCTCGCTCTTCTCAAGGTCCCGAACATGGCCGAAGCTCGATTTGACGGTAAAATCTTTTCCTAAAAGTTTTTCGATCGTTTTCGCCTTGGCCGGCGACTCGACAATAAGCAGGTTCTTTGGCATATGTCAGACTAATTTTTTCTGAAATGATAAAGGGCAACTACCGGCAAATAACGCAGGAATCCTCACTTTGATTCACTTTTCAGCATTTGCCCTTCGAAAAATGCAAATGTATTAATTTTGCGGTTTGTTCAATGCTTCCGGCACTTTACTGCATTTTCGTGCCGATGAGTGCACAAATATATGCTATCTTCCCGATACTGTCCAGGACAGCCGCCCCCCCTTGCGTCCGGGCCTGTTTTAGGCCTCATCTTCCATAAGAAAACATTTTCGCCTTGATTATCAATTTGTTACAACAAAGCACGGCGCACACTTTAACATTTATTTCATATAAATTTTATGATAATAAGTTTTCCCGCAGCCATTTTTTTGTAAATTTGTGCCGGTTTTTCGGCCCCTGCCGGGCAAAATGCGGAGTAACCTATAGTAAAATAATTTATCGGTTCCGATTTGCGTTAAGATAAGGACTTTTCTTCCCCTAATTTGTAAATAATCCTATGTGCAGGTATTGGATACTGGTATTCACGGTGCTTTTCTGGTCTGGCCTGTCCGCACAACGGTACTTCCCGATCAAAGTCGATAAAAAGTGGGGGTTGATCAATAGCGACGGCACGGTCGTCCTGTCGCCGGAATACGATGCTATTGGCGAATTCAAGCGTTTCGGTTACGCGGCCATGCAGCGGAACGGCCAGGTAGGCCTTCTTGCCGAAGGCGGCCGCGAGCTCGTCCCTCCAAAGTACGACGACATAAAAGTCCTGGACTCCACCCTGGTCGCCGTCATGGACCAGGGGCAGTGGATGGTGATCAACCTCTACGGAGATGTCATCCTGGAGAAAGGCTATCAGCGGGTAGAAGTATGGAATGGCTTTTATCTGGCGTATATGAAAGACGGGAAATGGGGCCTGACCGACAAGTTCGGCAACAAGCTGGCCGAGCCTGCCTACGACGACATCCAGTCGGAAGGAGGGCAGTTTTTCATCACCACGCGGGCGGGGCTGCTCGGCCTGCTGTCGGGCACCGGCAGGGAAATACTGCCCAACGAGGCCAACGAGATCCGCTTTTTCAGCGACAGCCTCTTTTTTTACCGGAGCGGCAACCAATGGGGCGCGATCGACTTTTACGGCATCCGGGTGATCCCTGCCGAATACGGCGCCTTCAGCCGCATCTCCGACAACTTCATCAAACTGTCCAGAAACGACAAACACTTCGTTTACTCCATCCCCTGCTCCCGCATCATCTCCGACGGCAACTTCGACAACTATTATTCTTTCTCGAAGCGGTATGTGATCACCAAGGAACGGCGGCAGCTGGGCCTGCTGGACTGGTGCGGCAACCAGGTCCTGCCCCCGGTTTACAACGAAATCCAGGCCTACGACAAACAGCTCTTCCGGGTCAATTACCAGGGGCAATGGGGCGTGGTTAAAGCGGGCGGCGCGCCCGTCATCCCCTTCGAATACGAATATATCGCACCGCTGCGCGCCCGGGCCTGCATCGTCAAAAAGGATGGCCGCTTCGGGATCGTGAACGCCCTCGGAGAACAGGTGGCGCCGCCGGTGTATCACCGTATCGAACTGGACGGGCAACAGGCCCGGGCCTACCGCCGGCAGGCCGGCGGCGAAGGGGAAGCCCTCACGTTGCTTCGCCTGGATGAAGACGGGCGGCTGCGCGACACCAGCAACTTCCGCAAACACTTTACGGTAAATATCAGCGGCAACTCCTCCAACGGCGGCCCGGCAGGGGAAAGCAGCGCCAACGACTACCTGCTCGACCGGTTCGAGTGGTTCTATTCCCCCAAAGAAGACCGCTGGGGCCTGCGGCGCCTGGAGGATGGCGAAGCCCAGATCGAACCCAAATTCCACACCGTGCAGGTGGAGCGAAGCCTCGGCTTCACCCTGGTAGGCATCGAAAAATCAGAGCGCTACGAATTCGAACGAACGACTTTCCGCTTCGACATCGCCTACGGGCTGGTCAATAATGCCCTCGGCCTGCTGGTTACGGAAATGGACTTCTGGGACGTCCGCTTCGACGACTTCCGCCAGGGTTATCCCGTAGCCCGCTGCATCTTTTCCAACGGGCGCCACGGGCTGGTCGACAGCATCGGCCGCATCGTCCGCCGCGACATGGCCTACCTCGGCGATTTTGTCAACGGCGCCGCCCGCTTCAGCTTCGCCGGGCGGCTCTCCGGCAGCATAAAGCCGTCCCACAGCCTCTGCAAACTGCGTACCTACCTCAACGGCCTGGCCACCACCAGCATCATGCTGGATTATACCCAGTACGATCAGCTCTTCCGCCAGGATGCCTCCCTGACCTGCGAAGACTGTGAATGGGGATATATCGACACCACGGGGCAGGTCATCGTCCCGCCCCAGTATACTTTCGCCGAGGACTTCGTCCACGATGTCGGCATCGTGGAATGCCACGGCAAGTGGGGCATGGTCAACCGGAAGGCCGACGTGATCATCCCCTGCCGCTATGATGGCGTGCAGTTTCTTGAAAACACCGGCAATAAAATCGTCCGGGTTTACATCAGCGAACCCAAGTACGGCCTGATCGACACGCTGGGGCAGCTCACCGTCAGCGCCGTTTACGACGAGATCGGCTCCTTCCGGGAAGGGCGCCTGGCCGTCAGGCGGAACGGCCTGTGGGGCTTCGTCGACCGCGACGGGCTGGAGGTCATCCCCTGCCGCTTCCGGGAAGTGCAGAACTTCAGCGACGGCCTGGCCGCCGCCAAGCTGGGCAACGACTGGGGGTTCATCGACAAGCAAGGCAACATGGAACTGGATTTCCGCTACCGGAGAGCGGGCAACTTCCGGAATGGCCTTGCCTGGGTGTACGGCGAAGCCGGCACAGGGTACATCAACAAAGAAGGCGTTTATGTGATCCCTCCGAGATTCGACAGAGGCTTTGATTTCAACCAGGGCGTGGCCCGGGTCGTCGTCGACAACCAATACGGGCTGATCGACACCCTGGGGCGTTTTGTCCAGCGGCCGCGCTACATCGAAATCCAGGAATTCAACGAACACGGCCTGGCGGTAGTCCGCTATGGCAACAACAACGTACGCTACGGGTTGGTGGGCCGCAACGGGGAACTGATCAACAACCTCAACCTGCGGGAAATCCATCCGTTCAGCGAAGGGCTGGCCGCCGTGAAGTATAAGGATGGCTATGGCTTCATCGACACTGCCGGCCGCCTGGCCATCCCGGATGTGTACTCCCGGGTTTCCTCCTTTTCCGAGGGCCTGGCCGCCGTCCAGAAAGACGGGGCCTGCGGCTACATCAATGCAAAAGGGGAAGTCGTCATTCCTTTAGAATACTCCAAATGCCTGGATTTCAACGGCGGCAAGGCCGTCGTTTACAAGGGCATCCGCAAGGCCGGCCTGGTCGACCGGAGCGGCAACCTGCTGATCGAGCCCAGCGTCGACCGCATGCTGGGCTTCCAGGAGGGGCGCGGCCTGGTGCGCGACGAAAAATACCGCTTCTACTATATTACCGAACAGGCCCACCTCTACGACGGCTACTACGAAAAAGCCACCGAGTTCAAACACGGCGTCGCCGTCGTGCAGGTCGACGGCAAATGGGGCATCATCAACCAGAAGGGCATGGAACTCATCCCGCCCAAATACGACAAGATCGAGAGCTTCGAAGAGGGCTACGCCAAAGTCCGCATCCAGGGCTTCAACGGCCTGGCCAGCCTCAACGGCGACCTCATCGTGCAGCCCGACTACGAGTACATCAGCTACGCCGGCGACGGCCTGTTCCGCGTCGAACAGGGAGACAAGATCGGATACTTTGACATGGAAGGGCACTGGGTGTGGGATTTGCGGAAGTGAGGGTGCATGGGTACATGGGTAAGGGGTCGGAATAGTCTCCGGGCCTTCGCCCGCCAAAGTAGCCTCGGCCCACAGAGGCGGGTAAAAATTGCGAACAACACCAGCCTGCCCCTCACATAAACACATACACACATACACACATACACACTTACACACATACACACTTACACACTTACACACTTACACACTTACACACATACACACTTACACACAATCACACAAACGCCCCCATCTCCCTATACACCAAATCCACCGGCAGGCCCATGATGTTTGCGTACGTCCCCTCGATGCGGTCGATCTTGCACAGGCCGATCCACTCCTGGATGGCGTAGGCGCCCGCCTTGTCGAACGGCTGACAAGTGCGGATATAGTAGCCGATCTCCTCCTCCGTCAGCTCGGCGAAGTGGACGCGGGACTCGCCGGAGAACACGCGCTCTTTGTCTTTGGACAGCAGACAGACGCCGGTGATCACCCGGTGTACCTGGCCGGAGAGGGCCCGCAGGATGCGCCGGGCGTCTTCGGCATCTTCCGGTTTGTTGTAGATGGTATTGCCCAGGATGACGACGCTGTCGGCGGTGAGCAGCACTTCGTCGCCAGCGATAAATTCCCGGGCGGCGTGGGCCTTTTTCCGGGCCAGGTAGCCGGCCACTTCGTCCACCGGCATGTCCGACGGGAAAGACTCGTCGATTGGTTTGGTTTTCACTTCAAAGGTAAAGCCCGCCTGTTCGAGCAGCTGCCGGCGGCGGGGCGAGCCGGAAGCGAGGATGATCTTTTTTTTGAGGATGTTCATTAGTAATAGTCAATTATCAATTGTATTAATTGCCATTGGGAGCCGGAATTTGGGCAAAAGCGGGTGGCTGTCTCCGATAAACGGTGCCGGGTTTGTCACACCGCTTACCCAATGGAAAACCCGGCAGGTTGGCCCCGTTCACTGCACCGCCAGAAACAATAAAAGGGCCAGCCCGCCCAGCATGACCAGCTTGGCGAGCTGGCTCAGCTGGTGGTACTGCTCCTTTTCCCGGGCGCGGAACACCCAGATCAATGCCAGGAACAAAGGTAAAAGGACGCCGAAGATAAGGAAAAAGAGGCTCAGCTCGGTAAAGAGCTGCGGCGAGGCCAGGGAAAAATAGAGGAGGAAAACCGCCAGTCCGATGCCGAAAGCCGCCGCAATGCCCCGGGCCGCGCGGATGCCCCACAGGATGGGGATCGTCCGGCAGTTGGCGCCGACATCGCCCTGCACGTCCTCCATGTCTTTAATGACTTCCCGGAACATGGTCGACAGAAAGGCGAAGGCCATATACCAGCTGAAAATGCTGCCGATGCGGCCCGCCAGTTCCGGCGCCGCTGCCACGAGTTCCTGAAACCCCTCGCGTTCCGCAAACCAGACGATGCCCGCCACCCCGGCGCAGAAGAGCGCGATGAGCAGGTTGCCCAGGAGGGCCCGGCGCTTGAGGTAGGTGGAATACACGAACAACAGGATCACAGACAGGGGGAAGAGGTTGGCCAGAGGAATGCATTCGATGTGGAACGACAAATACAGGGAGATGAGAAAACCCAGCAGGTTGAAGCAGAAATACAGCCAGTAGGCCGATTGAACTCTGATCTGCCGGTTGATGACCACCTTGTCGGGCCTGTTGATCAGGTCGATGCGGAAGTCAACGATGTCGTTGATGACGTACCCGCCCGCTGTAATGAGCAGGGTCACCACAACCAGCAAGCTGAAATGGGCATCGTCGAGTGCCGGCGTTATCCCCTTCGCCTGAAAAGCCGGCAAAAGCAGCACGTAATACAGCAAATACTGGGTGAGCGCAACGATCACCAGGTTGGGCAGGCGCACCAGCCGCAACAAAGCCTCTAACATGGTTTCATTGTTTCATTGTTCCATGGTTTCATGGTTCCGTGGCCCAGTGAACCCATGAACCAGTGGAACCATGAAACAGTGAACCCATCCCCCTTCTCACCCTACCCGCCACTGCCCGTTCAACCGCAGGACTTTCTCGATGACATCGCGCACGCAGCCCTTTCCGCCGTCGTAGGGCGAAACGTACTGTGCCACTTCGAACATCTCGTGGGCGGCGTCCCGGGGGCAGGCAGGAATACCGACGAGGCGCATCACCGCGTAGTCCGGCAGGTCGTCGCCCATGTAAAGGACGGTAGCCTGGTCGATCTCTTTTTCGCGAATGTACCGGGTGAACACCTTCAGCTTGTCTTCCACGCCGGTGAAAATATCCTCTACGCCCAGCCTTTCCAGGCGTTTTTTGACGCCTTCGGAGATCCCGCCGGTAATGATGCAAACATTGTACCCTTCTTTTACGGCCTGTTTGAGGGCGTACCCGTCCCGGATGTTCATCTGCCGCAGCAGGGTGCCGTCTTCCAGGGCCAGGACGTTGCCGTCGGTCAGCACGCCGTCGACGTCGAAGATGAAGGTCGTAATGTCGCGAAAATGTTCCAGGTGGTTCATTCTGCAAATGTAAGTTTTGTAACCGGACAAAAGAAGCGATCAGAGGGTTTGCGGTTTTCCATCCCCGGCGCAGCCGGATAATTCGCGGCAAATGACTATATTTCCCGATAAAAAAAAGATAGATGTTCGACAAAAATACCTACATAGAGCGCCGGCACCGCCTCCAGGCGCAGCTCGATTCGGGCCTCATCCTGCTCATGGGCAACCAGGAAAGCCCCATGAATTTCCCCGATAACGCCTACCATTTCCGGCAGGACAGCCAATTCCTCTACTTCTTCGGGCTGGACAGCCCCGGCCTGGCCGGCCTGATCGACGTCGACGAGCAAAAAACGGCAATCTACGGCGACGAGCTGACCATGGACCACATCGTCTGGATGGGCCCGCAGCCCACCCTGGCCGAACGGGCCCGCCGGGTGGGCGTCGAGGAGACGACGCCCTACGGCGAGCTGGAAGGGCGCCTGCGGGAAGCCCTGAACCAGGGCCGCACCGTTCACTTCCTCCCGCCCTACCGCGCCGACAACCAGATCCGGCTCAGCCAGTGGATGGATATTCCCATCAACGCGGTAAAGAGCCGGGCCTCCGAAGCCCTGATCCGGGCCGTCGTCTCCCTGGTTTCCATCAAAAGCCCGGAAGAGGTTGCGCAGATGGAAAAGGCGGTCAACATCACCCGCGCCATGCACCTGGCGGCCATGCGCCGCGCCCGCCCCGGCATCCTGGAGGCGGAACTGGCGGGCATCGTCGAGGGCATCGCCCTGGCGGCCAACGG
This sequence comes from Phaeodactylibacter sp., assembly GCA_024102975.1. Classification (GTDB taxonomy): domain Bacteria; phylum Bacteroidota; class Bacteroidia; order Chitinophagales; family Saprospiraceae; genus JACJXW01. Next base: position 29,083 of record JAGFJD010000101.1, on the reverse strand, counting down.
GCAGCTGGCTTACCCGGCTATCCTCACCGTCAACGGGCAGACCCTGCACAACCACTACCACGGCAATACCCTCCGGGAGGGGCAGCTGGTGCTGGGCGACTTCGGCGCGGAAACCTCCACCCACTACGCCGGCGATATCACGCGCACCTTTCCGGTGAACAAGACGTTCAACACCCGCCAGAAAGAAATCTACCAGATCGTGCTGGATACCGAGGTGGCCTGCATCGAAGCCCTCCGCCCCGGCATCCGGTACAAGGACGTCCACCTCTTCGCCGCCCGGATGATCGCCGAAGGGCTGAAAGCGCTGGGTATCATGAAAGGGGATACGGAAGAAGCCGTGCAGGCGGGCGCCCATGCCCTGTTCTTCCCCCACGGCCTGGGCCACATGCTGGGCATGGACGTGCACGATATGGAGAACCTCGGAGAAGACTACGTCGGCTACGCCGGCGAGCTGGAGCGCAGCACCCAGTTCGGGCTGAAATCCCTGCGCCTGGCACGTACGCTGAAGCCGGGATTCGTCCTTACCGTAGAGCCGGGCATCTACTTCATCCCCGAGCTCATGGACCAGTGGCAGGAACAGCGCAAACACTGGGAGTTCATCAACTACGAAAAGGCGCAGCAGTACCGCAACTTCAGCGGGGTGCGCATCGAAGACAACGTGCTGATCACCGAGGCGGGGCACCAGGTGCTGGGCAAACCCATTCCGAAGACGATACAGGATGTGGAAGCCGAGCGGCAGGCCTGACCGGACGTACCGCTTTTAAGCTTGCCCTGATGAAATAGACGGGTGGTACATTTTTCAGACAAGATGAACAAAACTGGACGGGGAGCGCAATAATTAAATGAAGACAGGATTAACAAGATTTTCAGGATTTGTATGCCCCTGTAGCGCAATCCTGTCAATCCTGTCTGCTTTTGGCCTTTCTGCACAACTCACCTCCGCCCCACATAATTAAACGGCGTCACCCCCTTCAGCTCCTCCTTCACCGCCTGGCTCACCTTCAGGCCGTCAATAAAGGCGTGCAGGTCCGCTTTTGTTACCCGGGCCTTGCCGCGGGTCAGGTCCAGAAGGGCTTCGTAGGGTTTGGGGTAGCCCTCCCGGCGCAGCACGTTCTGTATGGCTTCGGCCACCACCATCCAGTTGTTTTCCAGGTCGCTCTGCAGTTTCTCTTCGTTGAGCAGCAGCTTGCCCAGCCCTTTGAGGATGGACTGGAAGGCGATGAGGGTGTGGGCGACCGGCACGCCGATGTTGCGCAGCACCGTGCTGTCGGTCAGGTCGCGTTGCAGGCGGGAAATGGGCAGCTTGTCAGCCAGGTGGGCGAACAGGGCGTTGGCCAGGCCCAGGTTGCCTTCGGCGTTTTCGAAGTCGATGGGGTTGACTTTGTGCGGCATGGCGGAGGAGCCGATTTCCCCCTTCACGGTCTTCTGGCGGAAGTAGTCCATAGAAATATACGCCCATACGTCCCGGCAAAGATCCGTCAGGATGGTATTGATGCGCTTCATGGCCATGAACAGGGCGGCCAGGTTGTCGTAATGCTCGATCTGGGTGGTCGGCCAGGCGCGGCTCAGGCCGAGAGCTTCTTCCACAAACTTGTCGCCGAACTGTTTCCAATCGATCTCAGGGTATGCCACGTAATGGGCGTTGAAGTTGCCGGTGGCGCCGCCGAACTTGGCCTTGTACGGGATGTCCTCCATCTGCCGAAGTTGCTCTTCCAGGCGGGCGGAAAAAACGCGGAATTCCTTGCCCAGCAGGGTGGGCGACGCCGGCTGGCCGTGGGTGCGCGCCAGCATGGGCACGTCCGCCCAGGTATCCGCCAGGCTTTCCAGTTCCTGCATCAGTTGCTTCAGGGCCGGCAGGTAGGCATTTTCAGTGGCATGTTTCAGCATCAGGGGCGTCGCGGTGTTGTTGATGTCCTGGGAGGTCAGGCCGAAGTGGATGAACTCCTTGTACTGGCCGAGGCCGAGGTTGTCGAACTGCTCCTTGAGGTAATACTCCACCGCCTTTACGTCGTGGTTGGTCACCGCTTCGATGTCCTTCACCCGTTGGGCGTCTTCCAATCCAAACCGGTTGCAGAGGCGGACGAGGTCGTCGAGCCGGGCTTCGGGAAAACCGCGCAGCTGGGGCAGCGGGTGTTCGCAAAGAGCGATGAAATACTGGACTTCGATGAACACCCTGTACTTGATCAGGGCGAACTCGGAGAAATAATCGGACAATTCCCGGACTTTGCCGGCATACCGCCCGTCGATCGGTGAAATGGCTGTGAGCATGTGCTGACGAAGGTTTGAATATGTTTTGGACGCAAAAGTAACAATTGACGGGCTATTATGTTGCTTCCGGCATGGGACAGGATAGGACAGGATGAACGGGGTGGGTTGGCAGACAGGATTTACAGGTTGCGGAGCCCATGGCCTAGTGGGCTGTGAGGGTAAAAAGACAGGATTTACAGGATTTACAGGTTGCTAAGCCCGTGGATAGAGGGCGGCAAGGGAAAAAAGACAGGATTCACAGGATTTACAGGTTGGGAAGCCCGGGGCCGGGTCGGCAAAAATCCTGTCCATCCTGTTCATCCTGTCTACATAACGCGAAACCCAGCGCACCTGGGCGGCAAGGGAAAAAAAGACAGGATTTACAGGATTTACAGGTTGCCCAGCCCGGGGACTGAGGGCGGCAAGGGAAAAAAGACAGGATGAACAGGATTTACAGGTTGGGAAGCCCGGAGCCGGGCCGGCAAAAATCCTGTCCATCCTGTTCATCCTGTCTACAAAACGCACCACCCTTCTATTTCATCAGGGCAAGCTTGAAAGTGGTACGTCCGGTTGATCCTGTCTTTCTGTGATCCTGTAAATCTTGGAGGGTTTTACGGGGCTTTGACAACCACCCTGAACACTATTCCTTACCTTTGCCAGGATTAAAAGCCTGATCACAGTATGGAATTCGTCGACACCATCAACCGCAGCCGGTCTGCGGAACTTTTTGAAGAAGCCAAGCAGTATTTCCCCGGCGGAGTCAACTCCCCCGTCCGGGCGTTCAAGTCCGTCTCCGGGCCGCCTCTGTTCATCCGGGAAGGGCAGGGCTGCCGCATCACCGACGAGGACGGGAATACCTTCATCGACTTTTGCTGTTCCTGGGGGCCGCTCATCCTGGGGCACAACAACGGCCGCATCCGGGAGCTGGTGCTGGAGACGGTGGCCAAAGGCACCTCCTTCGGCACCCCCAACAAGCTGGGCAACCAGCTCGGGCGGCTGATCATCGAAAACAACCGATACATAGACAAAATCCGCTTCGTGAGTTCCGGCACCGAGGCGGTCATGTCGGCCATCCGGCTGGCGCGTGGCGTCACCGGCAAGAGTAAAGTCATCAAGTTTGACGGTTGCTACCACGGCCACGTCGACAGCCTGCTGGTCAAGGCCGGCTCCGGGCTGGCCACCTTCGGCGTCAGCACCTCGGCCGGCATCCCGGAGTCGTTCGCCAAAGAGACCATCGTGCTGCCGCTGGACGACCGCAGGCTGCTGGACCAAACCCTGCAGGAACACGGCGGCGACATCGCCTGCATCATCGTCGAGCCGGTGCCGGCCAACAACGGCCTGCTGCTGCAGAGCCGGTCTTTCCTGGAGTGCCTGCGGCTGAAGTGCTACAAGTACGGCGTCATGCTGATCTTCGACGAGGTGATCTCCGGCTTCCGCGTGGGCTTCGAAGGGGCGGCCGGATACTACGGCATACAACCCGACATCATCACCTACGGCAAGATCATCGGCGGCGGCATGCCGGTGGGCGCCTACGGCGGCAGCCACGAGGTGATGAGCCACATCGCCCCCGACGGGCCAGTCTACCAGGCGGGCACGCTCTCCGCCAACCCGGTGGCTATGGCTGCCGGCTACGCCGCCCTGCAGCAGCTGCTGGCGCCCGGCTTCTACGAAGAACTGGAACGGAAAACCCGGCGCTTCGCAACCAGCATCCGGCAGTACGCTGACGAGAAGGGTTATGAAATGTCCGTCCGGCAACTGGCCTCCATCTTCTGGATCGCTTTCAGCCGCGACAAGATCGTGCGCTCCGGCCAGATCGACCCCCGGAGCATGGACAAATTCAAGGTGTTGCACCACGAGCTGCTGCAGCGCGGGGTCTACCTGGGGCCATCGGGTTATGAAGTGGGCTTCGTCTCTGCCGCCCATTCCGAAAACGACCTGGAAGAAGCTGCCGGCAAGATCAAAGAAGCCCTGGATGTAGTGTTTAAGTAATGGAAAAACCACGCAACATACAACTCCGCCTGCTCTCCTACGGCGTGATCGCCTACATGATGCTGGCTTTCGCCTGGTGGTCGGTCCTGCTGTTCACCAAGAACCGGGACGCTTACCGGGCCAAGCGGGACCACATGCGCATCGTGATGATCGCCCGGGAGGAGATTCCCCCCACCGACGAGGCTTTCTATAACACGACGGCCTTCCGGCAGCTGAAACATCAGTACGAAAAGCAGGAATACATGATCCTGGGCGAGGCCAGCGTTTTCGTGCTCAGCCTGGCCATCGGCGTCTGGCTGATCAACCGGGGTTACCACAAGGAAATGATGGCTGCCCAGCAGCGGCGCAACTTCCTCCTGTCGATCACCCACGAGCTCAAGTCGCCCATCGCTTCCATCCGGCTGGTGCTGGAAACCTTCCAGCGGCGCGAGCTGCCCAAAGACAAGGCCGAACACCTCACCCGGAACGCCCTGCTGGAGACCGAGCGGCTCAACAAGCTGGTCAACGACCTGCTGCTTTCTGCCAAGCTCGAATCGGCCTACCAGCTGCACCCGGAGGCCGTCAACCTCGCCCAGTTGATGGAGGACATCTTCGAGCAGATGGAGGCCAAATATCCCGCTGCCAGCTTCACGTTCAACAAACAAACAGCGGTGGAAGACACGATGGGAGACGTGGCCGGGCTGACCTCCGTCATCATCAACCTGCTGGAAAACGCGGTCAAGTATTCGGGAGAAAACCCGGACATCGAGGCCCGCATCAGCCAGCACGGCAGTGCGATCCGACTGGAGATTGCCGACCAGGGCATCGGGATCGACGAAAGCGAAAAAGAGAAAATCTTCGAAAAATTCTACCGCATCGGCAATGAGGACACCCGCAAAACAAAAGGAACCGGTTTGGGTTTATACATAGTAAATGAGATCGTCCGGGCCCATAAGGGCAAGATCGCTGTGCTGGACAACGAACCCAGGGGGACGGTCTTCCGGATTGACGTGCCCGTTGTGAAAAACAAAGTTGGAGTTTAGAGCTTGCTTGGAGGCCGGAGAGAAGCGCATGGGCAGTTACTGGTTATTTCGGGACGGGGCAGAGAATGGGTTATTATTCACAGCCCCCGGAAGCCGTGGGATTTTCGTCCATGCGCCACCTTCTCAGCCCTTACGGTGCCGGCCGCAGACAGATGCCAAAACCAATAACTGCTCATACTCCCTCCCGGCGGCGGGAAAAACCATTAACCCTTTACAGCGGCACAAGCCGAATCATAACCTTTACCGGCTTCAGCCGGAAAATTACTCCTATGATGCGAATACTGCTTGTTGAAGACGAAGAAAATATACGCGACGTGGTTAAGCTCAACCTCGAAATGGAAGACTACGAGGTTGTAGCTACCGGCAGCGGCAAGGATGCCCTGAAGTACGTCAAAGAGCAACACTTCGACCTGCTCATCCTCGACGTCATGCTGCCGGAGGTGGACGGTTTCCAGATTTGCGAACAAATCCGCCTGACCAACATGGATGTGCCCATCATTTTCCTGACGGCGAAGGACACGGCCCAGGACCGCATCGCCGGCCTGAAAAAGGGTGCCGACGATTACCTGACCAAGCCGTTTAACCTGGAAGAGCTGCTGCTCCGGGTGAACATCCTTATCAAACGGACCAGCAAAAGCCCGGCCAATACGCCGGAGGTGTACGAGTTCGGCGGCAACAAGGTCAATTTCGCCACCTATGAGGCCGAGGGCAACCCCGGGGAATTCACCCTGACTAAAAAAGAGGCTATGCTGCTCAAGCTGCTGGTCGACCGCCGGGGCGAGGTCGTCTCCCGACAGCAAATCCTGCAGTCGGTCTGGGGCTACGACGTCTACCCCTCCACCCGAACCATCGACAACTTCATCCTTTCCTTCCGCAAATACTTTGAGAAGGACCCGAAAAACCCGGAGTATTTCCTGTCGGTAAGGGGGGTGGGCTATAAGTTCGTCGATTAGGAGCCTGGCGTTTTCGAAGTCTTTATTGTAAATTACAAGCTTAATTTATTCTTATGAGCGCTTCAGCAACTCTGGAACAACAAACCATTCCCGACAGCCTCGTCTACGAAATGGCAGACGGCAACCCTATCATCGGAGAGGTAAGAATAAACATCCGGCAGCACATCGACAATGCCCCTTTCAAAAAATAGCAGGCAGGAAAATTCCGCAAATAAATTCTCCGTATTCGAATTTTATCTTAATTTAAGTGCGCATTAACAGTGCCTGAAAAATGAAATTGCCTCCTGACATGGCAATTGACGGCAAATTCATTTTTCGGCAGCCACAACAAAACAACCCAACTTAAACTTTAAGCCTTATGATGAATGAGCCCATCTCGTCGATCATGACTAAAAACGTCATTACGGTTCGTCCTGAAGATACCCTGTCGGTAGTGAAAGATATCCTGTTCAAAAAGCACCTACACCATATTCCCGTCACCAGAGGCCCGAAACTCGTCGGCATCATCACTTCCTTTGACCTGGTTAAACTGGGGAAGTCTGTCGAAGACTATGTCGGGTTAAAGGTGGAGGAGGTCATGACCCGGAAAGTAGCCACCATGACCCCCAACGAAAAGGTCGGGGCGGCAGCCCAGGTGTTCCTGGAAAACCTGTTCCACGGCCTGCCGATCGTCGATGACGATTACAACCTGGTCGGCATCATCACGACGCACGATATTCTGAAATACCAGTTTCATAAGGAGTATCCCAACCACAAGTTGTACTGGCGGTCGGCAGAATAGCCTCCGCTACAGGCTGGCCAGGAAGGAACGCACCTCTTCCACGGAGAGCAGGTTGTACCGGGCAACGGACTTATCCAGCCCCACCTTGATGGTATGCGCCTCTTCCGGCAGGGCCCGGAAGGTGTCCTCGTCGGTATGGTCGTCGCCGATGGCGAGGATGAAATCCCAGTCGCGTTCTCCGACCCAGTTCAGGGCTGCCTTGCCTTTGTTGACGCCGGCGTTTTTGATTTCCACCACCTTGTTGCCTTCCAGCACCTGAAGGTCGTCGTTGGCCGTGAGGTACAGGAGCACGTCGCGGAACTCCCGTACCCGCTTTTCCCCCAGGGCCTTGTCGATGGCGCGATAATGCCAGGCGATGGAGTAGTCCTTTTCTTCGATAAAAGAGCCGGGCGTGCGTTCTACCATATTTTCCAGCACCTGGCGGATGCGTTCCTTCCAGCTTACCGACAGGCCGGTGTTGTTGGACCATTCCCCGTTGCGTTTTATCCAGACGCCGTGTTCTGCCGCCATGTCCAGTTTGAGATGGCCCAGCCAGTCCTGCAGAGTCCTCCGGTCTCTGCCGCTGCTGACGACCAGCTTGTTCCCGTCCTGGTCGCGCAGCTTTTTCAGGATGTGCAGCAACTCATCGTCCGGGACTACCGCCTGCGGGTCTTTGTGAAAGGACATCAGCGTCCCGTCATAGTCGAGGATGAGCAGGCGGTTTTGGGCGGCGCGATAGGCCCTGGCCAGGGCTTTTTTGTCTTCAGCGCTTAACCGTTGGGCAATTTTCGCTTTTTGTGATTCCATGAGTTTCTTTTGTTCATTGATAAAAGTGCCCGCCCAGTGCCGGACGTCGTTCTTTTTGATGCGTTCCTGCATGCGCTCCATCCGCCTGCGTTGTTCTACTGCCCCCATTTCCAGGGCCTGCAGCAAAGCATCGGTAATATCCTGGCGGTCCTGCGGGTTGACGATCAGGGCTTCCATCAATTCATTGGAAGCGCCGGCCATCTCGCTTAGGATGAGCACGCCTTTTTTGCTCGCCTCTTTGCTGGCTACATATTCCTTGGCTACCAGGTTCATGCCGTCGCGCAGCGGCGTGATCAGCGCGATGTCCGCTTCCTGATAAAGGGTGGTCAATTCCGAAAAATCGAGGCTCCGGTAGAAATAATGGACAGGCATCCAGTCAAAGGAGGAGTATTTGCCATTGATCTTGCCAACCAGGTTGTCGATCTCTTCCTTCAGGCTTTTATACTGCGATACATTGGCCCGGGAGGGCACGACGATCATCACCAGGGTAACCTTGCCCTGATACTGCGGATTGTCGCTCAGGAACCGGGCGAAGGCTTTGATGCGCTGCGGAATGCCTTTGCTGTAATCCAGCCGGTCGATAGAGATGACCAGCTTCTGCTTCTGCGCCAGTTCCCTGATCTTCAGCGGGCCGTTGCCTTCCTGAGGTTCGACATCGGGGAAAGCATATTTTTCATAATCTATGCCCATGGGAAAAACGTCGGCATTGACCAGGCGGTTGCCCACCGTCAGTTTGCCGAAATGGTGTTCGTACCCGCAAATCCGGTATACCGCGCTCAGGAAATGCCGCATGTACCCAAAGGTGTGAAACCCGATCTGGTCGGCACCGAGCACCCCCTCCAGGATTTCCCTGCGCCAGGGCAGGATGCGGAACACCTCATAGGACGGAAACGGGATGTGCAGGAAAAACCCGATGGACAGGTTGGGAAAAGCCTCCCGGATCATAGCGGGAAGCAGCATGAGCTGATAATCGTGCACCCAGACCAGGTCGTCTTCCCGGATAAGGGGGATGACCGCTTCGGCAAAGGTACGGTTCACAGATTTGTAGGCTTCCCAGTATTTGTCCCGGTAGGTCGTATATTGGGTAAAATAGTGGAAATGGGGCCAGATGGCTTTATTGCTGAACCCTTCGTAGTACAACGAAATGTCTTCCTGGGTGAGAAAAACAGGATACAGGCCGTCTTTCGCCAAATCCCGGCGAACGGCTTCCCGTTCCCAGGCTTCCCTGATCTCCTGGCCGGGCCAGCCGATCCAGATCTTCTCCCAGGATTCATCCAGAGAGTTGAGCCCGGTGGCCAGGCCTCCGGCGCTGGGATAATAAATAAGGTCTCCTTCTTCCTTCTGGATCGTTACCGGCAACCGGTTGGAAACAATGACTAATCTTGACATGATATTTTGAGAATGTAGTTTCCGCAGGTGGATAATATAAAAAAAATGAGCGCCCCAGGCAATGAAAGCCCGGTTTTTGTACTATTTACACTAAGGGTTTAAGATAAAACAGAAAGGGAGGCGTGTTTTGTTCGAAAAAAATTTTAATTGAGGCCAAAGCGATAAGCCGGCAAAAAAGACGCCCAATTGCTTATAAAACAAATTTTAAACCCTGTGAATAGCTATCGTCCGGAATTTTTATTAAATTAAAGCCAGCAAATCCGGACAGTATGAAAAAGAAAACCACCGCAGAAAATGTACTTCAGCTGCAAACGCTGTTCACTTACGCCGTTTTGATCGGCGTTTTTGTCCTGTGTATTTTTCAGATGCCCAAGATCACCGCTTTCCTTCAGGAGTACGGCGAAATGATGAAGGCTGCCCTGCCGGTGCGGTAAGGCCTTTGTATTTCAGAGCATGTTTGGAGGGGGGAAGCCGGTTAAGGGTTCATCCTGGCAAAAATCCACCCACACACTACGGCCTGGAGCAGCCCGTAGGCAAACCACGTCAGGACCATGCCCAGCGAAACGGTGATGGCGCTGAAGGTGATCCACATGGAAGGCAGCGTGGCCAGCAGGGCGTAGGCCAGCCCGAACTTCAGGCCCCGCAACAGCCAATACCCGGGCAACTGCGCTTTGAACCGGCTCCAGAACCAGGCCAGCGCAAAGCTCAGGACGAACGGATGCACGAAAAAGAGGAGGGCCCGGTCGTTGCCCGGCCAGAATATCGGGTTGTAGTATTCCTCCACCAGACCGGGGAAAAAATTGATGGTGACATACAGAATTAAATAGCTTAGCCCCAGGAGCACAATGCCGGCGCCCAGGCCTGAAAGCAGAAAGGGCTTCATGGTTACGCTACTCTGGTTATCGTCAATCGATATAGGTCACGATGCCATCCTGGCCATACTGGCTTTTCAAGGTTGCCAGGTAACCGGAGGCGCTGCTTTTGCTGGAAAAAGGAGCGATCACAACCCGGTTGTTTTCTCCTTTCACCCACACGTAAACGTCGGAAACACCCCGTTCCTTCAGGCGCCCGGCAAAAGCTGCGGCATTCTCCTCTTTGCTGTAGGAAGCCAGTTGAATGGCGTAGCCGGAAATGCCTGCGGGCAGCCGGCTGGACTCCAACGCGCCTTTGACGGCCGTAGTGGCAGGCAAGCGGGGAGAAACAGCATCACTGTACTGGGAAGGTTGGCTGAAAGCAGAATAGGTGCCGGCCGCCGGCGCCGGGGCGGCTTCCTCTTCCAGGACGACATAGGCCTCCGGAAACGAAGCCCGGATTCGGCCGAGATACTGCTGGGCCAGGTTCGCGTCCTGGTACGGGCCTACCCTCACGTAATTCAGCCCTCCGATCCGCCGGGAATAGACCTGTCCATAGGCTGCCGCCGCCGAGAACTGCCGGATGTCGGGAATGACGCTGTAAGCCCCCAGTTGTATGGCAAAAGCCCCTGCGGCCGTTGTTATCCTGCTCTGATTAACTCCGTAAGAAGCTGGAGCAACAGCGTAGGGAGACCTTGCCGAAACATCCCGGTTATCGGCGCCCAGATAAGAAACCTGCAAATCGCCGGTTTCGGCATCGCTGCCCCCCCATACCAGCAGGGTGCTGATGGTATCTTTGACAAACTGGGAGGAAGCCCGCCCGGTGAGCCGGATGGACAACAAGGAACGGCTTGTCTTCTCCCGGAAGCGCAGCGTCATCTGAAAATAATCGCTGCTGCCGGCGCCGGGCAGCGCCCTGACCGGGCCGATTGTCCGGCCGTCCTCCTGGTACTCAATGGCGACCTCGCTGGGCGAGAACCAGGCGCCGTTGACCGTGAAATTGGAGAAAGTAAACCGCACTTCTTTGTCGCCCGGAGCCAGGCGGATGACGCCCGCAGTAGCATTCTGGCCGGCAAAAGCCGTCCCCACCCGCTTGCTGACCTCCAGCCGTTGCGCCTGTTGCCAGGAACTGCCGCCGCCCGGCCGGGCATCGGCCTGGACGACAAACGACAGCCAGTTGCCGGACTGCCCCCGGCCATTCAGGGAAAACAAAAGCAGAGAAGCGAAGATGATAGTAAGTTTTTTCATTGGCTTTGGAATTTGGTGCATTATTGATCCGATACAGCCTGCATTTTCATATCAACGAAATAACTGCGTGGATATTAAGTGAATATAAGACATTATTTGGTTTTCCGAAGGATGTCGGCGTAGAATTCGAGCAAACTGCCAACCCGGGCGCCTATTTTCAGGCCCCGTCCGATGGCCGCCTGAATATCCTCCATCTCATCGGTTTTGGTGGCCACCAGCACCGTGGCCATGCCAAGCCCCTGCCCAAACTGCATATCGGAAAGCGAATCCCCAACCATGACCGACCGCCGGAAATCCACCTCGGGAAAATCGGCCTGGGCCCACCGTGCCATGGCCGGGCCGGGCTTGCGGCAGTTGGGCGCCTCAGATGCCAGGGCCGGGCAATGGTACACGGCGTCGATGCGCCCCCCGGCTTCTTCTACTTCCCGGCGCATCCTGGCGTGGATGCCGGCCAGGGCTTCCTCTGTCATCAACCCCTTCCCCACCCCTTGCTGATTGGTGACCACAAAAGCCCGGCCGGCTCTCCGGGTAAGCCCCGCCAGCGCCTCCAGAGCGCCGGGCAGCCACTCAAACTCCTCCCACACCCGGACATAAGCGCCCGGCAACCTCCGGTTGATCACCCCGTCGCGGTCCAGGAATAACGACCAGGATTTATCCAACGTAAACATGATTCCTTTTTTGTACGCATTCCCACACATTCCCACACATTTCCATACATTTCCATACATTTCCATACATCTCCATACATCTCCATACATCTCCACACATTTCCATACATTTCCACACATTTCCACACATCTCCACCTAATTTATTTCTATGTATTTCCACCTATTTCCTCCAGCCCAACCTCCCATTTGCGTCCCTACCCCCCAAATATCTCCGCCTCCACCAGTTCGCAAATGATATGCCCCAGCAAGATGTGGCATTCCTGGATGCGCGGGGTGTTATCGGACGGCGCTCTCAGGATAAAATGGCATACCGACGGAAACTGGCCACCCCGGCGGCCGGTCAGGCCCACCACCTTCATGCCCATGCGGTGGGCCGAATCGATAGCGCTCAGGATGTTGGGAGAATTGCCGGAAGTAGACAGGGCAAACAACAGGTCGCCCTGCCGGCCCGCAGCCCGCACCATGCGGGCGTAAGCCTCTTCAAACGAGTAATCGTTGGCCACGGCGGTCAGAAAAGACGTATTCACGTGCATAGCCTCGGCAAAGAGCGGCTCCCGGTCGAGGTAAAAACGGCCGGAGAGCTCGCCGGCCAGGTGCTGGGCATCGGCAGCGCTGCCGCCATTGCCGCAGAACAAGACTTTCTTGTCTGCCCGGAACGCTTCGACACAGGCACCCACTACCCGCTCTACTTCCCGCAGAAGCGCTTCGTCCGCCAGCAAGGCCTGCTTGGCAGCTATGCTTTCCCGGACGATTTCGTTAATCCTGGCGTTCATTGGATTTTCTTTTACATAATGGAATGAAGGAATTCAGCCCCCTACAGCCACAAGTAAATAAACAAGGCAATCAGCCCAAAGATCAATATCCGCAGCAACGTGGCCAGCAGTTTGCTCTCCACCCTCAGGGTGATTGCCGTCAGCACCGCTACCAGCAGGCTGACGGACAGGCTGGGCAGCAGGCCGGGCAGGAGGAAAAAAGCAAAAGAAATGCCTTCTTCGCGGACGACGGCCTTTGCCCACCGGGCCAGGGCGAAAACCACCTGCCCCCACAGCCCGATGCCCATGCCGGTGATGAACAACCATCCTACGGCAATGCCGGGCTGCAGCTTGTCGACAGACCGCAGGCCGCTGCTCACCGCCAGCCAGGTCAGGAAAAGAAAAGCGCCGAGGGCGGCCTGCCGCATGAGGTTCGGCGATACATTCAGGACGCTCAGGCCATAGTCTACTCCAAAATTGACGGCGCCCAGCAGGATGCCGGCGAAGAGCACCACCCGCCCCACCAGGTTTACCGAAGCCTGATTGTCTTCTCCCGGATGATCCAATATTCCTTTGCTCATAGTTGTTGATAGATTGATTCGATACCGTTCACCATATTGCCCCAGGAGAAGCGCTGCTTCCCGCTCCGGATGCCTGCCCTCATTTCTGCTTCCCGGCCATGGGAAAAATAATCGACCAGAGCGTCGGCGATCGCCCGGGCGTTCACCCCGACGACATACCCCTCCCTGCCGTGTTCGACGATTTCGGGCAGCCCGCCGACGTTGGTCACCAGCAGGGGCGTCCCGAAATGATAGGCCAGTTGGGAAATGCCGCTCTGGGTTGCCGATTTGTAAGGCTGCACTACCAGGCTGGCGGCGCCAAAGTAATACCGCACTGCTTCGTTGGGAATATAATCCGGCCGGAAGATCACGCGGCCTTCGATGCCTTCTTCCCGGATAATCTGCCGGTACGGCTCATCGCTGCCGTAGAACTCGCCGGCGACGATAAGCCGCAAGTTCAGCGCCCGGACGCGTTCATCGCCCAGGGCCCGCAGCAGGAGGTCCAGCCCTTTGTATTCCCGGATGAACCCGAAAAACAGGAGATAAGGATGTTCATCCGGAAGGCCGAGCCGTTTCAAAGACGCTTCCCGCGAACATGCCGGCCCGTAATTGTCGAAGATCGGGTGCGGGATATAGGCCAGCGGCTTGCCGGGGGCGAACCGCCGGATGTCCTCCCCGACCGAGCGGGACATGACGATGAAGCCGTCCACCGCGCCGATGAAATACCGGGTCAGCGCCTGGTCGCCCGGCCGCCGTTCGTGCGGGATGACGTTATCGGCGATCGCTATGGTTTTGGTGTGCCCGTTTCCTCTGGCCAGCCGGAGGATCGTGCCCATTGAAGGGCCCATAAAGGGCAGCCAGTAGCGGGCGATGACCAGATCCGGCGCTTCCCGGCGCAGGCGGTGGCCAACCTTCCACCAGTTGAGGGGGTTAACCGAGTTGACAACCGGGAGAATCTCCAGCCCGGGCGGCGGCGGGCCGTCCACATACTGCGTCTTGCCCGGGAAGAGCAGGGAAGGATACTGCAGGCGGAAAGAATAAATCCGGACGGCATAGCCGCGCGCCTGAAGCTCCTGCGCCAGGCGCTCCGTCGAGGAGGCTATCCCCCCGCGCAAGGGGTGGGCCGGAGAAAGAAGAACGATGCGTTCCAATTTTTTGGCCACAAGATAGAAAGGTACGGGCAGAGAAAGGGCATAGCCCGGATAAGTTTTTGGGAATGGGCCGTGAATCATTAAACATTCACTTTATTCAAATAGTAGCCGATACACACAAGTTTTGCAGGGTGGCCTGCGTTGTTTGGGATAAAATTTTCCGGATAAAGAATGGCGCCGGGGTGAAACCTGTGGCCCGGCAAGCGGTTAAAAAAACTAAAACCAGATATGCAAAGAACCTTATTGCGCATTTCATTGCTTATGCTCTTCTTTTCCGTGCTGCCCGGCTGGGCCGGCGCGCAGAAGATCAGCCGTTATCAGCGCAAGATCGAAGAGCACCGCCGGGCCGAATGGCCCCCGGAGCAGTCTTACCCCCGCCTTTCTCTGGGGTATACCCTGCAAAAAACCTTTGAGCGCCACTGCGAATACTGTGGGTTTGAAACGCCGGACGGGCGGCGCGATTACATCCCGCAGGACATCAGCAAGTTCCTCGGGCGGCGCGGCCTGCGCACCAAGGTAGAATCGGCGGACATCCGGGGCGGCGGGCTTTTGTACTACATCTTTACCGGAGAAGACATCGGGAAGTCCTTTGAGTACCTGGCCTATGCCCCCAGCCGGGTGATGCGCCTGAACAGCGTCGAGAACCAGTTCGCCATCAACCCCGACGAGAATTTCGACGCCTACGTCCTGCACAAAACCTGCAGCGGATACCTAAAGGCCGCCCTCGACGCTGGCATTCAGCCGCCCTATGCTTCCTTCCGGGCGGCGCTGGATACCGACAGCCGGCGGGAGTCTTCCGTGCTGGCCCTTTCCGGCTCTTTTGTCTCCCCCTTGCATTACATCCTGCAAGCCAACGACTACCGCACTACCGAATTCATGATGAAGTTGTGGCGCTTCTACCAGGAGAACCCCGAATTCGTCAACAACGCCTACTATCTCCGCGAGTTCGAAGGCGTGATGATCAAGCACATCACCTCCGCCGAAGAGAACTACCGGATCGAGACGGAAGGCGGCCTCAATATCAACGCCCCGCTCTCCGCCCGCCTGAAGGCCAGCTTCGCCCTGGGCAAGGGCGGCCGCGGCGCCTTCTTCGGCAATGACTGGGAAACCATCATCTACACCGACTTCGAAGGTCCCTACCAGAAGAGCAAGCTCTTCTCTCCCCTACCCTCCCCGGAGGAGATCAGCCGCTACCTCGAAGGCATCAAGCTGGCCTTCCAGAAAGCCCAGGACCTCCCTCTGATGATCGAAGGGGTGGAGCACAAACACTTCCTCATCGTCGAAGGCATTCCCGACAATATGGCCGACAATTTCTGGGTGATCGAAAACGTGCAGCCCGGCGTATACGAGGGCACCCCCTCCCTCTTTGCCCAACCGTACCGCGACAGCGAATCCGGCGCCTCGGGCTGCCGCTTCACCGTCAGCGGGCGCCCGCTGGCCGGCAACTTCCGGGGCCCGGTAGAGCAACGCCCCGGCAAGGTCAGCGTCCGGTACCAAATCCGAAGCAAAGAACCGGTGAACGGCCAATTCCTGGTTTTCGATATCGACGAAGAGATTCAGACCAGTTCCCACCCCATCGCTGCCGTCAGCGAAGGCGCCTTCGACCTCAGCAAAAAGGACGGCTGGAACTTCGCCTTCCAGTGGAAATTCGCCATCGACATCGAAGACCGCTACAACCCGGTCAATTTCGACGCCCAGCCCTATATCGGCAACCTGCTGGTGCGGCGCAGCGACAAGGAACTCAACGTCCGCATCGCCAAAGTCGAGCCCGACCTCGCCCGCAAGCGGTTCTATGTCACCCTGGAAACCCAGGAGTCCTTCCCCCTGGAGCGCATCGACCATTCCAACATGCTTTCCTACAACCTGTCTCTGGATGTACAGCTGGAGAGTCGGCGTTCCTCCGTCAGCTCGGTGCGGCCGGTGAAGAGCATCCTGCGGTTTCCGGCCATCAGGCCGAAGGAGGTGCCACAGCCGGCGACAGCGGAGGCGCAGCCTACGTTGCCGCCCTTGCCGGCGCCGGGAGGGGGTACGGAGAGCCAGGCGCCGGAGGGGGCAGCGGGGGATGGTAACTGATACAGGATTGACAAGCAGACAGGATAAACAGGGATAACAGGTTTGGAGCCGATGGCTTTGGGTAGACAGGATGTACAGGATTGGCAGGTTTTGGGGGCTATGGCTTTGGGTAGACAGGATGTACAGGATTGACAGGTTTTGGGGGCTATGGCTTTGGGTAGACAGGATGTACAGGTATATCCAGATAATCTTGTTAATCCTGTCTACATTTACTTATTGCACAACTCCACGTCCGGGCAAAACCTGTTCATCCTGTCCGAAATCCCCTATCTTCCCACCCTATGCGCACGAAAGCAAAATACCGGCTTTTCCTGATCCTCCTGGCCATCCCGTTATGGCTCCCGGCCCAGCCCTTCAACTTCCGCAACTACTCCGTGCAGGAAGGCCTGGCGCAGTCCCGTGTCAATACCCTGCTGGAGGACAGCCGCGGCTACATCTGGATGGGAACAGAGGGCGGCGGCCTGAGCCGTTACGACGGGCGGCGGTTCCAAACCTTCACCTCGCGCGACGGCCTGCCCGGCAATTACATTACCGCTCTTTACGAATCCGCGGACGGCTTGCTGTGGATCGGCACGCAGAACGGGCTTTGCCGCTACGACGGACTATCCTTCCGGACGCTTCCCCCGGCCTTCTCCGCCGAAGTCCACGCCATTACCTCGAGCGGGCCGGACACCATCTGGATCGCTTCCTCGACTGGTTTATTCATTTATACTACCGATACGATACCCCCCGAACCCATCGGTGAACGCCCTGCCTATTGCCTGCTGAAAGAAGGCCAGCGCATTTGGATCGGTACGGACAACGGAACAGCATGGCTGGAGAAAGGGCAGTTGGTCCGCCCCGAAATGCCGGCGGCCCTGGCGCAGGCGCAGGTGAGAAGCATCACTCAGGACAGCCTGGGGCAGTTCTGGATCGGCACCTACGGCCACGGGCTCTACCGCTACGACGGGCAGTTCCGCCTGGTTTATCAGAATGGCTGCAGCCCTTCCTGGAGAACGCCATCCGCCACGGCATCGCCCCGTCGGGCAAAAAAGGGCATATCGGGCTGGCTTTTCAGCGAAAAGGCCCTATTTTGGAGATCACTATCCGGGATACCGGCATCGGCATAGAAGAGAGCCGCCGCCGGAAAAAGGCCAGCGGGCACCAGTCTACCGCCCTGCAGGCCATCCGCGAACGGCTGGAGGTTTTGGGTAGAGAACATGGCATCAGCCAGCCGCTGGAGATCAAGGAGTGGAAAACGGAGAGCGGGGAAACAGGGGGGACGGCGGTGGTGGTGAGCGTGAAGTTTGTATATTGATTTACTAGACTTTGGACGGTCTCACGTTGAAGTCCGGAATGGGGCTCTAAACAGGCGCGAAACGCACACCCCTGGACAAAATGGTTTTGGACACAGAGAGCACTGAGACCAACACAGAGCACACGGATTTTTTCCCATTGATAATCAGGCCTCTGTGTGACTCTGTGTCTCCTCGGCGTACTCTGTGTCCAGAAAAATGTCTAGTAGTATGCCCTCAACACCCATCCCACTCCTCGACACTCGCCACTTGGCGCACCACCTTGCCCGCTTCCGGCGAGCCGCCCAGATAGAGATGGTACATGGCGGAATATTCCGATCGAGGCGCCATCAGCATGAAATCCGGCCGCCCGTCCTGGTTGAGGTCGCCTTCCCAGAAGAGATAGGTGGGGTCCCAGAGGGGCTGCCCTTCTGGTGTGGCGTAGATCACCTGGTCACAGGATGAATGGGTAGAAAGAGAATAGCAGGAAGCCTTTATCTGATAATCCAGGTACATGGAGTAGCCGTCCGGGCCGGCAGTATAGGTGCCGTAAACGTTGAGCTGGTACTGCTCGGCGGCGGTGTTGTCCGTCCAGTAAACCGGCCGGGACATGCCGGGGTAAAGAGCCTCTGTCCCGGGGCACAGGCCCGGATTGCTGCTTATCTGCCCCTCGGGAAGGGAGTGGATAGAACCAACGATCATGAAAGCATCGTATTTCCAGGGTCCTTTTACGGTCACGGAATTGCCCCATTCGGGGTCGTTTGTTATCTGTAGTTCCACCCGGCGGAGGCTGTCGCCGCCAAACAATATCACCCTGAGATTGCCAGGGGATAATCATCAATCCTTCAGCCCTCCCTTGAGGAACCCGCCCAGCACCCCCACGTCATTCCCGGACGGCAGTACGGCGATCTCCACTTTGGAAGCCAGTTCCCGGTTGACCAGGAAAGAAGCGTAGGTGGGATTGTCCTGGCAGAGGCGGGCCAGTTCCAGTTGGTTGTCGAAGTCGACGCGGGCCAGTTCTTCCTGGCGCTCAATGTCGATCTGCATGCGCTCGCGTTCTTTTTCCAGTTCGGCTTTGGCCAGCAGGCGTTGTTTTTCTGCTTCGGCTTCCGCCTGGCGTTTGTTTATCTGGGCTTCGGTTTCCGCCTTGGCCAGTTCGCTCTGGCGGCGGCTCTTTTCGGTCTGGGCTTTGATGTCCTGCAGGCGCCCCTCGGCTTCGGCTTTGGCGATAGCCACCTGTCCGTCGGCCCGTGCTTTCTTGCGTTCGGCTTCGGCGGCGGCGATGTCGATGGCGTTCTGCTGCTCGATGCGGGCCAGCTCCTGCTGCCGCAGGCCGGCTTTTTCCATAGCCTGGGTGAAAGTGTTGGGGAAGATGATGTCGGAGAGGATCACCTCTTTCATCAATACGCCGGGTTCGCCGGCTTCTTCCAGCAGAGCGGCCTTCAGTTCGGCGATGTAGCGCTCGCGTTGGGTGGAAAAGACGGAATCCACACTCGCATAAATATTGGAAATGCGGCGCAGGGCTTCCGTCGCCCGGGGCTGGAGGATACCCTGTGCGAAATGTTCCTCGGAGGGAAATTGCTGGAAGAAGGTTTTGGGCGCCTCCACTTTCCAGCGGAAAGAGATGTCGAGGGACAGCGGCACGCCGTCGCCCAGGCGGATTTGCGTGAAGGTGAGGGAGGTCAACTGGTCGTGATAAACGACGGGGGCTGGTTTGGCAGTTTCAGCTTCTTTTTTCTTGCAGGAAACTGCCGGGAGGGTTGCCAGGAAGAGGAGGAAGAGGTACTTGTTCATGCGCCTTGCTTTTGGGTTGAGTAATTTTGTTGTCAACCCAAAGATGCAGTGCGTATGCCTTAATTGCCGGGAGAATGAGTATCCGTCAGGCAGCGGGGAGTTTTCGTGCGGGATGGTTTATAAGCGGCCACTTGAAAGTGGCCGCTCCGGGTCATCTCATCTGCTTATACGCATTGATCAGCCCGTTGGTAGAAGAATCGTGGTTCGTCACCTTCCCGTCCCCCTCGAGTTCCGGCAGTATCTTTTTGGCCAGTTGTTTGCCCAGTTCGACGCCCCATTGGTCGAAGCTGAAGATGTTCCAGATGACCCCCTGCACGAAGATTTTGTGTTCGTACATAGCGATGAGGCTGCCCAGGGCGCGGGGGGTGAGTTTTTGCAGGAGGATGGAATTCGTCGGGCGGTTGCCTTCGAAGACCTTGAAGGGCAGGAGGAATTCGATCTCCGCTGCCGACTTGCCCTCTTTTTCCAGTTCGGCGCGCACCTCCCCGGCCGTTTTGCCCATCATCAGGGCTTCCGTCTGGGCGAAGAAGTTGGACAGCAGTTTGGCGTGGTGGTCGCCGATGGGATTGTGGCTGACGGCCGGGGCGATGAAGTCGCAGGGGATCAGCTTGGTGCCCTGATGGATAAGCTGGTAGAACGCGTGCTGGCCGTTGGTGCCCGGTTCGCCCCAGATGATGGGGCCGGTCTGGTAGCTCGCCTTTTTCCCGTCGCGGCCCACATATTTGCCGTTGCTCTCCATATTGCCCTGCTGGAAGTAGGCCGGGAAGCGGTGCATGTACTGGTCGTAAGGCAGGATGGCTTCCGACTCGGCGCCGAAGAAGTTGTTGTACCAGATGCCGATCAGGGCCAGCAGGACGGGGATGTTGCGGTTGAGCGGCTTATCCCGGAAGTGGATGTCCATCACGTCGAACCCCTCCAGCAACTGCCGGAAATGGCCGAAGCCGATGGTGCAGGCGATCGGCAGTCCGATGGCAGAGGTGAGGGAATAGCGGCCGCCCACCCAGTCCCAGAATTCGAACATGTTTTTGGTATCGATACCGAACTGAGCCACGCCCTCCTGGTTGGTAGAGGCGGCGACGAAGTGTCTGGCGATATGGCTTTCCTCTTTGGCCTGCTCCAGGAACCACCGGCGGGCGGTATGCGCATTGGTCATGGTCTCCTGGGTGGTGAAAGTCTTGGAGGCGATGATGAAGAGCGCCGTTTCCGGATCCACCCTTTTGAGCGTCTCCGCGATGTGGGTGCCGTCGACATTGGAGACGAAATGCACGTTCATGCCCGGTTTCCAGTAGGGGCGCAGAGCTTCGGTGACCATCACCGGGCCCAAATCCGAGCCGCCGATGCCGATGTTGACGATGTCGGTGATGCGCTTGCCCGTATAGCCCTTCCATTTGCCGGAGACGATTTTGTTGGAAAAGGATTCCATCTGCTTCAACACTGCATTCACTTCCGGCATCACATCCTCGCCGTCTACCTCAATGGGCATTTGGGTGCGGTTGCGCAGGGCGACGTGCAGCACCGCCCGGCCCTCCGTCTCGTTGATCTTCTCGCCGGAGAACATCTTTTTGATGCTTTCGCCGACTTTGCATTCCTCTGCCAGTTCCAGCAGCAAGCTGAGGGTTTCCCGGGTGATGCGGTTCTTGGAGTAGTCGACCAGGATGTCTTCGAATTTCAGGGAGAATTGCTCAAAGCGCTCGGGGTCTTCGGCGAAGAATTCTTTGATATGGCGCTGCTTCATGAGTTGGAAGTGGGCGTCCAGTTTTTTCCAGGCTTTGGTTTGAGTGGGATCTTGGCGGTTGAGCATAGTTGGTATCTGATTTGATGTAATACGGCCAATATCCCGCTTATTTGTAAAAAATCGGCAATGCTTTTCCCTTTTTTTGGCTGAGAGCTTGTCTAATAAAATAACGTGAGGTTTGAGGTTAAGGCTGAGGCCGAGGCCTACTCAGGGTGGCGTTAATAACTGCCCCGGGACTTCGTTCCGGAAGCACTACCATCCTGCCCGGCAACTACACTTTCACAAAACTGGGTCCAGCCAACATTTATATTATCTAATAACCTGATAATGAGCCTATTATTTTTCATGAACTGGAAAAGTCCATGCCTGTCGGTTTGAAAAAGGAACGGACAGGGCGGCCCGGAACGCTTATCTTTAGTTAGGGAAAAATCAATTTGTTATGGTGGCGAATTCAGAATTTGAGCGTTTGGAACAATATTCGGAAGCATTGCGGGCTATTGCCCACCCCATCCGGCTGGCCATCATAAACCTGCTGAGCAACCGGCAACCCTTATCAGTAACCGATATCCACGAGCGGCTGCGGATCGAGCAGGCCGCCGCTTCCCACCACCTCAAAATCCTCCGCTACAACGGCATCCTGCAGGCCAGGCGCGAGGGGCGCTATATCTACTACCTGATTTCTGATGATACTTACCCGCAGATTCTCGAGTTGCTGAAGGGGGCGGAGGATTTAAATGCGCTTTGAAAAGCTATTGATATTGACCGTGAATTTATGGAACTTGTATCCATAAATTCTAAATCCCATGAGTTATACTGTACTAATGCGTTCGAAGATTGTCCTGCCTCTCTTTTTGTTTGCCGTTTATGATGCCGCTTATGCCCAGGATTCTCCATTCGGGCGGCCCGGCCTGGAGCTGGGCATCCTGTACCGCTGCAACGTCATCGACCAATGCGGCGACAACAACTATTCCCTGAAATATCTGCATGACACGGTAGTTTGCGGCCAGAAATACCATTTTTACCGAAGGATCGGGAGTCCTTATTACATCCGGTACGATGCCGGGCAGGTATTTTTTCGCCGGGGGGCGAACCCCTGTAACTTTGATGAACGCCGATTATACGATTTCAGCCTGCAGCCGGGAGAAACTTTTGTCAATGAATGGGCAGGGCCGCCTGCTTTGGAGGTGGACAGCATCGGGATGTTTGCCCTGCTCAACGGAGCGGAAAGGCGGTACCTGAGGCTGCACATTCCAGGCTCCTCCTACGGGGAGGTATTTCATTGGGTTGAAGGGATCGGAGATTTGGATTATGGCTTCACCCGCGAATCCGACTTTGAAGGCGGCTTCGAGTTTCTGGCCTGCGCCCGCGACAGCACCGGCCTGCTTTATATCAACGAAGATTACGACTACGATTGCGATTCCTTGCTTTGCCCGGTACCTTATCCCCGGTTCGCTTTCGAACCAGAAGGCCTGCAGGTCGTTTTTTCAGACGGCTCGGCCAATGCCGAAAGCTGGCACTGGGACTTTGGCGACGGCCAGGTTTCCCAGCAGCGGTCTCCTGTCCATGAATATTCGGCCCCAGGTTGTTATGAAGTATGCCTGACGGTTGCTACTTCCTGCCTGCCGCAGGAATACCAATATTGCCATGCCGTAAACGTGGAAGAAGGCCGCTGGTGGCGGAAACTGGACTTTTCTGAAACAAGTGCTTTTCGATCTGCTGCCTTTGTCAACGCCGAAACCGGCTGGGTGATCACCGCCTCGGCGATCTGGCATACGCAGGACGGTGGCGAAAGCTGGTCCCGGCAGGATTTTCCGCCGGACGCGCCCAATGCCCGCCGCCTGCTGAGCCAAATCCACTTTGCCAATCAACAGGTGGGGGTAATCATAGCCGGCAACCAGCACTACAGCGGTGGGGTAGACCCTGCCGAGAGCAATATACTCTGGACGGCCAATGGCGGGCAGGACTGGCTGGACAAGAACCAGGGCGACGGGAGTTACCTCCTGAACGGCGCTATCTCCAGCCCGCAGGTGGCCTGGGCCAGCGGGCAGTACACCGGGATATTAAAAACGACAGATGGCGGAGACAGTTGGCAGGAAACGCCCATTGAGGGGTACTATCAGGTAGAACAGTTTTTTGCCATTTCGGAAGATACGGTTTACATTCTGGGCAAAACCGGGAATATTGTCAATCCGTCAAATTACGAAAACGTATTTGTCCGCACGTCAGACGGCGCCAACTGGGAAATCATCCCGCTGGGCCGGCGTTCCCTGAGAGATATGTATTTCCTGGACAGCCGACGGGGTTTCATCGCCGGCGGTTATGGCCAGCTGATTCAAACCACGGATGGCGGCAATACCTGGGCGGATATTGGCCTGGACAGTTCCTATGCGCTTGGCGATGTGGTTTTCGTCAGTGCCGATACCGGCTGGCTGGCTGCGCAGAAGGGCATCATTCTCCATACCCGCGACGGCGGCCAGAGCTGGGAGCGGCAGAACTGCGGCC
Organism: Phaeodactylibacter sp.; assembly: GCA_024102975.1. Taxonomy (GTDB): domain Bacteria; phylum Bacteroidota; class Bacteroidia; order Chitinophagales; family Saprospiraceae; genus JACJXW01. The sequence goes on along the minus strand of JAGFJD010000101.1, from coordinate 5,307 downwards.
AGGAAGAGCCCATCCGGGAAATCCACTTCCCGGTGCCCAATGTCGGTTATGCCATCGGCATGCAGGGTGGCGTCTACAAATACTGCGGCAACCCGGAAGCGGATTGCGGCTTGCTGAATGCCGGCCCAAGGCTGACTGCTCCTCGGCCGGATGAAAATTTGCGGTTGTTTCCCAACCCTGGCAATGGCGCCATACGCCTGCAGGCCGGCGGCGCCTTTGCCGGCAAATGCCTCGTGCGCATTTACCATGCCAACGGGCAGGAAGCAGCTCGTTTTGCCTGCCATGCGGCCGATTGTTCTTTTGACGTAAGCAGCCTGCCCGCCGGCCTTTACTTTGTGCAGCTGTCCGATCCGTTTGGCAGAGTGGCTGTGGGCAGGCTGGCGGTGCAGCCGTAAATTGTTGCAAAACAGTTATATTTATGGAACCTGTTTTGCATCGTATATGAGCGCCAAATCAGAAAGCCCGGATAACTCTTCGGTATTGCCGGCCGACAGAAATGCAGCCTCCGCATACTACCCCGATGTGCCCCTCTTCCTCGCGCTCATCCCCGTCATCAATATTTTCAACTATTACCTCACTTATACCAACATCCGGCTGAACGGATTCCTGGCGCTCACCTTTACCATCGACACCCTTCAGGGGTACGCCGCCTGGCTAAGCGTGCGGTACCTCATCCTGTACTACGACAAAGTGCTGCCCTACGGCAAAAAACCACTCCGGCGTATCCTCATCCAACTGGCCAGCACGACCCTCCTCGGCCTGCTGGTGATCAGCCTGCTGACCGAGCTGACAAGCTGGATTGCCCGGAGCCGGCCGGCGGACGCCCACTTTTACACCCGCGACCTGGTCATCATCAGCGTTTGGTTTTTTGTGATCAACGGCATCTACATCGGGATATATTATTACAATGAATGGCAACGCTCAGAAGCCCGGCGCCGGGAGGAAACCCGGCTTAAAGCCGAAGGACTGATGGTAAAACTGGGCAGGCAGGCTATCCTGCTCGGTTATGACGAACTGGCCGGCTTTTATGTGGATGGCGACCATGTGCTGGCTTGTTCTATCAATGGCAGGAAGTATTACATCGATCAGTCGCTCGGCCAATTGAAAGAGGCATTGCCCGCTTCCTTATTCTTCCGCCTGAACCGGCAGTTCCTCCTCCACCGCCAAATGGTCGCCGGCTTCGAGCGGGCCGAAAATGGGAAAATTCAGGTACTGGTCAGAGGGCATAACGATAATTTCCCTTCCAGGATTCCGGTCAGCCGTACCAGGGCGCCGGCTTTTAAAAGTTGGTTCGTTGGAAAGCAATGATATTTGCAATCGTTATATTCATAACGTTTTTGACGCAACCTTCCAACATCCCAACCCGAAATCCACCACACTTCACCGGAAAATCCCCGCCCTGCTCTTGACTCTGGCCCCCTGCCTGCCCTAGTTTTGCCGGAAAACCCTGCTATGAAAAGGAACATCCTGTTATTGCTTTTTAGCTGCTGCCTGAATTTTTCCTTGTCCGCTCAGGCGGATGCCGCCCGGGAATACCGGAATTTTCCCATCGTCGTTACCCTGCAGTTCCATTCCCTGGCCCTGCCGTTCCGGAATCTCAAAACCAATTTTTCCAACGTGGGCATCGGGTTAGGCACCGAGGTAAGCTACAATGGCAAAAACAACTGGGCCCAGCAACTCACCCTCGCCTGGTACCGCAACCGGGCAATCGGCAACGGATTGTTGCTCTACACCCAATCTGCCTGGAGGCCGACAGCCTCTTCCGGTATTTTTGCTGAAATAAAGGCAGGAGTGGGTTACCTCTACGCCTTCCGCCCGGTGAAATCCTTCCGGCAACAAAACGGCGATTGGGTCTCAGCGGGGCATAAAGGGAAGGGAATGTTGGCGGTGCCTGCCGGCATTTCTCTTGGATACGATAATTATGCTCTGGATACTTACTTTTCTCCTTTTGCCAGTTATCAGTTCCTGCTGGCCAAGGGGTATAACAAAAGCATCCCGCTCGTGCCGGAGACGCTGATACAGGCAGGAACCCGGATACACTTTAAGTAAAACACTCTAACCCGGCAGGGTAAGGGCGATATAAAAATTCGACAAAATGAGCAATAAGATAATAACTTGGGCATTCCCTCTCTTTATCCTGAGCGCCTGCTCCGTACACCAGCAGGGCCTGCCCGTTACGGGCTGCCAGGAGGAAACGGATGCCATCAATTCCGGATACTCTAAAGCAGCAGCGCTGAAACAGGCCATGCACCGGCTGACAAAGTCCGGCGTGCCGGGCTGCGCCATGGCCGTTTATTCGGAAGAAGGCTGGTGGGCCGGAGCCGCCGGGCTGGCGAAGATCGAAGGCGGCGTCTCCATGCAAACCTGCCACCTGCAGTACCTGCAGAGCGTCGCCAAAACCTACATGGCCGTCGCCGTTTTGAAATTGTACGAACAGGGCAGGGTCAACCTGGATGCGCCGTTCACCGAATACCTGCCGGAAAAGTACAGCCGCTTCGTCGCTGATGCCGGGAAGATCACCGTGCGCATGTTGCTGAACCATACTTCCGGCGTGCCCGAGTACAACTTTTCGCCGGCCTATGTCACTTACCTCCTGCAGCACCCCAATCATATTTTCTCCCCGGAGGACTACCTGAAGTACATCGACGGCAAACCCCTGGATTTCGAACCCGGCAGCCGCTATGCCTACCGCAATACCAACTACGTCTTGCTGGCGCTGATGGTGGATGCCCTCACCGGCGACCACGCCCGGTTTATGTCCGAAACGATTTTCGCGCCCCTGGGCCTGAGCCACACCTTCTACCGCAGCCAGCCTGGCTACCTCAGCTACCCGGAACTGGCCAATACCTACTGGGACCGCTACAGCGACGGCGTCCTGGAGAATGCCTCCCAACTGCAGCGCAACAACGTGGCTTCTCTGGCCGGGGACGACGGCATCGTCGCTACCCCGGTGGAAGCGGTTAGATTCCTCAAAGGGCTGATGGAAGGCGAGCTGCTGGCCACGTCTACTCTGGAACAGATGCAAACCTGGGTGTCAGACAAAAAAGGCATTCCTCGCTACGGGCTGGGGCTGGGGCATGACACCATCCTCGGCCAGACGGCCATCGGCCACAGCGGCGGCGGGATCGGAGCAGGATGTGAGCTTCGTTATTTCCCGGAAAAGAAATTATATGTCTTCATCGCCATTAACCTGGGCACAGTGACGGACAGCCCGCTGCATGTGGAGGCGAGTAAGGCCAGAGGTGAGTTGTTTGAGGTGTTATTGCGGTAGCGCACAGTGGAAGATGCAAAAAAAATATATATTTACCGGCTGAAAACGATTGGGTTTCCGAAACCTCAATGGTTTTAAAACCACACCATGTCCAGATTAGCCGAAAGCACCGTACAGGCCATAGCCATAAAGTACCTGGAAAAGCAGTACAAGCGCCGTGCCCGCCGCGGCCGCATCTTCGCCGAGCCGGAGGTGCGCACCAGGAAAGAGCACGGCAGCAAGCGCGCCGACGGCCTGCTGGCCTTCCGCCACTGGCTGTGGGGCGTGTATGTCGTTTCTTTGGAAGCCAAGTCGCACAAGACCCTGCCGGCCATCAACCCCAAACTCGACAAGCAGCTGTTCGCCTTCAACGTCATCCGCGCAGCCCTGCTCATCTCCATCCTCAGCGGCACTTTCTTTTTCCTCTACAAATGGGATGACGGCTTCTGGCAGTTCATCGTCCCTGCACTGGTCTTCCTCATCGGCGGCGGCGCCTATGCCTGGCTGACCCGCAACCACTTCGGCCACCGCACCCTGCGCGTCATCGAGCAGATCCAGCAGTATCCCGCCGACGAGCGCTGGCTGGCCTTCTCCAAAGACGCCTACTATTCCCTCGACATTGACAAGCAGCGCCAACTGGAAAGCATCTGCCGCCACCACGGCGTCGGCCTGCTCGTCATCTCCGCCAACGGCAAGGTGGACCGCCTGGCCAGGGCCCGCTTCCACTGGGACTGGTGGCACGACTACCTGCGGTTTTACAGCAGGGAGAAGGAAATCAGAGCGGCGATCTGAATGGAATTATACCGGCGAACGCCTGGTTTTGTCAAGAACAAAATGCCGGCGCGACTCCAGCCAGGACGTCACCGCCAGAGATGCCTGTATAAAAAAGGCCGCGCCCGCTTACGGGCACGGCCTCTCTGGTGATTCAGGGAACAGGGTTTTATGTGGCTTCCCGGGAAGTTATCCGCCGGCCGCTGATTGGGCAAGATTCCCCTTTATGCCCAATTAACGTAATGCCCGGCGGCATAACCGGGGCGTATCGTAATAATGCGCTCCGGTGAGTACGCCTTGTTAGCAAAGGTGGGAAAAGGATTGGCAGGGGGCTATGATATTTGTCGCAGGAATCAGGAGAATTGTCGCAGGAGAAAGATCAGGAAATCACCCATTGCTCCGGTACTCCGAAGGCGTGGCGCCGAACTCTTGCTGGAAGATGCGGGCGAAATAGCTGGGGTCTGTATAGCCACATCGGTAAGCCACGTGGGCGATGGGCAGGTCGGTGGCCCGGAGCATCTGCTGCGCGCTGGCCAGGCGCAGGTTGCGCAGGAACTGAACCGGGGATATGCCCATCAGGCTGCCCATCTTTCGGTGGAGCTGAGAGCGGCTCATCATCATGGCGTCCGCCAGGGCGTTGACGTTGAAGGTATGGTCGTCGAGGTGTTGCAGGGCCATTTCCCGGGCTTCGAGGACAAAGGCGGCCTCCTGGGGTTCCTGGCCGCTGCTCCCGGCAGGCGGCGGTTCCATCGCCATTGATTGGTAATAGGCGTGCAGCCGCTTTCGGTTTTCGAGCAGTTTCCGGGCGCGCAGGGCCAGCTCCCCGGCCAGGAAAGGCTTGGTGAGATAGGCGTCGGCGCCGTATTCGATGCCTTCCAGGCGGGAGGGAGTATCGGCTTTGGCGGTGAGCAGGATGACGGGGATGTGGCTGGTGCTCCGGCCGGTTTTTAGCCGCTTGCATACTTCAAAGCCGTCCATTTCCGGCATCATGACGTCGCTGATGATGAGGCCGGGGGTTAGCTCCTGGGCTTTTTTCAGGCCTTCCTTGCCATTCTGCGCTTCTTCGGTCCGGAAAAGGCCTTCCAGGCAGGAACGCACATAAGACCGCACATCAGGGTGGTCTTCGATCACCAGGGCCAGCGGCAGGGAGGCGTCCTCCTCCCGTTGCGCTCCATCGGAATATACTGCGGCCTCAGCCTCGGGTACTGTTTCGAAATAGCTGCCGGCCGCTGCCCGCCGAATGGCTTCCCCTTTCGGTGCAGTGCGGGTGATGGGCAGCTCAACGG